>NZ_CP101508.1:351600-703200 GCF_024380015.1 Photobacterium atrarenae
TTTCGTGATAAACACAAGCACCCGGCGACCCGCAGTTTCCAGGCGATCCGGATCTATATCAACAGCGAGCTGGAAGAAATCGAGACTGCGCTGAACGGGGCTGTCGATGTGCTGGCACCGGGCGGCCGGCTGTCGGTGATCAGCTTCCACTCGCTGGAAGATCGGCTGGTGAAGCGTTTTATCCGCAAGCAGAGCAAAGGGCCGGAAGTGCCTGCCGGCCTGCCGCTGACGGAAGATCAGATCAAAGCGTTGGGATCGGCAGCCCTGAAAACGGTCGGCAAGGCGATCAAGCCGTCGAAAAACGAAATTGACGGCAATGCGCGTTCGCGCAGCTCCGTCCTGCGGCTGGCTGAACGGTTATGAGTGCTGCACCAGAGCCGTCAGAAAACCTGGCACGCCTGATCGCCCGGGACCTGGTCACCGTCGGTCGGGTGCCGCTGGTGCTGCTGGTTCTGGTGCTGGTTTCAGCACTCGGAGTGGTGCTGATCACCCATCACTCGCGTCAGCAGATTGCCCAGCAGGAGCAGTTGCTGATCGAGCGGGATCAGCTCGACATTGAGTGGCGTAACCAAATTCTTGAGGAAAATGCCCTGGCTGAGCACAGCCGAATTGAACAACTGGCTGAACAAGAGCTGGAGATGAAGCGCCCGTCACGGGATAGCGAAGTCGTCGTACAGTAATGAGTTTGATGAATAAATTAAAGCGTCAGCAGTCTGAAAATCAGCGTCGCCAGAAAGCGCCACCGGTGTTTATCCCGTGGCGCTTTGGTGTTATATGCGGATGTGTTGTGCTGGCGTTACTGGCCCTGATTGGCCGCGCTGCTTATATCCAGGTGCTGGAGCCGGGGAAGCTGATCCAGGAAGGCGATATGCGCTCGCTGCGGGTCAAGGCGATGCCGTCTGCGCGCGGGATCATCTCTGATCGCAATGGTGAGCAGCTGGCAGTCAGTGTGCCGGTCCAGGCGGTCTGGGCCGACCCGGTGCAAATCTACAAAAGTGGCGGTATTCAGAACCCGGATCGCTGGTATGCCCTGGCCGATGTACTGGGACTGGACCGTGAGGGGTTGCTGACACGGCTGGAAAGCAATCAGAAGCGCCGCTTTATCTACCTCCAGCGTCAGGTCAGCCCGGCGATGGCCGCCTATGTCAACAAGCTGAAACTGCCAGGGGTCGGCCTCAAAGATGAGTCGCGCCGTTTTTATCCGGCTGGAGAAGTCAGTGCACACTTACTCGGTGTGACGGGGATTGATAGCCGCGGCTTGGAAGGGGTCGAGCGAACCTATGATGGCTGGCTGACCGGCGAGCCGGGGCGACGTACGGTGCGCAAGGACCGTTACGGCCGGGTGGTGGAAAATATTTCCCTCAAACAGCGTGAGCCGGGCAAGCCGCTGAGCCTGAGTATTGATCAGCGCCTGCAGGCGGTGGCTTACCGGGCCGTGAAACAGGCGGTAGCGGATTACCGCGCGACCTCGGCCTCGGTGGTGATGGCGGATGTCCGCACCGGTGAAATCCTCGCCATGGTCAATGCGCCGTCCTATAACCCGAATAACCGCGAGCAGCTGCAGAGTTTCCGGATGCGAAACCGGGCGATCACTGATGCGATGGAGCCGGGCTCCACCATCAAGCCATTCGTGGTGCTGGCGGCGATGGAAAATGGGGTGGCCGATGAAGACACCATGATTGACACCGGCAACGGCCTGATGCAGGTCGGTGGCAGCCGGGTGCGCGATGTCTCCCGGGTCGGCAAGGCTGACTTGACTAAAATCCTCAAGAAATCCAGTAATATCGGGGTGAGTAAATTGTCCCTGGCGATGCCGGTCGATGCCGTACTCGGGATGTACAGCAGCGTCGGGCTCGGCGATGCCTCCGGGATCAACCTGATCGGTGAAGCCCAGGGATTCTTTCCCGATCGCCGGCGCTGGTCGGACTTTGAGCGCGCGACCCTGTCGTTTGGCTACGGGATCTCGGTGACACCGATTCAGCTCGTGCGTGCTTACGCCACCCTCGGTGCGATGGGCGTCAACCGTCCGCTCTCGATCCTCAAAACTGAACAAGTGGTGCCCGGACGGCAGGTCACGTCGGTCGAAAATACCCGCAAACTTCTGAATATGTTGGAAACCGTCACCCAGAAAGGCGGGAGTGCGTTTCGCGCGGCGGTACCGGGCTACCGGGTTGGGGCCAAAACCGGCACCGCGAAAAAAGCCATGGCCGGCGGTTATAGCGATGAATATATTGCGATGACGGCCGGGGTTGCACCGATCAGTAATCCGCGCCTGGCGATGGTGGTGGTGATCAATGAACCGCAGGGCGATAAGTATTACGGTGGCCTGGTGGCTGCACCGATTTTTTCTGAAGTGATGGAAAGTGCGCTTCAGATCTTGAATGTTCCGCCTGATGCCGGAACCGGTGAACAACTCAAAGTCGTACATAACAGAGGCCAAACCCATGCCGGTACTTAAATCAAATCGTCAACTCGGCGAACTCTTGTCTCCCTGGCTCGACCCGGCGCACTGGCCTACCGAGGCTGGGCAAGTTGCGCTGTCGGGAATGACTTTAGACAGTCGTCGTGTCCAAGCGGGCGATCTGTTCGTGGCGGTAAAGGGGCATGCCGTTGATGGCCGCCGGTTTATCCCGGCCGCGATGGAAGCCGGTGCGAGCGCGATCCTGGCGGAAGAAACGGCTGGCTCGCAACCTCGTATCGAGATGCAGCAGGGGATCCCGGTGCTGTTTCTGCCCGCGCTGGGCCAGCAGCTTTCGGCCATTGCCGGACGCTTCTACGGCGCGCCGGACCAGGCACTGAAGCTGGTGGCGGTGACCGGCACCAATGGCAAGACCACCATTTCCCAGCTGCTGGCTCAATGGGCAGCGCAGCTCGGCTATTGTGCCGGGGTGATGGGCACCACGGGCAATGGCCTGCTGCAGCAGCTGAAGCCGACAGTCAATACCACCGGCAGCGCAATTGAAATTCAGCAGGAGCTGGCCGATTTGGTTGCCCAGGGGGCGGATTTTGCCGCGATGGAGGTGTCTTCCCACGGCTTGGTGCAGGGGCGGGTGAAGGCACTGAAATTTAGTGCCAGCATTTTCACCAACCTCAGTCGCGATCACCTTGACTATCACGGCGATATGGCAGCTTATGCGCAAGCGAAGAAAACCCTGTTTACCGAGCACCAGGCCGGTGTCGCGGTGATCAATGCCGATGATGCCGTCGGACTTGAGTGGCTGGGCGAGCTGCCGCAGGCGGTCGCTGTTGCCAGTCAGCGGTCGTTGCTCGCAGCGCACCCGGGGCCGGCCTTGTGGCTGGAGCAGGTCAGCTATACCACCCAGGGGGTGACCGTGGCGTTTGATTCTTCCTGGGGGGCGGGTGAATTTACCGCGCCGTTGGTGGGCTCATTTAACGTCACTAACCTGATGCTGGCGTTGGCGACGTTACTGGCGACCGGCCATCCGCTGGTACAGCTGATGGCAACGGCACCGCAACTGCAGGCGGTGATTGGCCGGATGGAAGTTTTTCAAACCCCTGACAAACCTATGATGGTTGTTGATTATGCTCACACGCCGGATGCGCTGGAAAAAGCGCTGCAGGCGCTACGGGTGCATTGCCGGGGTAAACTCTGGTGTATTTTCGGCTGCGGCGGCGATCGTGATACCGGCAAACGGCCGTTGATGGCCGCAGTCGCTGAGCGGCTGGCGGACCGCATTATTCTGACCGACGACAACCCGCGCAGTGAATCGCCGGCGGCGATTGTAACCGATATGCTCGTCGGGCTGACACAACCGGCACAAGCGAAAATCGAGCACGATCGCGCCCGCGCCTGTGAGTGGGCATTTACCCAGGCCGGCGCCGACGATATCGTGCTGGTGGCCGGTAAAGGACATGAAGATTATCAGGTGCTGGCGGATTGCACGATTCATTACTCGGATCGGGAAACGGTTGCAGCACTATTGGAGAACAAGGCATGATCAAGGTTCAGCTATCACAACTGGCACAGGTTCTGGATGCCGAGCTGATTGGCCAGGACACGTCTATTGCGCAGATCTCGACCGACACCCGCAATATGCAGCCTCAAACGTTATTTATAGCCCTGAAAGGCGAGCGTTTTGACGGCCATGATTTTTGCGCCAATGCCCGGGAGAACGGGGCAACCGCGCTGTTGGTAAGCAAGCACTTACCGCTCAAAATCCCGCAGCTGGTGGTTAAAGATACCCGCCTGGCGTTAGGGCAGCTCGGTGCGTGGGTCAAAGCAGAAATGGCCGCTCAGCACGGGTTGCAGACCCTGGCGCTGACTGGCAGCTGCGGGAAAACCACGGTTAAAGAGATGACTGCGGCCATTCTGGCGCAGAAAGGCAAGGTGCTGGCGACCGCCGGCAACCTGAATAATGATCTCGGGGCACCGCTGACCCTGCTGCGCCTCGAGCCCAGCCATGAGTTTGCGGTGGTCGAGCTGGGAGCCAATCACCAGCAGGAAATCTCTTATACCACCGCCTTGGTGAAGCCGCAGGTGGCGCTGATCAATAACCTGGCGGCAGCCCACCTGGAAGGATTCGGCTCGCTCGATGGCGTAGCCAAGGCCAAAGGGGAGATTTTTGAAGGCCTGGATGACAACGGCGTAGCGATTATCAATGCCGACTCCAACGCCCGGGAGTTGTGGCAGCCGCTGCTTGACTCCAAGCGGGTGGTCACATTCTCTGCGGCCCGGCAGGACGTCGATTTTAGCGCCGATGACATATTTATTAACCATCTTGGCTGCGCTTGTTTTACAATGCGCACCCCCGATGGCAATGTGCCCGTGACGCTGACCCTGCCGGGGGCGCATAACGTGGCCAATGCCCTGGCTGCGGCTGCTTTGAGTATGGCCGTCGGTGCCAGCCTGGATCAGGTTCGGGTTGGTCTGGCTGGGGTTGAGCGGGTTAAGGGGCGGGTGGAAATCAGCCAGCCGGCGCCAGGACTGCGGCTGATTGATGATACTTACAACGCCAGTGTCGCTTCGGTGAAAGCGGCGATTGATCTGCTGGCAACATTTGACGGCCAGCGCTGGTTAGCGTTGGGTGATATGGCTGAGCTGGGCGAAGAGAGCCTTGCGCTGCACCGGGAAGTGGCGGAGTATGCGCGCGCCAAGGCGCTGGACAAGGTCTTTACCTTCGGCCAGGCCAGTGCGGTGGTGAGTGAGCTCAATCATGGCCACCATTTTGCGGATAAAGCGGCGCTGATTGCGCAGCTGAAATCACAGCTTCATCAATTTCAACATAATTCACAAAATGAAGAGGTTACAGTGCTGGCAAAGGGTGCCCGGAGCACCCGGATGGAAGACATCATTGTCGCACTGCAGGAACATAAAGAATGATTTATTGGTTAGCCGACTTACTTGAGTCCACATTCCCGTTTTTTCGTCTGTTTGAGTACCTGACGTTTCGTGCCATTATCAGTGTGCTGACGGCACTGTTGCTCTCGCTGTGGATGGGGCCGCGCCTGATTACTCGCCTGCAAATGCTGCAGATTGGCCAGGTGGTACGCCATGACGGGCCGGAGTCGCATTTCAGCAAGCGCGGTACGCCAACCATGGGCGGCATTATGATCCTGGCTGCGATTGCGATTACCGTGCTGTTATGGGCAGATTTGTCGAACCCGTATGTCTGGGCCGTGTTGACGGTGATGTTGGGTTATGGTGCGGTGGGCTTTGTCGATGACTACCGCAAAGTGGTGCGCAAAAATACCGATGGCCTGATTGCCCGCTGGAAATACTTCTGGCAGTCGGTGATTGCATTCGGAGTCGCGTTTGCCCTGTATGTGCACGGCCAGGATACTGCGGCAACCCAACTGGTGGTGCCGTTCTTCAAAGATGTGATGCCGCAACTGGGGCTGTTCTACATCGTGATGACCTATTTTGTGATTGTCGGCACCAGTAATGCGGTCAACCTGACCGATGGCCTTGATGGCCTGGCGATCATGCCGACCGTAATGGTGGCGGCCGGGATGGCATTTATTGCCTGGGCGACCGGGAACGTCAATTTTGCCGAATACCTCAATATTCCGTACCTCAAAGATGCCAGTGAGCTGGTAGTGGTCTGTACTGCGATTGTCGGTGCCGGTCTGGGCTTTTTGTGGTTCAACACCTATCCGGCACAGGTGTTTATGGGCGATGTCGGCTCGCTGGCCCTGGGCGGTGCGCTCGGCACCATCGCGGTGTTGGTGCGTCAGGAGCTGCTGCTGGTGATCATGGGCGGGGTGTTCGTAATGGAAACCGTGTCGGTGATCCTGCAGGTCGGTTCGTACAAGCTGCGCGGCCAGCGTATTTTCCGGATGGCGCCGATCCACCACCACTATGAGCTTAAGGGCTGGCCGGAGCCGAGGGTGATTGTGCGCTTTTGGATCATTACCCTGATGCTGGTGTTGATCGCGCTGGCAACACTGAAGGTACGATAACATGAATGGCTTGGATGGTGTCAAACAGGTTGTGGTAGTTGGACTGGGTATGACCGGCCTCTCGGTGGTGAACCACCTGCTGCGTCAGCCGGGCGAGCTGGCGATCAAGGTCATGGACACCCGCCTGACACCGCCCGGGCGGGATCAGCTGCCGTCATCGGTCGCCCTGCACAGCGGCGGCTGGCAGATGGACTGGCTGCTGAATGCCGATTTGATTGTTGCCAGTCCGGGTGTGGCACTGGCGACGCCGGAGCTGGTGGCCGCGCGCCAGGCCGGGATTGAGATTGTCGGTGACATTGAACTGTTTGCCCGCGCCGTGACCAAACCTGTGGTGGCGATCACCGGATCGAACGGCAAGAGTACCGTTACCAGCCTGGTCGGCGAAATGGCCAAGGAGGCCGGGCTCAACGTCGGTGTCGGCGGCAATATCGGATTTGCCGCGCTGGATATGCTGGCGCAGGACCATGATTTGTATGTGCTGGAGCTGTCGAGCTTCCAGCTGGAAACCACCTCCTCATTATCGCTTGTGGCCGCGGCCTACCTCAATTTGTCAGAAGACCATATGGATCGCTATGACAGCCTGGCCGATTACAGCCAGGCCAAAATGCGGATTTTCGATCACGCCAAGCTGGCGATCTGGAACCGCGATGATCCGGCAACTTGCCCGCCATCCTTTGTCGGCGCGATGACCAGTTTTGGTTTTGACGCTCAGGCTTACGGCCTGGTTGAGCAGGACGGCGCCGAGTGGCTGGCGGTGGAGCAGCAAGCTTTAATGCCGGCCGCAGAGATCGCCTTAGTCGGCCGGCATAATATCGCCAACAGCCTGGCCGCGCTGGCGCTGGCCGATGCGGCTGGTGTTGATCGCGAGGCGGCCTGTCGCGCGCTGCGCCGTTATCGCGGCCTGGCCCATCGCTGCCAGCTGGTGGCGGAACATCTGGGGGTGCGCTGGGTCAATGACTCGAAAGCGACCAATCTGGCCAGCACTCTGGCAGCCCTGAAAGGACTGTCGCTGTCCGGCACCTTGCATCTGCTGATGGGTGGGGATGGCAAAGGCGCGGATTTCTCTGAGCTCAAACCGATCTTGGCACCGCTGGATGTCCGGCTCTATTGCTACGGTCGGGACGGGGAGTTGTTCCTGCCTTTGGCTGACTCTGCCATCCGGGTTGAAACGATGGCCGAGGCCATGGCGCAGGCGGCAGCCTCGGCCAAAGCGGGTGACATGATCCTACTGTCGCCGGCCTGTGCCAGCTTTGATCAGTTCCCGAATTTTATGGCCCGGGGCGATGCTTTCGTGGCTCTGGCGCAAACCCTGCAGTACCAAGTGGCCGGGGGAGCGTGATGCTGAGTGCGCTGCGAGATCGCCTGGGAGGACTGGGAGAGTGGCTGACTCGCCCGGCAGCGCCGTGTCTGTATGATCGTCAGCTGGTCTGGATTGCCCTGATCCTGATGGTGACCGGTCTGGTGATGGTGACTTCCGCCTCGGTCCCGGTCGCGACCCGGCTGACCGGGATGCCGTTTTACTTTGCGCTGCGCCATGGCTTTTTCCTGATCTGTGCGCTGGTGATTGCGGCGTTTGTGGTCCAGATCCCGCTCGAACGTTGGCGTCAGCTCAGTGTGCCGATGCTGCTGGGGTCGATTTTTCTGCTCATTGCCGTGCTGGTAGTGGGGCGTTCGGTGAACGGGGCGTCGCGCTGGATCCCGCTGGGGATCTTTAACCTTCAGCCGGCCGAAGTGGCCAAATTGTCGCTGTTTATTTTCCTCTCCGGCTATCTGGTGCGTCAGTATCACCAGGTGCGGGAGAGTTTTTATGGTTTTATCAAGCCGCTGGTGGTGCTGGCGGTGATGGCCGGGTTGCTGCTGATGCAGCCGGATCTCGGCTCGTTCGTGGTGATGTTTGTCACCACGGTCGGCATGCTGTTTATTGCCGGCGCCAAGCTGTGGCAGTTTCTGGCGATGCTGGCGGCGGCGGTGCTGGGGATCACCCTGCTGATTATTTTTGAACCCTACCGTTTGCGCCGGGTGACCTCCTTCATGGATCCGTGGGAAGATCCGTTTGGCAGCGGCTACCAGCTCACCCAGTCGTTGATGGCTTTTGGCCGCGGCGACTGGCTGGGCCAGGGGCTGGGTAACTCGATTCAGAAGCTGGAATACCTGCCGGAAGCTCATACCGACTTTGTGTTTGCGGTGTTGGCGGAAGAAGTGGGGCTGGTCGGGGTGACTGTGGTGTTACTCCTGATTTTTGCTCTGGTATTCAAAGCGCTGCTGATCGGGCGTAAGTGCCTGCAGTCAAGACAGCTGTTCGGTGGATTTCTGGCATTTGGCTTTGGCTTCTGGTTTGCGTTCCAGACCCTGGTCAACGTTGGGGCGGCTGCCGGGCTGGTTCCGACCAAGGGGCTGACATTGCCGCTGATCAGCTACGGCGGCTCAAGTTTATTTATGATGGCGACGGCGGTCGCGATCTTAATCCGAATTGATCATGAGCAGCGTCAGGCGGCTCGGTACGGGCCTGCAGAAGAAACAGATGAAAACGATGACGAACAAGAATAAGCGCTTACTGGTGATGGCCGGTGGCACTGGGGGCCATGTGTTTCCCGGACTGGCGGTGGCCAGGAAGCTGCAACAGGAAGGCTGGGAAATCCGCTGGCTGGGGACAGCCGATCGGATGGAAGCGGACCTGGTGCCCAAGCACGGGATTGAGATCGACTTTATCAAGGTCAAGGGCTTGCGGGGCCAGGGGATTGCCAGGCTGTTGGCCGCGCCTTTTAAAATTTTCGGCGCCATTGCGCAGGCCCGGCGATATCTCAAAGCCTGGCAACCGGACGTAGTGCTGGGGATGGGCGGTTATGTCAGCGGGCCGGGCGGCGTTGCAGCCTGGCTATCCGGGATCCCGGTGGTGCTGCATGAGCAAAATGCAGTTGCTGGCCTGACTAACCGCTGGCTGTCCCGGATTGCGTCGGCGGTCCTGCAGGCGTTTCCCGGCGCATTTGCCGACAAAGAGGTCGTGGGCAACCCGGTTCGCCGTGATGTCACCGAGCTGCCACCGCCGGCACAGCGTTTTGCTGAGCGCCAGGGGCCGCTGCGGATCCTGGTGATGGGTGGCAGTCAGGGTGCACGGATCTTGAACCAGACCCTGCCGGCCGTTGCCGGCCAGCTGGGCAATAAAGTCACAATCCGCCATCAGGCAGGGAAAGGCAACCAGGCTGAAACCGAGCAGGCCTATGTCGCCAATACAGCCGTGACACATGAGATCACCGAGTTCATCGATGATGTGGCGTCGGCTTATGCCTGGGCTGATCTGGTCGTGTGTCGCTCCGGTGCGCTGACGGTTTCTGAGCTTGCTGCGGCTGGTGTCGGCGCGATCTTCATTCCTTTTATGCACAAAGATCGTCAGCAGGCGTTGAATGCCGATCATCTGGTGCACTGTGGTGCGGCCAGGATGATTGAACAGGCTGATCTGACGCCGGCAGGGCTGGCTGAGCAAATTGACCAACTTGATCGCCGCGCGCTGGCTGCCATGGCCGAAGCGGCGCGCGATGCAGCGATTCTGGATGCCGATGCCCGCGTGGCGGCGGTGATCCGAACGCTGGCAAACCCATAACATGAGACAGAGTGATGAAAGAACTGGATAACCAGCAATTAGCAAAAATCAGAACCATGGTACCAGAGATGCGTCGGGTTGAGCGCATCCACTTTGTCGGGATCGGCGGGGCCGGAATGAGCGGGATTGCCGAAGTGCTGATTAACGAAGGCTACCGGATCAGCGGCTCGGACCTGGCACCGAACGCGGTGACTGAGCGTTTGAGCGCCAAAGGCGCGGCGATCTATTTCGGCCATGCGGCCGAGAATATCGAAGGCGCCAGTGTGGTCGTGGCATCGACTGCAATTGTGGCCGAGAACCCGGAACTACAGGCTGCCCGGGCTAAGCGGATCCCGGTGGTTCGCCGTGCTGAGATGCTGGCTGAGCTGATGCGCTATCGCCACGGAATCGCGATTGCCGGGACCCACGGCAAAACCACCACCACGGCCCTGACCACCCAGATTTATTCTGAGGCCGGCCTGGATCCGACGTTTGTCAACGGCGGCCTGGTGAAGAGTGCCGGAACCAACGCCCGTCTGGGTTGCAGCCGCTACCTGATTGCCGAAGCCGATGAAAGTGATGCTTCCTTCCTGCACTTGCAGCCGATGGTGTGTGTTGTCACCAATATCGAAGCGGATCATATGGAAACCTATGGCGGCGACTTCGAAGTTCTTAAACAAACTTTTATCGATTTTCTCCACAACCTGCCGTTTTACGGTTTGGCGGTGATGTGCGTCGATGATCCTGTGGTGCGTGAACTGCTGCCGCGGGTCGGCCGTCAGGTGATCACTTACGGCTTTGCCGAAGATGCTGATGTCCGCCTGGTGAACTACCGTCAGCAAGGCCAGCAGGGCTTTTTCACCATCACGCGCAAGGGCAAGCCGGATCTGGCAGTTAAGCTCAATATTCCGGGCCGTCACAACGCGCTGAATGCAACGGCTGCGGTCGCCGTGGCGACCGAAGAAGGCGTTGAGGATGCCGCGATTATCCGGGCACTGGCCGAGTTCCAGGGGACCGGTCGCCGCTTTGATCACCTGGGCGAGTTCGACTCCGGCAACGGCAGGGTCATGTTGGTTGATGATTACGGCCACCACCCGAGTGAAGTGGCGGTGACCATCCAGGCTGCCCGCGCCGGCTGGAAAGACAAGCGACTGGTGATGGTGTTCCAGCCACATCGCTACAGCCGGACCCGGGATCTGTATGACGATTTTGCCAACGTGCTGGAGCAGGTCGACGTGTTGGTGATGCTGGATGTCTATTCGGCCGGGGAAGCGCCGATTGCCGGTGCCGATGGCCGCTCCCTTTGCCGCACCATCCGCCAACGCGGCAAGATCGATCCGATTTTTGTTCCCAATGGCGAAGCTTTGCCGTCTGCACTGGCCAGTATTCTCCAGGAAGGAGATCTGGTGCTGACCCAGGGGGCTGGTGATGTCGGCAGAGTTGCCCGCAACCTGGCGGAGATGAAGCTGAATATTGCAGCAATGAGCCGCCGTTAAATGTTCGGGAATAAACGGTGATAAATGGTACATTTATTGCATTGTTTTTAAGCAGTACAGACCGGCAAGCGCAATTTTTATTGGGTTTTACGTTCAGGAATTGCCAGGAAAGGCGCGACAGGAGTTGGAGAGCAACAGGTTGGTCGGTATAATCGATCAACTTTGCATTCTCCGGCGTCTGGCCGGTCAGCCGGGTCGTCTGGCACCGCAATGAACCAAGCTGGGGCGGTGCAGGAGACGGAATGAAAGCAAGTAGGCAAGACAAGATATGGCTGATGCAGTCGTGACAAGCTTCTCCCTGCCGTCATCGGCAAAGCGGATACCGTGGGGAGGGATGACTTTTTTTCTTGCGGTGATTGGTTTTATCGCCTGGCTGTTGAGTGCCGGCCTCACCTGGATGACAGATGCGAACCGCCTGCCGTTGTCACAGCTGGTGATCCAGGGGGAGCTGACATACTTGAAAGCCGACGATGTCCGCCGGGGGATCCTGGCATTGGAGCATCTCGGTAGTTTCATGACCCAGGATGTGGATGAGATCCAGCTGGCGCTGGAAGCCCTGCCGTGGGTCGCCCGGGCATCGGTTCGGAAACAGTGGCCGGATACAATCAAAGTCTTTTTGGTTGAGCATCAGCCGGCTGCAGTGTGGAACCGGCAGCATCTGGTCAACACCAACGGTGAGGTTTTTCGTGCTGCGGCCGCGCAGGTCCGGGAATTAGGGCTGGTTGAACTCAGCGGTCCTGAGGGCAGCAGTGCTGAGGTACTGGCAGCCCAGCGGGAGATGCAACCGAAATTACAGCGTGCCGGCCTGGAGATGGCGCAGCTTGCTCTGAACGAGCGTCGCTCCTGGCGGGTGTGGCTAACAAATGGAATCCGGCTTGAACTGGGCCGGGAAGGCAGGATGGAGCGCCTGATGCGTTTTATCAGCCTGTATCCTGAATTAGAGCAGCAAGGAAAAGCCATAACGTACGTAGACTTGCGCTACGATACTGGGGCTGCTGTGGGTTGGAACCAAGTTCCAGAATAAGACAGCCGGACGACACTCCGCCAAACAGAGGAGTGCGGGTGAGTATAACGATAAGAGTGTGCGCTAATGACGAAGGCGGCAGATAAAAAACTCATAGTAGGCCTGGATATCGGCACGTCCAAAGTGTGTGCTTTGGTCGGGGAAGTGCTGCCCGATGACAAGGTCAATGTCATTGGTGTCGGCAGCAGCCCGTCGCGGGGTATGGATAAAGGCGGGGTCAATGATCTTGAGTCCGTGGTCAAGTCAGTACAGCGCGCCGTCGATCAGGCGGAGCTGATGGCTGACTGCCAGATTTCCTCCGTGTTTTTGTCCTTATCCGGCAAACACATACGTTGCCAGACAGAAAAAGGCATGGTGCCGATTTCTGACAAAGAGGTAACACAGGATGATGTTGATAATGTTATCCATACAGCGAAGTCGGTAAAAATTAGCGATGAACATCGAACTTTGCATGTAATTCCCCAGGAATTTGCTATTGATTATCAAGAGGGAATTAAAAATCCGGTTGGGTTGTCAGGGGTGCGGATGGAAGCCAGCGTTCACCTGATCACCTGTCACAATGATATGGCCCGCAATATTGTCAAGGCCGTTGAACGATGCGGGCTGAAGGTTGACCAACTGATATTCTCCGGTCTGGCCGCCAGCCATGCCGTACTGACAGCCGATGAGCGTGAACTGGGTGTTTGCGTGGTTGATATCGGCGGCGGCACCATGGATCTGGCCGTATGGACCGGCGGGGCACTGCGACATGCCGAAGTGATCCCGTATGCCGGGAATGTGGTGACCAGCGATATCGCTTATGCCTTCGGCACGCCTCCGGGCGATGCCGAAGAAATCAAAGTCAAATATGGCTTTGCGCTGAGCGAGCTGGTCAGCAAAGACGCCAAAGTGGACGTCCCGAGTGTCGGTGGTCGTCCGTCACGGAGCTTGCAAAGCCAGACCTTGGCGGAAGTGATCGAGCCTCGCTACAGTGAGTTACTGGGGCTGGTGAATCAGAAGCTACTGGAAATACAGGAACAACTGCGTACTGCGGGGGTGAAGCACCATTTGGCGGCAGGGGTTGTCCTCACCGGCGGCGCTGCGCAAATGGAAGGGTTGATTGAATGTGCCGAGCGGGTTTTCCGCAATCAGGTACGGATCGGGCAGCCGCTTGAGCTGAGCGGTCTGACAGATTATGTCCAGGCCCCGCACTATGCAACGGCAGTAGGATTACTGCATTACGGAAAGGACAGTCAGACATTTGACGAGAGTGAACCGGAGCCGAAACGCTCTGTCTCCGGGATCTTCACGAAAATCAGTGGTTGGCTAAGAAAAGAATTTTAAACCTGATGCGAACAGGAAAAACGGAGAGAACAAATGTTTGAACCGATGATGGAAATGTCTGATGAAGCGGTAATTAAGGTCATTGGCGTTGGCGGCGGCGGCGGTAATGCTGTCGATCACATGGTACGTGAGTCGATTGAAGGGGTTGAGTTTATCACTGTGAACACTGATGCTCAGGCCCTGCGTAAAAGCAGTGTCAGCACAGTGATCCAGATTGGTGGCGATATCACCAAAGGCTTGGGTGCTGGTGCGAATCCTCAGGTAGGGCGCGACTCTGCACTGGAAGATCGCGAAGCCATCAAGGCTGAGCTGCAAGGCTCAGATATGATCTTTATCGCGGCAGGCATGGGCGGCGGCACCGGGACCGGTGCGGCGCCAATCATTGCGGAAGTGGCAAAAGAGCTGGGTATCCTGACGGTGGCTGTGGTGACCAAGCCATTCAGCTTCGAAGGCAAGAAACGCATGGCGTTTGCCGAGCAGGGTATCGAAGAGCTGTCGAAGCATGTGGACTCTCTGATCACCATCCCGAACGAGAAGCTGCTCAAAGTGCTGGGTCGTGGGATCACGCTGCTGGACGCGTTTGCGAAAGCGAACGATGTTCTGAAAAATGCCGTCCAGGGCATTGCAGAGCTGATCACCCGTCCGGGTATGATCAACGTCGACTTTGCAGATGTCCGGACGGTAATGTCCGAAATGGGTCACGCCATGATGGGCAGCGGCGTTGCGACCGGTGATGACCGTGCGGAAGAAGCGGCTGAAATGGCGATTTCCAGCCCGCTGCTGGAAGATATTGATCTGGCTGGCGCACGCGGTGTGTTGGTGAACATCACGGCCGGTCTGGATATGCGTCTGGACGAGTTTGAAACTGTGGGTAACACGGTGAAAGCGTTTGCCTCGGATAACGCCACTGTGGTGATCGGGACCTCGCTGGATCCGGAAATGTCGGACGAGCTGCGGGTGACAGTGGTTGCTACCGGGATTGGTAAAGAGACCAAGCCGGATATTACCCTGGTGACCAGTTCAAAGCCGGTTCAGGCGACGGCGACACAGGAAAAACCAGCGGCCCCAGCCGTGGCAGTGGAAGAGACGAAGTCGGCTCCGCTGACACAACAGCCGGCTGCTGAGAGTAACAATGTTCAGCAGGGTGGTTCGTCTGCTGCGGCGAAGTCCAAGCCTCAGGCGGATCACGACTATCTGGATATCCCGGCATTCCTGCGTAAGCAGGCGGACTAATCCGGGCAAATGGTTTGGGTTGCCACTGAATCAGTGGTATAATGTCTGCCCATTTATTATACCGTGGTATAAAAATGGGCCGATGTATTGGCAAACAATAGTTGAGAAAGCAGATGATCAGACAACGTACACTGAAAAGCATAGTGCAAACGACTGGGGTGGGACTTCACTCTGGACGTAAAGTGACGCTTATTCTTCGTCCTGCTGCTGCAAATACCGGTGTGATCTATCGCCGTACAGACTTGA
Source organism: Photobacterium atrarenae (assembly GCF_024380015.1). Classification (NCBI taxonomy): domain Bacteria; kingdom Pseudomonadati; phylum Pseudomonadota; class Gammaproteobacteria; order Vibrionales; family Vibrionaceae; genus Photobacterium; species Photobacterium atrarenae. The sequence continues at coordinate 366,920 of NZ_CP101508.1, forward strand.
ATCCGCCGGTAGATTTTCCTGCCAACGCTGATTCAGTGCGCGATACCATGCTGTGTACAGCACTGGTGAATGAGGAAGGGGTACGGATCTCAACTGTTGAGCACCTGAACGCAGCTTTAGCAGGCATGGGGATCGATAACGTGATTATCGAAGTGGATGCGCCGGAAATTCCGATTATGGATGGTAGCGCCAGCCCGTTTATTTACCTGTTGCAGTCTGCCGGAATTGAGACCCTGAATGCGCCGAAGCGCTTCCTGCGTCTTAAGAAAACTGTTCGCGTCGAAGATGGCGACAAGTGGGCTGAGCTTCGTCCGTTCAACGGGTTCCGCCTTGATTTCGCTATCGATTTTAACCATCCGGCGATTGAATCAGAGCAACAGCGTTTGGTGCTGGATTTTTCCAGCCAGTCATTTGTCAAAGACATCAGCCGTGCCCGGACCTTCGGTTTCATGCGCGACATTGAGTACCTGCAGTCACAAAACCTGTGTCTGGGCGGTAGCTTCGATAACGCGATTGTACTGGATGATTACCGCATCCTTAATGACGAAGGCCTGCGGTTTGACAACGAGCTGGTGACGCACAAGGTACTGGATGCCATCGGTGATCTGTACATGTGTGGTCACAACATCATTGGTGAAATGGTCGCTTACAAATCCGGCCATGCCCTGAATAACAAACTGTTGCGCGCGGTGCTGGCAGATCAGGAAGCTTTTGAATGGTCCACCTTCACCGATGAGCAAGAGGTGCCTGTCACCTTCGCCCAGCCTGGGATGGTCCTGGCCTAAGCCGAATCGGATCCAGAATTGAATAGAGAAACGCCGGACCTGGTCCGGCGTTTTTGTACCTGGCGTCCAGCGGCTTTAATGGGACTGCGTTAGTTTTTGTTCTGTTTGGCAGCGAGCGCTGCGAGCCGCTCCAGCCGGGCTTTGACTTTATCCGGCGCGCCTTGCGCGGTGTTGCGTAGGTATTGTGCCGCCTGAGGCGAAATCGGTTTTTGTACGATGTCCGGGGTTTTGTCTGTCGGCTGGGTGGCCACAGCGGCCAGGGCCGGATTGACTTTAATTTCGATATTGGCGAGGTTCGGCAGCAGCTGGGCACGCAGTTTGCTCATCAGGGTGTTGCGTTCATAGTTGAGCCGCATCGACCAGGCCGCGGATGCAACCTCGAGGATCAGGGTACCCTGACGGTAGTTGCTGACCCGGCAATGTTCGGCGCAGGCCAGGTGTTGCTTGACTGCATTGTTCAGTTTGCCGAGGGCAACGGCACGCTGCTGAATATTACCCAGCTGGGTGTCGTCAAGCAGGCTGGCGGTCGATTGAGGGCGATGATCGCGCATGAAACACGGCTCCGGATCACTAATTAGCGGTAAAGTTCTAATTTTTCGATTATGAAAAGCCAGACGCCTGTTTTTATCATAGGCGGCCTTGGTATTATGTCATATTATATCAAGTCTATACGACGCGGGTGAATCTTTCCCGGCGACGGTAGCAGAGGCCTGTGGGCCTCTATCGGGCAGCCGTGTCGCTGGTGAACGCGGCTGCGGTTGTTTCCCGGCAATTCCAGGTATTGTTTTCGTTTCGCCCTTGAAAAAAAGTCCGGGCGTCACAATATCATTTTTATCCGATGTTTTTCGTGTCGGCTTCTGCGCCACTTCGGGTGGCGGATTCAGATGGGACAGGGATGGCAATACCGGAGCAATTCATGCCAGCACATCACGAGCGCTGTGATGGAAATGGCCAGAACATTTTCCCGGTTATGAAACCCAGATTTAGCAATTCAGCCAGCGCTGAAGCTGAAATAAACAAAGAGAAAACGGCAACGCCATGTTATCAAAACTACTGACCAAAGTTATCGGTAGCCGTAACGATCGCACTTTGCGTCGTTTGCGTAAAATTGTTGACCAAATCAACAAGCTAGAACCTCAATTTGAAAGCCTGCAAGACGAAGAGCTGAAAGCGAAAACGGTGGAGTTCCGTGAGCGTCTTGAGCAGGGCGAAACCCTGGATCAGTTGCTGCCAGAAGCGTTTGCGACCGTACGAGAAGCCTCGAAGCGTGTCTATGGCATGCGTCATTTCGATGTCCAGCTGATTGGCGGAATGGTGCTCAATAGCTGCCAGATTGCTGAGATGCGCACCGGTGAAGGTAAAACCCTGACCGCGACCCTGCCAGCCTACCTCAATGCCCTGACCGGCAAAGGCGTCCACATTGTGACGGTGAATGATTACCTGGCTGCCCGGGACGCCGAAACCAACCGTCCGCTATTTGAATTCCTCGGCATGACGGTGGGCGTGAATGTTCCAAACATGCCACCCCAGGCGAAGAAAGAAGCCTATGCGGCGGATATCCTGTACGGCACCAACAACGAATTTGGCTTTGATTACCTGCGCGATAACATGGCCTTCCGTCCGGAAGATCGGGTTCAGCGCGAGCGTTTTTTTGCCGTGGTCGATGAAGTGGACTCAATCCTGATCGATGAGGCACGAACGCCGCTGATCATTTCCGGTCCGGCGGAAGACAGCTCAGAGCTGTATACCCAGATCAATACCCTGATCCCGGAACTGGTTCGCCAGGAGAAGGAAGACAGTGATGAGTACCGCGGAGAAGGTCATTACACGGTTGATGAGAAAGCCAAGCAGGCTTACCTGACGGAAAACGGTCAGGAGTTTGTCGAAGAGCTGCTCAAGCAAAAAGGCATGATGGCGGAAGATGACACCCTGTACTCACCGGCCAACATCAGCTTGTTGCACCACGTGCATGCAGCGCTGCGTGCGCATGTCCTGTTTGAGCGCGATGTCGACTACATCGTCAAAGATGATGAAGTGATCATCGTGGATGAGCACACCGGCCGGACGATGCCGGGGCGTCGCTGGTCCGAAGGGCTTCACCAGGCCGTTGAAGCCAAAGAAGGGGTGAAGATCCAGAATGAAAACCAGACGCTGGCGTCGATCACCTTCCAGAACTACTTCCGCCTGTATGAAAAACTGTCCGGCATGACCGGGACCGCAGATACCGAAGCGTTCGAGTTCCAGTCGATTTACGGTCTGGAAACTGTGGTGATCCCGACCAATAAGCCGATGATCCGCGATGATATGGGTGATCTGGTCTATATGACCGAGCTCGAGAAATTTGCCGCGATCAGTGAAGATATTCAGGACCGGGTTAAAAACGGCCAGCCTGTCCTGGTGGGGACCGTGTCGATTGAAAAATCCGAACTGCTGTCCAATGCTCTGAAAAAAGCCGGTATCAAGCACCAGGTGCTGAACGCCAAGTTCCATGAAAAAGAAGCGGATATTGTTGCCCAGGCCGGTCAGCCGGGTGCGGTGACGATTGCGACCAACATGGCCGGTCGGGGGACCGATATCGTGCTGGGTGGCTCCTGGCAGAATGAAGTCGCCAAACTGGACAACCCGGATGCAGACCAGATTACGCAGATCAAGGCTAAATGGCAAGAAGTGCACGAGCAAGTGCTGGCTTCTGGTGGTTTGCATATTATCGGGACCGAGCGTCATGAATCGCGCCGGATCGATAACCAGCTGCGTGGCCGTTCCGGCCGTCAGGGGGATCCGGGCTCTTCCCGCTTCTACCTGTCGATGGAAGATGGCCTGATGCGGATCTTTGCCTCGGATCGTGTCTCGAACATGATGAAGAAACTGGGGATGGAAGAGGGTGAAGCGATTGAGCACCCATGGGTGACCAAGGCGATTGAAAATGCTCAGCGCAAAGTCGAAGGTCGTAACTTCGATATCCGTAAGCAGCTGCTTGAGTTTGATGACGTGGCTAATGATCAGCGCAAGGTCGTTTACGAGTTGCGTGATGAGCTGATGAATGCCGAAGACATCAGCGAGATGATTGAGCAGAACCGCGAAGATGTGCTGCAAGGCGTGATTGATGGTTATATACCGCCGCAATCCCTGGAAGAGATGTGGGACATTCCGGGGCTGGAAGAGCGCCTGAAAGCAGATTTCGATCTTGAACTGCCGATCCAGCAGTGGCTGGATGACGAAGAGAAGCTGTACGAAGAAGCGCTGCGTGAGCGGATCATCGAGAAAGCGGTTGAGATCTACCGTCAGAAAGAAGAAGTCGTTGGTGCGCCGGTGCTGCGGAACTTCGAGAAGACGGTCATGCTGCAGAACTTAGATACGCTATGGAAAGAGCACCTGGCGGCGATGGATCACCTGCGTCAGGGGATCCACCTGCGCGGCTATGCCCAGAAGAACCCGAAACAGGAATATAAGCGTGAGTCGTTTGAACTGTTTGAAGGGATGCTCGAAGCGCTGAAATCCGATGTTATTGCGATTCTGAGCAAGGTTCGGGTGCAGCAGCAGGAAGAAGTTGAGCGGATTGAAGAAGAGCGTCGTCGTCAGGCGGAAGCGCTGGCTCGTCGTCAACAGTACCAGCATCAGAACGCAGAAAGCCAGATTGCCGATGAAAGCGAGCAGGGTGGGGAGAACGAACCTTACCACCGTGGTGAGCGCAAGGTTGGCCGTAACGAGCCGTGTCCGTGTGGCTCGGGCAAGAAGTACAAACAGTGTCATGGTAAGATTAACTAATACAACCGTCACACAGGTTTGATATCCTAAGAAGGCCGCCTTGTGCGGCCTTTTATTTCTCGCGCAAGTAATCCCAATCGCAGTAAATAACTGGTCATCCTAGCTTGTTCAAATGCTCGATAACTGCGTTAGAATTTTTGATTGTAGAATAACTACTTATCTAAAAATTCTGCCTTGTTCTCAAACATTTTTCCGGCGCTATTTCTGATCACTGACTTACTTTGATTGGTATCATTGAGACTGTAGGCAGGTTATACATTGGATAAGAAGCAAGTTTGGATCTCAGCCGGGATCATACTGAACACAGCACAGGATCAGGTTTTTATCACCCGTCGTCCGGCGAAAGTGCACAAAGGGGGATTCTGGGAGTTTGCCGGCGGCAAGGTTGAGCAAGGCGAAACTGCCGAGCAAGCGGTGATCCGTGAGCTGGATGAGGAAGTCGGGATTCGGGCGACAGAGCTGGAACATTTTATGGCGCTGGAACATGATTATCCGGAAAAAGCGCTGAAGTTTGACTTTTTCCTGGTCAAAGCGTTTGAAGGCGAGGCGTTTGGCAAAGAAGGGCAACCGGGGGAGTGGGTTGAGCTGCAGCGCTTGCGTGATTACGCGTTTCCGGAAGCCAACGACGCCGTGCTGAACAAGCTGCTGGCGATGTAGCCCTGGCTGGAATTGTGAGTTTTAACTGATTCGAACAGCCCTGTGAGCGTCAGTCGCCCACAGGGACTGGTGATGTCATTCTTAATAGCCCATATCTTCCGACCAACCATCGGCATCGGAGAGATCCGGCGCGCCCGGGATCGCTTTCTCTTCATCTGCCCACTCGCCTAAATCGATGAGCTGACAACGCTTCGAACAAAACGGGCGGTACGGGCTTTTGTCGCTCCATTCAACCGATGACTGGCAGGTCGGGCACTTGACGACGGTGATGGCAGCAGATGGATTGGTTTGTGTCACGGATACCTCAGCAGATAGCTAGCTTGAATTCGATCGTGTCCGCAATGCTGGCCCCTTCCTCAAATGGTAAGAAGCGGATCGCAAAACGGCCACGATGGCCCGATATCATAGGGTAAACCCCATAGCTAGGGCAAATTTCCAGCCGTAGCAAGCTGGCATCCTCGGCGTCATACTGGAAAAAGCCGCCCCGTGCGACCTGGGGTTGGTGCTGGCCGAAATCCCGGGTCAGACGCAGCCAGAGATTCAGTGCCTCGTGCAGTTCATGGATCTGCCTGAGCCAGTTGGCCATATCATTTTGCTTATGGGCCAAAGGTAAGTGGAGCCAGTGATGCAGCGCCGGCAGATCGAAACAGCAGCTCCCGCCCGGAATGGAGAAGCGTTGTTTGATACTGTTGAGAAAGCGATCTTCTCGGAGCTCCTGGCCGAGCCGATTGGCCGTGATCAGCTGGTGATGGGCCAGGTCGATTTGATCCAGCACGGCCAGCAGCGCCGATTGATCCACGGCATCAATATCCATCCAGGTCTTGAGCTTGGCCCTTAGCTTATCGAGATCCTTGGCCAGCTCGGCTTTGAGCTGGATTTGATCGAGGATCTCAAGCAGATCGAACAGCGCCCGGAAAAAAATTTGATGCTGCCACTGATCATTGAGCTGGCTGGCATGGCTCATTTGCCGCATGAGATACTCAAGACGCAGATAAATACGGACTTTCTCATTTAACGGATGTTCAAAACGGTTCGTTAGCATACAGACGTCATCCGACATTAATTCGTTGTTAAGCGTACTGGCGGCTCAGGGGGAGATACTGCTGATGCAGCGCGCTGACAGCCGCTTCAAGTTCAGTGCTGCCGCCGTTGTTGGTGATCACATCATCAGCCGCCTCCAGGCGCTCCTGGCGCGTTGCCTGGGCAGCCAGAATTTTCCGGACATGCGCTGCATCAACCTGATCGCGTTGCCGGGTTCGGGCAATCTGAACGTCTTCCTCGACGTCGACGACCAGCAGGCGATGGGCCATGGCCTGGAGGTTGTTCTCCACCATCAGCGGGATCACCAGCAGGCAGTAAGGTGACCGGGCCTGGCGGATCTCCGCCTGCATTTTTTCCCGGATCAGCGGGTGAAGCAGGTTGTTGAGCCAGTGCTTCAGCGTGCTGTCATTGAAAATCGCCTGTCGTAGCTTAGCGCGGTCCAGGGTGCCGTCTGTCAGTAGGATGTCAGAACCCAGTTTATCAACAATGGCTTGCAATCCCGGCGTGCCGGGTTCAACCACCTCGCGGGCAATGATATCGGCATCGATGATGTCAATGTGGTAGCGGGCAAACAGATCGGCAACGGTGGACTTACCGCTGCCGATCCCGCCGGTTAATCCGACAACCATGGTCATGATCAGAGTCCTAAGTATGAAGTCAGGTACCAGCTCAGGATGTCATTTCCCCACAGGATTGCTATCCAGCCGGCAACGGCCAGATAGGGACCGAATGAAAATGGGGTTTGGGTATCCGAGCTTTGAAGTCGCATCAGGATGATGCCACAAATCGCCCCGACCAAGGAAGACAGCAGCACGACAAAAGGCAGCAGCTGCCAGCCCAGCCAGGCGCCGAGTGCTGCCAGGAGTTTAAAGTCGCCATAGCCCATCCCCTCTTTGCCGGTCAGGAGCTTGAAGCCCCAGTACAGGCCCCAGAGCGACAGGTAGCCGGCCATGGCGCCGATCACCGCATCCGTCAGTGATACCGGGCTCCAGCCCAGCAACGCACAGGCCAGCCCGCCCCACATCAAAGGCAGGGTGATTTGATCCGGCAGTAGCATTTTGTCGATATCAATGAAGGTCAGGGCGATCAGGGCAAAGCTGAACCCGAGCACGGCAATCGCCCATTCGGAAGGCGGCAGCATCAGGGCGACCGTGGTCGCCATCACGGCGCTCAGCAGCTCGACAGCCGGATAGCGGGCACTGATTTTCGCCTGGCAGTGTTTGCAGCGGCCTTTGAGCAGCAGCCAGCTCAGGACCGGAATATTCTCCCAGACATGGATGGGGTGCTGGCACTGCGGGCAACGTGAGCGCGGGATACTGAGGCTGAAGGTGGCGCCGGGCTCGACCGGGCCGAATTCGGGGAAGCACTCGGCGCAGTCGGCTTTCCACTGGCGTTCCATCATCACCGGCAGGCGATAAATCACCACGTTTAAAAAGCTGCCGATGATCAAGCCGAAAATGGCGGCAAACACGGGAAATAACCAGGGATAGTGGCTCAGCAGTTCCATGAAAGTGTTCTCATATAACAGATTACGGCTATTGTAGGGGAATCAGGGGCGAGATCCCAGCGCCGAGTTTTCGGCCGGTTGGGGCTGGGATCTTCGGCGCGCAGCGCATGGCTGGCACGGCCGTGACGGGGAAAGTGCCGGATGAGCGCGGCATATTAGCCGATCACGCTCATCAGCCTGAAAATCGGCATGTACATGGCCAGTAGCAGGCTGGCAATGAGACCACCGAGAAACAAGATGATCATGGGCTCGAGGATTTTGCCGAGGTTATCGACGGTATTGTCGACTTCATCTTCAAACAGGGTCGCCATTTTGTTGAGCATGTCATCGAGCGAACCGGACTCTTCCCCGATCTGGGTCATCTGGAGCATCAGTTCGGGAAACACACCGCTCTGGCGCAGGGCGATATGCAGCGGCATCCCGGCAGCGGTTGCGGCATGGACTTCCTCTACCGCCTGCTCAATATAGAGGTTATCGGCGGTTTTCCCGGCCGACTGCAACCCGGTTAAAAGCGGGATCCCGGCGCTGAAGGTGGTGGCCAGGGTACGGGCAAACCGGGCCACGGTGGCTTTGAGAGTCAGCTCTCCCAACAGTGGCAGTTGCAGCTGCAGCCGGTGTATCTTGCGCCGGAAGCCGGGGGCGCGCTTGTACTGATAGCTGGTGAGGATCACTGTCAATGCCAGGGTGGCGGCCATCATGGGCCCATGGGCAATGGTGAAGTCGGAAGCCTTCAGCACCTGGCGGGTAAACCAAGGCAGCTCGGCGCCAAAGCTGGCAAAAATCTCGGCAAATTGCGGGATCACCATCACCAACATCAGGATAGTCACCAGAACGGCCGTAAAGGTGACCATGGTGGGGTAAATCATCGCCTTGATCACTTTTTTGCGCATTGCCTCGTTTTTCTCCCGGTACAGGGCAATACGCTTGAAGATTTCGCCCAGGTGGCCGGTTTGCTCGCCGGTGGCGACCAAATCGCAGTAGAACTTATCAAACAGCGGTGAGCTGCTCTGCAACGCCCGGGACAGCGAGGCCCCCGCTTCCACCTGGGCGGTCACCTGAGTCAGGACTGCCCGGGCTTCTGCTTTGTGATGGCTGCTGGCCATCATGTTGAGCCCCTGGACCACAGGAACGCCGGAGTTGACCATAGTGGCCAGCTGGCGGGTGATGGCGGTGATATCGGTTGGTTTGAGCTGGTTTTTGAGTTTACTGAATGTCGAAGGTTTGCGCCGTTTGATCTTTTTCACCTGAACCCGCTGTTCGCTCAGCAGGTTGCGGACATCCTGCTCCTGAAACCCGAGCGTGATGCCACTGACTTTCTTGCCGTTCTGGTTGATCCCGCGCCAGTGGTAATGTCGAACTTTGCTGGGTTGGTTCATCGTCTGACTCCTGATTGACGTTCCCGGGGCTGCGCGCGAAATGGCCCGGGAGATTGATACCTGTTACGACAGTGCCGGGGAGGTTGCCCGGACAGAAATGATCTTGCCGGGGGGCCGGGGGGATGGGCTATCTTTTGCCGATGCCGATGCCGATGCCGATGCCGATGCCGATGCCGATGCCGATGCCGATGCCGATGCCGATGCCGATGCCGATGCCGATTGGAGACTGAACTGCAATACCCGCTGGAGCTCATCGAGGCTGGTGATCCCGGTTTCCAGCTTCTCGATCCCGGACTGTTGTAGGGTTTGCATCCCTTCACTGCGGGCGATGTCTTCCAGCTCCAGGGTTGAAGCGCCGGCGATCAGTGCCTGCGCCAGCCGGCGGCTGAACGGCATCACCTCATAAATTCCGACCCGGCCCCGGTAGCCCTTGTTGCACTCATCGCAGCCGGTTTCATTGGCCCGGTACAGGGGGATGCCGGGCGTGATGGCCAAAGCGCTTCGGGTCAGCGGATCGAGTGGATCGGGCTGCATGCAATGCTGGCATAGCCGGCGTGCCAGGCGCTGGGCGATGATCAGGCTCAGCGATGAGGCGAGGTTAAACGTCTGGAGCCCCATGTGGGTCAGCCGGGTAATGGTTTCCGCCGCCGAGTTGGTATGCAGGGTGGAGAGCACCAGGTGACCGGTCTGGGCGGCTTTGACCGCAATGGAGCCGGTTTCCAGATCCCGGATCTCGCCGACCATCACGATATCCGGATCCTGACGCAGAAAAGAGCGCAGGGCTTCGGCAAATCCCAGCCCGGTGCCCGGGTTGATCTGGACCTGGTTGACCCCGGGCAGGTTGATCTCGACCGGATCTTCGGCGGTGGAAATATTGCGCGACTCGGTGTTGAGGATGGTCAGGCCGGTATAGAGGGACACGGTTTTACCGCTGCCGGTCGGCCCGGTCATCAGGATCATCCCCTGCGGTTTTTGCAGCGCATCCAGATACGCCTGTTTCTGTTGCGGATTATAGCCGAGGGCATCAATGTCCAGGCTGGCGCTGGCACCGTCGAGGATCCGCAGCACCACTTTCTCGCCCCACAGGGTCGGCAGGGTCGAGACCCGCAAGTCAATCGCCAGGGTCGGCGAGAGCCGCAGTTTGATCCGCCCGTCCTGGGGCAGGCGCCGCTCGGCAATATTGAGCTTGGACATCACTTTGAGCCGGGTCGACAGGCGGCGGGACAGGTGCGCCGGCGGGGTGGCGTGCTGATGCAAGATGCCGTCGCAGCGAAAGCGGATGCGGTAGGTTTCCTCATAAGGCTCGAAATGAATGTCGGACGCTTGTTTGCGCACCGCATCGAGCAGCACCTGGTTGATGTAGCGGGTAACCGGGGCGCTGTCCTGGCTCAGATCGGTGGCGGTATCCTCGAATTCGCCTTCACTCAAATCAACCAGCTCGCCGAGATCGCTGTCACTGAGGCTGCGCTGGTGGCTGGTCTCGCCGATTTCGCTGCCGTACAGGCGTCGGATCGCACTGTCGAGCTGCTTGCACTCAAGCAGCAGCGGTTCGATGGATTTGCCGGTGGCAAAGCGGAACTCATCCAGGGCATCAAGCTGGGTCGGATCGCTCAGGCCGACATACAGGGTGGTTTCACTCTGGCTGAGTGGTAAGACCCGGTGGCGCAGGATCAGCTCGCGCTGGTTGAGTTGCTGGCAGCAGGCGGTGTAGTCGTACTGGTGGACATCGACCAGGGCGACGGCAAACAGGTGCTCGAGCTGGCGGGCCAGCTCGGCGCTGGTGAACAGCCCGAGCCGGATCAGGGCCGACGGCACCGGCATGCCGTCGGCCTCGACTGTATCCACTACTTGTTGCCGCTGCACCGGGCTGAGCAGCCCAGCCTGGCGCAGGGTCGAAGCGAGGTGGGTGTGCATTAGCTTGCTGGACACCAGTCAGTGCTACCGGCACCGGTACAGGTAACAGTCCAAACAACGCCGTTAGTATCAAGTGTTGGAGTTAGCGCAACAACGGCATCTGTCGGGAGAGAGCCCTTTGCTTTACCTTTAGTTACAGAAACTGTAATCTTCGAGTTTGCATCCACAGTACCTAAAGTTGCTTGTTTTACGCTTGAAGACACTTCAAAGCTATCATTGCCTTTGGCAAAAGTTTGTTTTGCGGGTACACCACCTTTACCATCTGTACAGTCAGTTTTTCCTCCTAATAAGCAGATACCAATAGCCGTTTTAAAAGCCGCTGTTGCATTCAACATTTCACTAGCATGAGCTCGCTTGGTGTAGTTCTGGTAGGCTGGCACAGCAAATGCACTTAATACCCCGATAATCGCCACCACGATCATCAGTTCAATCAGTGTAAACCCTTGTTGTTTCTTCATTACTTTATCCTTTCTTTGTCCAAGATGACGAAATCATTTCAGTGCGTTCAGAATATTTATATTTGCAACTGTGTGAATATGGTTGTCGGGATTTCTCGGCGCAGCAGAGAGAAAATGTGGCGGTTGTTTCACGGGTTACATCCCGGCGTCGGGAGAGGGCACACTTTTTCTGAGGAATTGATAAAGCGGGTAATAGTACGGATAGAGAAATGGCGTGGAAATGAGCAGGGGAAATGCCAACCCGTGTTGCCGGCTTGTTTTAGGCGAGGAGATGGATGGATTCAAATGCAGAAAAATCAGTGAGGTGCCCCGGCATCATGGGCCGGCCGGGGCGGGTGTTATCGGTCGTGCGGGGTCAGGGAAGGCGGTTTACTGGAACCGCATCGACAGATCTAGGGCGCGGACGTGCTTGGTCAGCGCGCCGACCGAGATGTAGTCGATGCCGGTGTCAGCATAGTCACGGATGGTGGCTAAGGTGATGTTACCGGAGTTCTCCAGTGCGGCGCGGCCGGCGTTGATCTTCACGGCTTCGCGCATCATCTCGAGGGTGAAGTTATCCAGCATCACGATATCGGCCCCGGCATCAATGGCTCGGCGCAGCTCTTCCAGGCTTTCGGTCTCCACTTCCACCGGTTTGCCCGGGTTGAGCTGTTTGGCGGTACGGATTGCCGCCTCAATGCCGCCGCAGGCGATGATATGGTTTTCCTTGATCAGGTAAGCATCAAACACCCCGATGCGGTGATTGAAACCGCCGCCGCAGGTGACGGCATATTTCAGCGCACTGCGCAGGCCCGGGATGGTTTTGCGGGTATCGAGCAGCCGGGTCGGGGTGCCTTCAAGCTGCTTGACGTACTCGGCAACCGTGGTGGCGCAGCCGGACAGGGTCTGGATGAAGTTCATCGCGTTGCGCTCGCCGGTCAGCAGAATTCGGGACGGGCCGCGCAGGGTGCACAGGGCCTGGTTCGGCGCGACTGTGTCGCCGTCTTTGACATGCCATTCAATCGTGACTTCACCGCCGAGCTGTTGAAAGACTTCATCGGCCCACAGCCGGCCGCAGAAGACGCCGGCCTCGCGGGTGATGATGGTGGCGACGCCCTGGCTGTCAGCCGGGATCAGGCTGGCGGTGATATCGCGGCTGGGATCGATGATGCCGCCCAGATCTTCACGCAGGGTCTCGGCGACGGCGCGGGTGATCTCAGCCGGTAGTTGCTGTTTGAGGTATTCCAGGCGCGAGGCGCTGTCGTGCTTTTGTTCCATCTCGGTCATGACAAATCCATAGCAAGGTGAAGTGCCGGATCCGATCCAACCCGGCTTAATCGATGGGCAAATGATACAGCGAGCAATCCGGAGATCCTAGGGCGTGCTTCATGATTTGTGTTTGTGGCGCAGCCGGCGCTTGATCTCCGTCGGCCAGTCGTTAGGCTGTGCAGCAGACAACCGATGCAGGATCAACTCATGTTCACAATTAACCAGACCCACTGGCTGGCCGGGGTCTCCCATGTGCCGTCGCCATTTTATGATCAGCGCCCGGACAGCCAGGATATCTCGCTGCTGGTGGTGCACAACATCAGCCTGCCGCCGGGCCGGTTTGGCGGCCCCTACATCGAGCAGCTGTTCACCGGTAAACTCGATCCGAATGAACATCCGTATTTTGCTCAAATATCAGGCTTTCGTGTTTCCGCTCATTGTTTAATTAGACGGGATGGCGGTATTATCCAGTTCGTTCCGTTTGATTGTCGGGCCTGGCATGCCGGGGTATCACAATTTGCCGGGCGTGAGCGGTGTAACGATTACTCGATCGGCATCGAGCTCGAAGGGACGGATCATCTGCCTTATACCGAGGCGCAGTACGATGCGTTGACGGCATTGACCCGGACCTTGATGGCGCGATATCCCGCAATCACTCGCGAGCGGATCACCGGGCATGAGTTTATCGCCCCGGGACGCAAAACCGACCCCGGTCTGGCCTTCGACTGGCAGGCGTTTAAAACAGCGCTGTAGAAATTGTAACATTTTTATCTTTTTTCAGATTTGGTCGTTAATTGGTCAGACCAATAATTATTTGCTCACTGCTTGATCCCCTTCTAACCTGTTGTGGAGCCATGATGGCCTTGTTTTCACAAGTTTTCATAAGTTGAATTTTTTGTTAAACAGGTCATCGTTCTATGATTTCCATCAAGTTGCCGGTGGACATCTTCAATTATTTCTGTAAAATTTCCTCCCAAATTTAATTGGTATTACCAATTATCCAGCTTCAGGTTTCCTGAGACGCTATAAGTGCAAGAAGCATAACGAAAAAGATGACTTATAAACGAATTCGCCAGCCAAAGCTCTCTGATGCTATCGAGCAGGAACTGGAGCATCTGATCCTGGAAGGCATATTGTCTCCGGGGGAGCAGTTGCCGTCTGAGCGTGAGCTTGCCAAGCAATTCGACGTTTCACGCCCGTCCGTACGGGAAGCCATCCAGCGCCTTGAAGCCAAACGCCTGCTGACCCGTCGCCAGGGCGGTGGAACGTTTGTCACCGAAAAACTATGGCAGAGTTTTTCCGAGCCGCTGTTGGACTTGCTCAGCGCCCATCCTGAAACCCAGCTAGATTTACTCGAGTCTCGCCATGCCCTGGAGGGCCTGGCTGCCTACTATGCAGCCCTGCGAGGCACTGAAGAAGATTTTACCCGTATCCGCGACTGCCATGCGCGGATCCAGGACGCCCAGCAGCAAGGCGATCCCAAGGCGGAATCTGCCGCCGTGATGCAATACCTGATCGCAGTCACTGAGTCTGCGCACAATGTGGTATTGCTGCACATTATCCGTAGCCTTGCCCCGTTGCTGGAGCAAAACGTATTACAAAACTTTGAACTCCTGAACCGCCGCGAAGAGGTGGTGGACAAGGTGAGAAAGCATCGAGCCAATATTGTGCATGCGATCGTTTCCGGTAAGCCTGAACAGGCCCGTGAAGCATCTCATGCACATTTGGCTTATATCGAGGAAACACTGTTGGATTTATCGCGTGAAGATAGCAGACGTGAACGCTCTCTTCGTCGGATTCAACAACGCAAGGACGGGCTGGATTAGGGGGCCTCATCTAGGGTGAGACTGCTCTGAAGCACAGTCGCGACATTGTTAGTTTTGTAGATTATCAACGAAAGGATAGATCGCATGTCTGAAGTCATGAAGAATGACGTGGACGTACTAGAGACTCAAGAGTGGCTTGCAGCCCTCGAGTCAGTCGTTCGTGAAGAAGGTGTAGAGCGCGCCCAGTTCCTACTTGAGCAAGTAATGGACAAAGCGCGTTTAGACGGTGTAGATATGCCAACCGGCATCACAACCAACTACATCAATACAATTCCAGCGGCGCAGGAGCCTGCGTATCCTGGTGATACCACGCTTGAGCGTCGTATCCGTGCTATCATCCGCTGGAACGCCGTGATGATCGTACTGCGTGCATCGAAGAAAGATCTGGAACTGGGCGGCCACATGGCGTCATTCCAGTCTTCAGCGGCATTCTACGAAGTCTGCTTCAACCACTTCTTCCGTGCGCCAAACGATGTAGATGGCGGCGACCTGGTTTACTACCAGGGCCACATCTCTCCAGGGATCTATTCTCGTGCGTTTGTTGAAGGCCGTCTGACCGAAGAGCAACTGGACAACTTCCGCCAGGAAGTCGACGGTAAAGGTCTGCCATCTTACCCTCACCCGAAACTGATGCCTGAATTCTGGCAGTTCCCGACCGTATCTATGGGTCTGGGTCCAATCGCTTCTATCTACCAAGCGCGCTTCCTGAAGTACCTGGAAGGCCGTGGCATGAAAGACACCTCGAAGCAGCGTGTATACGCGTTCCTGGGTGACGGTGAGATGGATGAGCCGGAATCACGTGGTGCGATTTCTTTCGCTGCGCGTGAGAAACTGGACAACCTGTGCTTCCTGATCAACTGTAACCTGCAGCGTCTTGACGGCCCGGTTATGGGTAACGGCAAGATTATCCAAGAGCTGGAAGGCCTGTTCAAAGGCGCCGGCTGGAATGTTGTGAAAGTGATCTGGGGTAACAACTGGGATTCACTGCTGGCGAAAGATACCTCTGGTAAGCTGCTGCAGCTGATGAACGAAACCATCGATGGTGACTACCAGACGTTCAAGGCCAAAGACGGCGCTTACGTGCGTGAGCACTTCTTCGGTAAATACCCAGAAACTGCTGCTCTGGTTGCAGACATGACTGACGACGAGATCTTCGCGCTCAAGCGTGGTGGTCACGAGTCTTCGAAGCTGTTCGCAGCGTTCAAGAACGCCCAAGACACCAAAGGCAAGCCGACTGTGATCCTGGCCAAGACCGTGAAAGGTTACGGTATGGGTGAAGCGGCTGAAGGTAAGAACATCGCGCACCAGGTTAAGAAAATGGACATGACCCATGTTCTGCACCTGCGTGACCGCCTGGGTCTGCAAGACCTGGTTTCAGACGAAGATGTGAAGAGCCTGCCGTACCTGAAACTGGAAGAAGGTTCGAAAGAGCACGAGTACCTGCACGCGCGTCGTAACGCCCTGCACGGTTACACGCCGCAGCGTCTGCCGAACTTTACCCAAGAGTTCATTGTTCCTGAGCTGGAAGAGTTCAAGCCGCTGCTGGAAGAGCAGAAGCGTGACATTTCTTCAACCATGGCATTCGTCCGTTCTCTGAACGTGCTGCTGAAGAACAAGAACATTGGTAAGAACATCGTTCCTATCATTGCAGATGAAGCCCGTACGTTCGGTATGGAAGGTCTGTTCCGTCAAATCGGTATCTACAACCCGCACGGCCAGAACTACACCCCGCAAGACCGCGACATCGTTTCTTACTACAAAGAAGCCACGTCTGGCCAGGTTCTGCAGGAAGGGATTAACGAACTGGGTGCCATGTCATCTTGGGTTGCTGCAGCGACGTCTTACAGCACCAACGATCTGCCAATGATCCCGTTCTACATCTACTACTCGATGTTCGGTTTCCAACGTGTTGGCGACATGGCGTGGATGGCTGGTGACCAGCAAGCCCGTGGTTTCCTACTGGGTGCAACTGCCGGTCGTACCACCCTGAACGGTGAAGGTCTGCAGCACGAAGACGGCCACTCGCACATCATGGCGGGTACGGTACCGAACTGTATCTCTTACGACCCAACATTCGCGTACGAAGTCGCGGTCATCATGCAAGACGGTATCCGTCGCATGTACGGTCCGGAACAAGAAAACGTGTTCTACTACCTGACCCTGATGAACGAAAACTACGCGATGCCAGCCATGCCGGAAGGCGCTGAAGAAGGCATCCGTAAGGGTATCTACAAGCTTGAGTCTTACGCGGGCGACAAGTCTAAAGTTCAGCTGATGAGCTCCGGCACCATCATGAACGAAGTTCGTAAAGCGGCTCAAATCCTGAGCGACGATTACGGTGTTGCGTCTGACGTTTACTCTGTGACTTCGTTCAACGAACTGACCCGTGACGGCCAGGATGCAGAGCGTTTCAACATGCTGCACCCAGAAGCTGAGCAGAAAGTGCCTTACATCGCAGAAGTGATGGGCAACGAGCCTGCTATCGCCGCAACGGACTACATGAAGAACTACGCTGAGCAAGTGCGCGCATTCGTACCGGCTGAATCTTACAAGGTTCTGGGTACCGATGGCTTCGGTCGTTCTGACAGCCGCGAAAACCTGCGTCGCCACTTCGAAGTGAATGCTGGCTACGTTGTTGTTGCAGCGCTGACTGAACTGGCGAAGCGTGGTGATGTTGAGAAATCTGTAGTTGCTGAAGCAATTGCGAAATTCGACATCGACGCTGACAAGATCAACCCGCTATACGCGTAAGAGGCAATAAATAATGGCAATCGAAATTAATGTACCTGACATCGGTGCGGATGAGGTTGAAGTGACTGAAATTCTTGTCAGCGTTGGCGACAAGGTTGAAGAAGAGCAGTCTCTGATCACGGTTGAAGGCGACAAAGCTTCTATGGAAGTACCGGCCTCTCAGGCGGGTATCGTGAAAGAAATCAAAGTTGCTGAAGGCGACAAGGTTTCTACCGGTTCTCTGATCATGATTTTCGAAGCCGAAGGCGGCGCTGCTGAAGCAGCGCCAGCCCAAGAGGCTCCGGCTCAAGCGGCAGCACCTGCTGCTCCAGCTCCAGCAGCAGCGGCTGAGCTGAAAGAAGTTCACGTCCCGGATATCGGTGGCGACGAAGTTGAAGTGACTGAAATCATGGTTGCGATTGGCGACAGCATTGAAGAAGAGCAGTCACTGATCACCGTTGAAGGTGACAAAGCTTCAATGGAAGTCCCTGCACCGTTTGCTGGTGTTCTGAAAGAAATCAAAGTTGCAGCGGGCGACAAAGTGTCGACTGGCTCTCTGATCATGGTCTTTGAAGTGGCTGGTTCAGGTGCTCCGGCTGCGGTTGAAGCGCCGGCAGCAGCCCCAGCGGCAGCATCCGGGGCGCCGGCCGCAGCCAAAGAAGTGAACGTGCCGGATATCGGTGGCGACGAAGTTGAAGTGACTGAAATCATGGTTGCTGTT
This sequence comes from Photobacterium atrarenae, assembly GCF_024380015.1. Taxonomy (NCBI): domain Bacteria; kingdom Pseudomonadati; phylum Pseudomonadota; class Gammaproteobacteria; order Vibrionales; family Vibrionaceae; genus Photobacterium; species Photobacterium atrarenae. The sequence goes on from NZ_CP101508.1 coordinate 384,948, forward strand.
GGCGACATGGTGGAAGAAGAGCAATCTCTGATCACCGTTGAAGGCGACAAAGCTTCAATGGAAGTGCCTGCGCCATTTGCGGGTAAAGTGAAAGAAATCAAGATCGCGACCGGTGACAAAGTGTCGACCGGCTCTCTGATCATGGTCTTCGAAGTGGCCGGCGCTCCGGTGGCGGGTGCAGCGCCTGCTCCGGCGGCAGCAGCTCCGGCACCAGCGGCGGCAGCTCCAGCGGCACCAGCAGCAGCGCCTGCGGCAGCGGCCTCAACGGGTGATTTCCAGGAGAACAATGAGTACGCGCACGCGTCTCCGGTTGTTCGTCGTCTGGCGCGTGAATTCGGCGTGAACCTGGCGAAAGTGAAAGGCACCGGTCGTAAGAACCGTATACTGAAAGAAGACGTGCAGAACTTCGTGAAAGATGCGCTGAAACGTCTGGAGTCTGGCGCAGGTGCAGCAGCATCTGGCAAAGGTGACGGCGCGGCCCTGGGTCTGCTGCCTTGGCCGAAAGTGGACTTCAGCAAGTTCGGTGAAACCGAAGTGAAGCCACTGTCTCGCATCAAGAAGATCTCTGGCGCGAACCTGCACCGTAACTGGGTGATGATCCCGCACGTAACTCAGTGGGACAACGCAGACATCACTGAGCTGGAAGCATTCCGTAAAGAGCAGAACGCGATTGAAGCGAAGAAAGACTCTGGCATGAAGATCACCCCACTGGTGTTCATCATGAAAGCGGCTGCGAAAGCGCTGGAAGCCTTCCCATCGTTCAACTCTTCGCTGTCTGAAGACGGTGAGAGCCTGATCCTGAAGAAATACGTGAACATCGGTATCGCGGTTGACACACCAAACGGTCTGGTTGTTCCTGTCTTTAAAGACGTGAACAAGAAAGGCATCCATGAGCTATCTGAAGAGCTGATGGCTGTGTCGAAGAAAGCCCGTGCCGGTAAGCTGACTGCAGCAGACATGCAGGGCGGCTGTTTCACCATCTCCAGCCTGGGCGGCTTGGGTGGCACTGCATTCACGCCAATCGTGAACGCGCCTGAAGTTGCCATCCTGGGTGTGTCTAAGTCTGAAATGAAGCCAGTGTGGAACGGTAAAGACTTTACCCCACGCCTGCAGCTGCCACTGTCGTTGTCATACGACCACCGTGTGATCGACGGCGCGGAAGGTGCACGCTTCATCACTTACCTGAACGGCTGTCTGTCAGACATCCGCCGTTTAGTGCTTTAAGGTTCATATCCGCAATCCATGCCTGCAACCGCAGGCATGGAATTGTTGGGTAGCTCACAGGCTCTGGCAATTTACTTTTCAGTTTGTTAACACCTCTGTAAAATCAGTTGACTAACTGAAAGAAAGAAGAGCCTACGCCTGTTAGGGATAAAAGACTTACAACGAGGTCATGATGAGTAAAGAAATTAAAGCCCAGGTAGTGGTGTTGGGTTCAGGCCCTGCTGGTTACTCTGCGGCGTTCCGTTGCGCAGACTTGGGTCTGGAAACAGTCCTGATCGAAAAATACAGCACCCTGGGTGGTGTTTGTCTGAACGTTGGCTGTATTCCTTCAAAAGCGCTGCTGCACGTAGCTAAAGTGATTGAAGAAGCCAAAGCGATGGCTGATCACGGTGTGGTATTCGGTGAGCCTCAGACCGATATCAACAAGATCCGTGTGTGGAAAGAAAAAGTAATCAATCAACTGACCGGCGGTCTTGGCGGCATGGCTAAGATGCGTAAAGTCAACGTGGTGAACGGTTACGGTAAGTTTACCGGCCCGAACACCATCGTGGTTGAAGGCGAAGAAAACACCACGATCACGTTCGATAACGCGATCGTTGCGGCAGGCTCTCGTCCAATCGAGCTGCCATTCATCCCGCACGAAGATCCACGCATCTGGGATTCAACAGACGCGCTGGAGCTGAAAGAAGTTCCTGAAAAACTGCTGGTCATGGGCGGCGGTATCATCGGCCTGGAAATGGGTACGGTTTACCACGCACTGGGCTCTCAGATCGACGTTGTTGAAATGTTCGACCAGGTGATCCCTGCAGCAGACAAAGATATCGTGAAAGTCTTCACCAAGCGCATCAAGAAGAAATTCAACCTGATGCTGGAAACGAAAGTGACCGCGGTTGAAGCCAAAGAAGACGGTATCTACGTGTCAATGGAAGGCAAGAAAGCCCCTGCTGAGCCAGTTCGTTACGACGCAGTGCTGGTTGCGATCGGCCGTGTACCAAATGGTAAGCTGATCGACGCTGAGAAAGCGGGTATCGAAGTTGACGAGCGCGGTTTCATCAACGTTGATAAGCAAATGCGTACCAACGTGCCTCACATCTTTGCGATTGGTGACATCGTTGGTCAACCAATGCTGGCGCACAAAGGTGTGCATGAAGGCCATGTGGCGGCAGAAGTGATCTCGGGTAAGAAGCACTACTTCGACCCGAAAGTGATCCCTTCAATTGCTTACACCGAGCCAGAAGTGGCATGGGTTGGTAAGACTGAGAAAGAAGCGAAAGCGGAAGGCATCAACTACGAAGTTGCAACCTTCCCTTGGGCGGCATCTGGCCGTGCCATCGCCTCTGACTGTGCTGACGGTATGACGAAGATGATCTTCGACAAAGACACCCACCGTGTGATCGGTGGTGCGATCGTCGGTACCAACGGTGGCGAGCTGCTGGGCGAAATCGGCCTGGCGATCGAGATGGGCTGTGATGCAGAAGACATCGCCCTGACCATCCACGCTCACCCGACGCTGCACGAGTCTGTGGGCCTGGCTGCTGAAGTGTTCGAAGGTTCGATCACTGACCTGCCGAACCCGAAAGCGGTCAAGCGTAAGTAAGCAGCCGCTTGCGATGAATATGAAAAAAGCGCCTCAGGGCGCTTTTTTTGTGCCTCGTGTTTAGCACCCGTATCTGATGACACCTAGGGCAGCTTCGGAAGTGCTGAGGGGTTCCAGGGCTTGCGTGAGGGCTGGCGTTTGTTGGAATCGTCTGCCTACGGGTATCAGGGCAAAAGCGTCTGGTATAAAGCCTGGTATAAAAAAGGAGAGCCGAAGCTCTCCTGTAGATGGATATGTCAGGCGGCACTGGTTACAGCTTGAAGGTGCCCACCATATCGTCCAGGCGCTGCGACAGAGCGCGAAGCTCCTGGCTGGCCGTGGCCAGCTCCGCGGCGGTTTCTGCGGTGCGCTGGGTCGTGTCGTTGATCTCTTCAATGTTGCAGTTGATGTCGTTGACCACGGTCGACTGCTCCTCAGTGGCCGTTGCGACCTGGGTATTCATGTCCGAAATCAGGGTGATCCGCTCGGCAATTGAGATCAGGGCGCCGGAGGCTTCGTCGGCAGAGGAAACGCCGTCCGAGGTGAGCTGGCGGCTTTGCATCATGGCATTGACTGCGTTGCCGGCTTCTTCCTGCAGGCGGTTGATCATATTCTGGATCTCGTCGGTGGAATCGGCGGTGCGGCTGGCCAGGTTGCGCACTTCATCAGCCACCACCGCAAAGCCACGGCCTTGCTCACCGGCCCGCGCGGCTTCAATGGCGGCGTTGAGCGCCAGCAGGTTGGTCTGCTCGGAAATACCGCGGATCACGTCCAGAATACTGCCAATCGCCTGGGTGTTATTGGCCAGTGATTCGATCACATCACTGACCTGGGCCACATCCTGCGCCAACTGGTTGATATTGTCACGGGCCTGGCCGACAACCTGCTGACCGCTCTGGGTTTCGGCGTCGGCATTATGCGCTGCTTCGGCGGCCTGAGCGGCATTGCCGGCAATTTCGCTGACCGTGGCGCCCATCTGGTTGATGGCGGTGACGACCTGGATGGTGCGATCCCGCTGGCTGTGGCTGTTATCCAACGTCAGCTGGGCCTGAGATGCCACAGATTCCGACGCGCTGCGCAGCGCGAGGCCGGTATCAGCCACTTCCCGGACCGAGCGATGAATTTTACCGATAAAGCTGTTGAAGCCGGTAGAGAGGCGGGCAATTTCATCTTTGCCTTCCACTTCAATCCGGCGGCGCAGATCGCCTTCTCCTTCACCCAGATCGTTAAAGACGTTGGCCAGCTGCTCAATCGGGCGGGTGATACTGGTGCCGAGCCAGATTGCCAGCAGCGCAAAGATGGCGGCAACCCCCAGGGTGAGCAGCATGATTTGGTTGCGGGCCTGGTTCAGGCCGGCGAAGGCTTCTTCTTTGGGCAGCTCAGCCACCACGTACCAGTCCATCGATGGGATATAGCTGGTGGCCAGCAGGCGATCCTGGCCTTCAATGTGAGCCTGGGTCAGGTTGAAGTCGTTTTTGAGCAGTAGCTGGCGAGCGATATCCGGGCTGTATTCCTGGCGCAGATCCCGCTGTCCCATTTTCTGTGAATCTTTGTGTAGCCGGATCATGCCCTCGGCATCGGTCAGGTAGACATAACCGCTTTGCTCGAGCCGGAACTGGTTGATAAATTCGACCATCTCATCCATAGAGCGGGACAAGCCGGCCATGCCACGGCCATGAAGCTGCTGGTAGTTGATGAACAGTTTGACCTCCCCGCTTGCTTCGCGAAACACATTAAGCATATGGGCGTTGCCACTGGCCGTAAAGTTATAGAACCAGCTGTCCTGTTGCCGGTTGAGCTGGCGCAGGAAGCCATTCTGGTTCCAGTAGCGGCCTGACTGGCGGTCGGCAATGGAGGCGTCCAGCAGCTGGTATTGCGCTTTAACCTGATTCAGCTGGCTTACCAGTAAGGCTTCCTGCTGTAGTGATAGTGCGCCGCTGAGCAACTCGGTGGCGAGGCGGTTGGACGCTAATTGTTGTGCAGCGGATTGTAATACTGACACTTCTTTGTCAATGTGGTTGCGTATCTGCATTAAGGTTGCAGGAAGTTCGCTGTTGAGCAGGCGGTGTTCAACCACCTGGCGTGCTTGCTGCTGGCTGAGGATCCCGACCAGGGCCGTTGAGGCCAGTACGGCGAAAATCATCGCCATGATCAGTTTCTGTTTTATGGTTAACTGGTTGAACTTCATAGTGCTTAACCCGCTTATAGCTAATCGGTATAGTAAGAACGAGCCTGTCGTCCACGGATAAAGTTGCTAATGACCCAACAACAGCCATCAGATCTAAATCTCTCTTCGGTTATATATCTGCCGTTCCGTTACATTTCTTTAGTGATCCTGCTCCCACTAATTGCAATCTCCTGCGCTTTTTCAGCTGCTGCTGACGAGCGACCCAAGGTCGGGGTGGTGCTCGGTGGGGGCGGGGCCAAAGGGGCGGCGCATATCGGGGTGCTGAAAGCATTAGAAGAGATGCATATCCCGGTGGATTACATTGTCGGTACCAGTATGGGGGCCTATGTTGGCGGGCTTTATGCTACCGGGATGAGCGCCGAAGAAATTGAGGCGCTGATGACCTCGGTCGATTGGGCAAGCGGCTATGAAGATCGGGTCAAGCGCAGTGAGCGCCGGGTGCGGGAAAAGCAGCAGGAAGACAGGTTCCAGGTGAACAGTGAGATCGGCTTTGAGTTCTGGAAACTGAAAGTGCCGCGGGGGTTCGTGCAGGGCCAGCGGATGGGGGAGATCCTGCGATCGACTTCGGGCAACCTGCCGATGATGCGCTGTTTTGATGATCTGGCGATCCCGTATCGGGCGGTGGCCACTGATATCGAACGGCTGGAGCCGGTGGTCTTGAAGGAAGGGGATTTGGCTGAGGCGATGCAGGCCAGTATGTCGGTGCCCGGATTGCTGCCGCCGCTTGAGCTTGATGGCCGCCTGTTGGTCGACGGTGGGATCACCAACAACCTGCCGATTTCCGTGGTTCAGGAAATGGGGGCCGACATCATTATTGCGGTGGATATCAGTAATGAGTTTAAAAAACGGGATGAGCTGGAAGATTATGTCGCGGTGATGGATCAATTGACCGATTTCATGGTGCGGGATAACGCAGCGCGTCAGCTGTCGCTGCTCAAAGACAAGGATATAGTGATCCGCCCGGATATTCGTGGGATCACCACCACGGATTTTGACAAGATGCCGGAAGCATTTGCCAAAGGCTACCGCGCCACCAAGGCGTTGCAGATCAAGTTACAGCGGCTGGGCGATCCGGTCTGGTTTCAAACCTATATTGATCGCAAGCAGCGCAAGCGCCGGTCGCTCAATTACCTGGATCAATTGCGGGTCGATCAGATCAAGCTGGTCAACCTCAGTCACTATTCCGACCAGGTGTTGCTGAATCGTCTCAAGCTGGAGCCGGGCAAGGTCATTCGTTCGGAGGCGCTGGCGGAAGGGGTCAGTAACCTCTACGCCCTGGATCGGTTTGAACGGGTGGATTACCGCATTCTGCGCGAGCAGGGCGAAAATGTAGTTCAGATTGAAGTGAAGGAGAAAAGCTGGGGACCGAACTTCATCGATCTGCGCTTCGCCCTGGAAGACGATTTTCAAAACACGACCGATTATTCCATCGGTGCGGCGTTTAATGTGACCGGGCTGAGTGGGGCCGGGGCGGAGTGGCGGACCGAGCTCGAATACGGGACCAAGAAACGGATTGCGACTGAGCTGTATTTACCGTTTGTCAAAGATCAGGCCTGGTTCAGTCTGCTGCGGGCGGAGTACAAATATGCCGAGAAAAATATTACCGGTTTCGGCGAAGAGCCGAGCCTGGAAGAGATCGGTAGCTTTGTGCAAGCCACTTACACCGACACCGTGCTGGATGCATCATTTGGCTGGCAACCTGAGCTGTGGCAGGAGTTTCGTCTCGGTGCCCGCTATATCTACGGGGAAACCGAATTTCCGGAAATTTTCGGCGTCGGTACAGATATCCGCGAGAGTCGGATTGCTTATCTCAACTATAACCTCGATACCCTGGATAACTTCATCATGCCGCGTCACGGCAATTTATTTGAGGTGGAACTGGCGGCTTCTGACGATATTAATGAGTTTCTCGACCAGGAACTGACAGATGTTTCCTTTCACCTGGATGTGAAGTGGAAGGGGGCGGCCAGCTTTGGCCCGCATACGTTGATGGGCAAGGCCGAACTGGGCCGGGTCAAATCCGATGAAGATCTGCGCCTGGACCCGAAGGAACTGGGCGGCTTTCTGAACTTGTCCGGGATCCCGAAAAACAGCCTGGCGGGCAACAACAAGATTTTCTCCGCTTTGGTGTATCGCTACGATCTGCTGGAGCAGGATTTTGGCCTGTTTAACTCGACCATTTACCTGGGCAGTTCGGTGGAGTGGGGCGGGGTTTATAATGACGATGATATTTCCCTGCATGAGGCACCGCTCTATGTCGCCGGAAGCGTATTTTCCGGTTTAACTACGCCGCTGGGGCCGCTGATCCTCGCTTATGGTCAGACTGAGCAGAACAATCATGCAGTGTACCTATTTTTCGGTGGCGCATTGTGATTGCAAACGGATTGCTATCGCTCTGATTCTTTGCAAAAGAAGTGCGATGCTGGCAGGGAATATCGGCGAAAGTTCGGGCAAAATTATGCGAAAAATGTGAATGTTGTATAAAACGGGTAGATTTTAATTTTACGTTAAAAATGGTATGCTCGCTGGACGGTTTTGGTCCCTTCTGCCCAAGATGCCGTCTAAGGACAACAAGAATAGACCCGGATGCAGAAGACGATCAATTACGTCCAAGGATGTTTGGCCATCGCGGCCGAACCAACAATGAGGAATATGTCGTGCTTGAAGCCTACCGTAAACACGTCGAAGAGCGTGCTGTCGAAGGAGTTGTGCCAAAGCCGCTCGATGCCGAGCAGGTTGCCGCCCTGGTTGAACTGTTAAAGAACCCGCCGGCCGGCGAAGAAGCGTTCTTGCTGGATCTGCTGGAAAATCGTATTCCCCCGGGTGTTGATGAAGCCGCTTATGTCAAAGCTGGTTTCCTGGCCGCTGTCGCCCAAGGCGAAGCCCAGTCGCCGATTGTCTCGAAAGAAAAAGCAGCTGAGCTCCTGGGCACCATGCAAGGGGGTTATAACATTGAGCCCCTGATCGCCCTGCTGGACAATGATGCCTTGGCGCCGATTGCAGCGAAAGCCCTGTCTCATACCCTGCTGATGTTTGATGCTTTCTACGATGTGGAAGAGAAGGCGAAAGCGGGCAATGCGCATGCTAAGCAGGTGATTCAGTCCTGGGCTGATGCCGAGTGGTTCCTGAAAAAGAACCCTGTGCCAGAAAAAGTTACCCTAACCGTATTTAAAGTCACCGGTGAAACCAACACCGATGATTTGTCTCCGGCCCCGGATGCTTGGTCTCGCCCGGATATTCCATTGCACGCCCTGGCAATGCTGAAAAACGAACGTGACGGCATTGAGCCGGATCAGCCAGGCGTGGTTGGCCCAATCAAGCAGCTGGAAGCGTTGAAAGCGAAAGGCCATCAGTTGGTTTACGTCGGTGATGTGGTCGGAACCGGCTCTTCCCGTAAGTCAGCAACCAACTCCGTGCTGTGGTTTATGGGGGATGATATCCCTTATGTACCGAACAAACGCGCCGGCGGTTACTGCCTGGGCGGCAAAATTGCCCCAATCTTCTTCAACACCATGGAAGATGCCGGTGCCTTGCCGATTGAGCTGGATGTGTCCAAGCTCAACATGGGTGACGTGATTGACCTGTACCCGATTGAAGGCAAGGTTTGTAAGCACGGCACCGACGAAGTGCTGTCGACCTTCAAGCTCAAAACTGACGTCCTGTATGATGAAGTGCGTGCCGGTGGCCGGATCCCGCTGATCATTGGTCGTGGCCTGACAGACAAGGCGCGCGAAAGCCTGGGGCTGGAGCCGTCTGATGTCTTCCGCCGTCCGCAGCCAGTCGCAGACTCAGGTAAAGGCTTCAGCCTGGCCCAGAAGATGGTTGGTAAAGCGTGTGGTGTTGAAGGGATCCGTCCGGGCACTTACTGCGAGCCGAAAATGACCACTGTGGGTTCTCAGGACACCACCGGGCCAATGACCCGTGATGAGCTGAAAGATCTGGCCTGTCTGGGCTTCTCTGCCGAGCTGACCATGCAGTCATTCTGTCACACCTCTGCTTATCCGAAGCCGGTTGATGTGGTCACGCACCACACCCTGCCTGATTTCATCATGAACCGTGGCGGGGTTGCCCTGCGTCCGGGAGATGGCGTGATCCACTCTTGGCTGAACCGCATGCTGCTGCCGGATACTGTAGGTACCGGGGGTGACTCTCACACCCGTTTCCCGCTGGGGATTTCGTTCCCGGCTGGCTCTGGTCTGGTGGCCTTTGCTGCCGCGACCGGTGTGATGCCACTGGATATGCCGGAATCGATCCTGGTGCGCTTCAAAGGCGAGATGCAGCCGGGGATCACCCTGCGTGATCTGGTTCATGCAATCCCTTATTTCGCGATCCAGCAAGGTCTGCTGACAGTTGAGAAATCGGGTAAGATCAATGAATTCTCCGGTCGGATCCTGGAAATCGAAGGGGTAGAGCACCTGACGGTTGAGCAGGCATTTGAGCTGTCCGATGCTTCTGCTGAGCGTTCAGCAGCCGGTTGTACCGTCAAGCTGTCGCAAGAGTCGGTTGCAGAGTACCTGGAGTCGAACATTGTGATGCTCAAGTGGATGATTGCCGAAGGCTATGGCGATCGCCGCACCATTGAGCGTCGGATCTCCGCGATGGAAGCCTGGCTGGCGAATCCTGAGCTGATGGAAGCGGATAAAGACGCCGATTATGCCCATGTGATTGAAATCGATCTGGCAGAGATCAAAGAGCCAATCCTGTGTGCGCCGAACGATCCGGATGATGCCCGCCTGCTGTCTGAAGTTCAGGGAACCGAGATCGATGAAGTCTTTATCGGCTCATGCATGACCAACATCGGTCACTTCCGTGCTGCCGGTAAGCTGCTGGAGAAATTCGGTGGCCAGCTCGATACCCGTCTGTGGGTCGCGCCGCCAACCAAGATGGACCGTGATCAGCTGACCGAAGAAGGTTACTACGGTATCTTCGGCCGTGCCGGGGTGCGGATTGAAACCCCGGGATGTTCGCTGTGTATGGGGAACCAGGCGCGGGTGGCAGACAAGGCAACTGTGATGTCGACCTCGACCCGCAACTTCCCGAACCGTTTGGGGACGGGCGCGAATGTCTACCTTTCCTCTGCCGAGCTGGCCGCAGTGGGGGCGATTCTGGGCCGGATCCCGACGATGGATGAGTACATGGAGTATGCCAAGCAGATCAATGCGACGGCAGCAGATACTTACCGTTATCTGAATTTCCACCGTATGGACGCTTACACCAAGAAAGCCGATGAGGTAATTGTTCAGACTGCGGTCTGATATCATCTGATTGAATCGGATCAGGACAGGGGAAGCCGGATGGCTTCCCTTTTTTATAGCCGTGTGTTTTATAGCCTTGTTTTTTGTCTTCGTTTGCCGGCGATGTCGTCAGCGGGCGTGTTGCAGCTGGATGAGCGCGGCAACGTTGCGTGCGGTGGCTTCGACGTTGGCTGCGGCTTCGGCCAGGGCTTGTTCCAATGGCATAGCTCCGGGCACTACGCTAAAGACGGCATCAATACCATGCTGGTGGACCACCGCGGCGTCCGGTGCGACACTGCCGGCGATTGCAATCACCGGTCGTTGGTATTGCTTGGCGACCCGTGCGACGCCGATCGGGGTTTTGCCGTGAATACTCTGGCGGTCGATCCGCCCTTCGCCGGTGATCACCCAGTCGGCATCCTGAACAGCTTCGGCCAGTCCGGCAGCTTCGGCGACCATGTCAATTCCCGGCCGCAGGCTGGCATCCAGTAATCCCAGCAGCGCAGCGCCTAGTCCGCCGGCCGCCCCGGCGCCTGGTGTGTTCAGGACTTCCCGCCCCAGTTGCTGGTGGATCAGCGCGGCATAGTGCGCCAGATTGGCATCAAGCTGTCGGACCATCGCCGATGTCGCGCCTTTCTGCGGGCCGAAGATTTGCGAAGCGCCGGTAGGTCCGCAAAGCGGATTGTCGACATCACAGGCCACTTCCAGCTTGACACGGGCCAGGCGCGGGTCGAGGTTGCGCATATCCAGGGTGGCAAGGTTCGCCAGGGCTGCACCGCCTCGGCCGATATCCTTGCCATGCCGGTCAAGCAGACGACCCCCAAGGGCCTGGGCCATGCCGATCCCACCGTCATTGGTGGCGCTGCCGCCGATCCCGAGAATGATGTGCCCGGCCCCGTGATCCAAAGCTGCCTTGATCAGCTCGCCGGTGCCGAACGAGGTAGTATGTAGCGGATTGCGCTGTGCCTGTGGTACCAGATGCAGGCCAGACGCTGCCGCCATTTCGATGACCGCGGTGATGCCGTCGCCCAGCAGGCCGAAAAACCCCTGCACGGGTGTGCCGAGCGGTCCGGTAACCGTGGTGTCGATCCGGGTGCCGCCCGTTGCATCAATCAGGGATTGCGCCGTGCCTTCACCGCCGTCCGCCATCGGCAGCTTGATATAGTCGGCCTCTGGCAGGACTTGGCGAAAACCGGCTTCAATGGCTGTGGCCACTTCCATCGCGGTCAGGCTCTCTTTGTACGAGTCCGGTGCTATGACGACTTTCATGTTTTCTATCCTTTGATGAAGGGCTCGCATGGGGTGTTGAGCAGCCGGTGATGAGCTTGGTAAGTTGCAATTTTGCGTCAGATCCTGACAATGTGCGCTCTTTACCTGCAATCGCCTGAGACGCGCATGTTGTGTCCGGGTAATTTTTATTATATCAAGCCTGTGGCTGAGGGCGGAACCGGGCCGGGCAGTATTCACGACCCTCGGAGATAGCGATGGATTACGAGTTCAAAAAAAATACCCTGGACGGCAGTTATCACGCCGTTTTTTCAATGGGGCATGAAGCGCTGGGTCGCTGGTTAATTGAGGAAGTCGGCCGGGATCTGAACATGATCGAACAGGTGCTGGCTCAGATTGGTGCATTGAAATGCAGCTCCCGTGAGTGGCGTCTGGTCGGGGAGGAGCTGACGCTGAGCCTGCAGGACAATGAAGCGCTGGTCCAGGCTAACTATTTGTTCTCTGAAGATGAGACTGAGCTTGATGACGACATGCATTTTTACGACGAAGAATGCATGGCGTTGTGTGGTTTCGAGGATTTTGAACAGATGCTGCAAGCCTGGCGCACTTTTGTGACCCGGTATTAGCCATACAGCTCCGCCGGGCTAAAAATTGCTTCTTTTCAGTGAAAGGGCTGCACCCCAGTGGTGCAGCCCTTTTTCTGTTTGGTGAGCTTTTTTGTTAAAGCATTGATAAAAAACAAAATAAAAAACTGGCACAAAGCTTGTTACTTCATCTGTGTGAGAGGAATGGCGATTACAGGTTAAGGAGCAGGCAATGAAAATAATTAACGCAATTATCAAACCCTTTAAATTGGATGATGTTCGCGAAGCATTGGCGGATGTCGGTGTTGAGGGGATGACCGTGTCTGAGGTCAAGGGATTTGGCCGCCAGAAAGGGCATACCGAGCTGTACCGGGGTGCTGAATATCAAGTCGATTTCCTGCCGAAGGTCAAGCTGGAAATCGCCACCCAGGCCGACAACCTGGATGCCATTGTAGAAGCGATCACCAAGGCGGCGCAAACCGGCAAAATTGGTGACGGGAAGATTTTTGTGTACGACCTCGATCATGCGGTACGGATCCGTACCGGCGAAACCGATCTGGAAGCATTATAAGCATCGAGTAAGAAGGGGATAATGACCATGGAACTAACAACAACCGTAACAGAGCTGCGTTATGCGCTCGATACATTCTTTTTCCTGATGTCAGGCGCATTGGTAATGTGGATGGCGGCCGGGTTTGCCATGCTGGAAGCTGGGCTGGTCCGCTCGAAAAACACCACTGAGATCCTGACCAAAAACTTTTGCCTGTACGCCATTGCCTGCACTATGTACCTGATTGTGGGCTACAACATTATGTATGTTGATAATGGTGAAGGCGGTTGGCTGCCGTCGTTTGGTGCCTTGATCGGCAGCCAGGCGGATGGCGCGGATCACTCGCTGGAATCTGATTTCTTCTTCCAGGTGGTGTTCGTGGCAACGGCGATGTCCGTGGTCTCCGGCGCCGTGGCCGAGCGGATGAAACTGTGGTCCTTTCTGATTTTCTCTGTCGTTCTGACCGCCTTCATCTATCCGGTGGAAGGCTACTGGACCTGGGGCGGGGGCTTCCTGTCAGAAGCGGGATTTAGCGACTTTGCCGGCTCCGGGATTGTCCATATGGCAGGCGCTGCAGCTGCGCTGGCCGGGGTGCTGCTACTCGGTGCCCGAAAAGGAAAATACGGTAAGCACGGTGAGATTCATCCCATCCCGGGCTCGAATATGCCGCTGGCAACCCTGGGGACCTTCATCCTGTGGTTCGGCTGGTTTGGCTTTAACGGCGGCTCACAGCTGATGGTATCTGATTTCGAAAATGCCACCGCAGTGGGACAAATTTTCCTCAACACCAATGCTGCTGCGGCGGCCGGTGCGATTGCTGCCCTGGCCGTCTGTAAGACAACCTGGGGCAAAGCGGATTTAACCATGGTTCTGAACGGTGCGCTGGCCGGCCTGGTTGCCATCACGGCCGATCCGCTGTCACCATCACCGTTGTCGGCAGTCGTGATTGGTGTTGTCGCCGGTGCGCTGGTGGTCTTTAGCATCATTGGTCTGGATAAAGTGAAAGTTGATGATCCGGTGGGGGCGATTTCGGTACATGGTGTGTGCGGCTTCTTTGGCCTGATGGTGGTGCCGCTGAATAACGCGGATGCGACGTTTGGTGCCCAGCTGCTCGGTGCCGTGGTCATCTTCGGCTGGGTGTTTGCCATGAGCTTGGCAGTCTGGGCCATTCTCAAAGCAACGGTCGGGATCCGGGTCTCGGAAGAAGAAGAGATGGCGGGAATGGATGTGCATGACTGTGGGATTGATGCCTATCCTGAGTTTGTCAGCGTGAAGTAATGACAGGCTGCGAGGGAGAAAGTGAGGATGCTGAACTGCTATTGATAGTTTTGATTTTTAGTGAAATCATTTACATACATACAGATCACAATTCGCGAAAAATGCCGCTGGAAATAGCGGCATTTTTGTGTTGATTTGTTTCAGCGCATTGTTTCTAAGCCTTGCTAACGTATAATCAATCGCTATTGATAAAACTTATCATTAGATTTTTCAATTGAGGGATGAATACATGAAAAAGCTGTTGGCATCGGCAATTCTTTTCGGTCTGGCTGCTCCGCAAGCAGCGCTGGCTGCTGAAGAAGTCAATGTTTACTCGTACCGCCAGCCTTTCCTGGTTGAGCCAATGTTTAAAGAGTTCACCAAAGAGACCGGCATCAAGGTGAATGTAAAGTTCGCCAAAAAAGGCCTGGCAGAGAAACTGCAGCAAGAAGGCGAGTACAGCCCGGCTGACGTGATCCTGACCACGGATATCAGCCGTCTGGTTGAACTGTCTGACAAGAAACTGGTTCAGGCCGTTGACAGCAAAGTGCTCGACGAGAATGTACCGGCACAGTACCGTGATTCAGATGAAGAGTGGTTTGCACTGACCCTACGTACCCGTAGCGTGTATTCTTCCCGTGACCGTGTTGGTCGTCTGCCTGCTGACTTCGACTACATGGATCTGGCCAACCCTGAGTGGAAAGGTAAGATTTGTACCCGTTCCGGTAAGCACCCGTACAACATCTCGCTGGTTTCTGCCATGATTGCTAACCACGGCGAAGCCGAAGCCAAGCAGTGGCTGGAAGGCGTGAAAGCGAACCTGGCGCGTAAGCCGCAGGGGAATGATCGTGCGCAGGTGAAAGCGGTGAAGGAAGGCCTGTGTGATCTGGCCATCGGGAACAGCTACTACCTGGGTAAGATGGTCAACGACGAGAAACAGAAGTCTTGGGCTGAAGCCGTTTACATCAACTTCCCGGGTCAGAAAGACAACGGCACCCACGTGAATGTCAGCGGTATGGCTATGGCCAAGTACGCGCCAAACAAAGCCAATGCTCAGAAGCTGATGGAGTTCCTGACCGGCGATAAAGCGCAGCATATGTATGCTGAAGTGAACTACGAGTACCCGGTGAAAACCGGCGTTGAGCGCTCGGCGTTGGTGGCCTCTTGGGGTGACTTCCGTGCCGATAAGGTATCACTGGAAAAAGTGGCAGATTACCACAGCACAGCGATTAAACTGCTGGATGAAGTGAAGTTTGACCTGTAAGTAAGATAAAAATGGGGCGTATTGCCCCATTTTTATTTGAGGCTTAGTATCTTTTCCAATAACTTATGGTACTTTCATCCTCTTTTCGTGCGGGGATGCGAATGAGACGTCGCAAGCGGTTGTCACGGCACCATAACTTGATTGCAAAAGGTATTATAAGTTCGCAATGAAAGAGAAATTTTTGTGTTGGCAAACCAGTGGCTGGGGGCTGTCTCTGCTGCTGGTTTTGCCGATTGTTGCCATTTTCTATACCGCGGCCGGCGAGTCCGACGAGGTGTTTTCCCATTTGATGGGGACAGTGATGGCAACCTATACCAGCAACACTTTCTGGCTCGTGGTGACCACCCTGGTACTGGCGTTGCTGTTTGGCTTACCCGCCGCCTGGGTGATGGCCATGTGCCGGCTGCCGGGTGAGAAGGTGCTGCAGTGGGCGTTGGTCCTGCCGCTGGCGATGCCGGGCTATATCATCGGCTATATCTATACCGACTGGTTTGACTATGCCGGTCCGATCCAAATTTTCCTCCGTGACTTTTTTGGCTGGCACAGCGTGCATGATTACTGGTTTCCGGATATTCGCTCGCTGGGCGGTGCCAGCATGGTGCTGGCATTGGTCCTGTATCCCTATATCTACCTGCTGGCTCGCGCCGCTTTTCTGGAGCAGAGTACCAGCTTGCTCCAGTCCGCACGTTTGCTGCGTTGCACGCCCTGGGAGAGTTTTCGCCGGGTGTCACTGCCGCTGGCCCGCCCATCGATTGCGGTTGGTTTGTCGCTGGTGGCGATGGAAACCCTGGGGGATTTCGGGACCGTCAGCTACTTTGCCGTTAATACCTTGACCACGGCGGTCTATGATACCTGGCTGGGTTACTCGAACCTCAATGCCGCGGCCAAGATTTCTGCCATCATGCTGGTGGCGATTTTCCTGTTGATCAGTGCCGAGCGCTTTAGTCGCCGCAAGCAGAAGCTGTTCCAGCAGGAGCTGGCGCATGGCGATGACGTGCGTTATACACTCAGCGGTGCCCGCAAGTGGCTGGCGCTGATCTGGTGCTGGGGCCTGGTGGCCTGTGCTTTTCTGTTCCCGCTGATGCAGCTGGGGTATTATGCTTGGCATTATTTTGCCGAGAGCTGGACGCCAGAGTTCCGGGCTTACAGCTTCAACAGTTTGCAGGTGTCACTGACGGCAGCGGTGCTGGCGGTGGTGTTGGCGCTGATCGTCAACTTCTACCGCCGCCTGGACGGGCGACGGATGACGCTGGTGCCGATCCGGATCTCCTCACTGGGCTATGCCGTGCCGGGGACCGTGCTGGCGATTGGGGTGATGATCCCGCTGACCCAGGCCGATCACCTGCTCAATGATCTGGCAAAGTCCCTGGAGCTGTCACCCCCCGGGCTGGTGTTTTCCGGCACTATGGTTGCGATTATTTTTGCGTTTGTGGTGCGGTTTTCCGCGGTGGCGATTGGCAGTATTGAAAGTAGTCTGGCCAAGGTGTCGCCATCACTGGATATGGCAGCCAAAACCATGGGCTATGCTTCAACCCGGATGTTGCGGCGGGTACATTTGCCGTTGATCCGCCGGGGCTGCCTGATTGCTGGTCTGCTGGTGTTTATCGAGTCGATGAAAGAGCTCAACGCTGCTTTGCTGCTCAGGCCGTTTAATTTCGAGACCCTGGCAACCTACGTCTTTAACTTTGCTTCCGATGAGCAGCTGGAGCTGGCCGCCCTGCCGGCTATCTTACTGGTGCTGGTCGGGCTGGTCCCACTGGTGATGGTGAACCGATCTTTGGAGAAAAAACAC
Organism: Photobacterium atrarenae; assembly: GCF_024380015.1. NCBI lineage: Bacteria > Pseudomonadati > Pseudomonadota > Gammaproteobacteria > Vibrionales > Vibrionaceae > Photobacterium > Photobacterium atrarenae. The sequence continues at coordinate 401,844 of NZ_CP101508.1, forward strand.
TGATGAGTCATGCATTATCCATTCGCAATCTGACATGTCGCTATCAGGGACAGGCGGTGTTACAGAACCTCTCGCTGCCGGTTGAAGACAATGAGATCGTTTGCTTGCTGGGTGCCAGCGGCTGCGGAAAAACCACCTTGCTCAAGGCCATTGCCGGCTTGCTGCCGCTGGAGCAGGGGGAGATCCATATTCACGGCCGGACCATTGCCGATCAGCACACCTGGCTGCCGCCGGAAAAGCGCAATATCGGGATGATTTTCCAGGACTATGCCCTGTTCCCACACCTGACAGTGGCTGAAAATATCGCTTTTGGCCTGCGGGGATGGGATAAGCCCAGGATCGCCCGCAAAGTGCAGGATATGCTGGCGCTGGTGCGCCTGGACGGACTGGATACGCGCTATCCACATCAGCTCTCGGGCGGGCAGCAACAACGGGTTGCAATTGCCCGGGCGCTGGCCAGCGAGCCGGATTTGATCCTGCTCGATGAGCCGTTTTCGAACATTGATACTCAGGTTCGCCATGGGCTAATTAAAGAGATCCGACGTATTTTTAAAGCCCAGGGTGTGACGGCCATTTTCGTCACCCACAGCCGGGAAGAGGCGTTTGCGTTTGCTGATCGGATGGCGGTGATGAATCAGGGTGTGATCGAGCAGTTCGGCACTGCCACCGAGCTCTACTACCGGCCGAGCAGCCGCTTTGTGGCAGAGTTCCTCGGCTCGGGGTCCTACCTGCCGGCCACGGTGCAGCACAATAATCTGATGACCCCACTGGGGACCATGAATCTGGAGTCGGCATCATCGCTGGCTTCTGATACCAGTGTTGAGTGGCTGATCCGGCCGCAGAACCTCAAGGTCAAACCGGCCGATGACGGGGAAGGCGTGATCACCGAGCAGCTGTTTATGGGCGATAGTTGCCGCTATACGGTGGATTTGAAAGGCTATCACCTGGTGGTGAACTCCAACCTGATTCTGCAGACGGGCCAGCGAGTGGAAGTGGCCGTGGAGCCGCATGATCCTGTCGTGTTTGCAGCGGCCAGTTAAAGATCGGGTACCTGTACGAATCAGGCCAGCAATTGCTGGCCTGTTTTGATCTTACCGGGTGTACTGAATATTAATTGCCGAGCAGGGAGGCGATATGCAATTCGGCCTGCTCGCGCATCACGTCCTGCTCCGGATTGATATTGCTTTGCAGGTACAGCACGTAACAGATGCCGTGGAGTTGCCAGGCCAGCGCTTCGGCACTGCGTGAATTGTCAATTTCCTGGTTGCTGATAGCCTGGGCAAACATTTCGACAATGCGCTCGTGGTTGGTTTTGTTGCTGCCTACAAATTGCGGCCAGATTTCATCGCGAACCGAAGTGCTCCACTCATACCAGACTTTTAGCCAGTCCTGCTGTTCGATCACGGCCTCGATTAAATGGTCCGTGAAACTCGTCAGACGAGGGTAGAGTGGGCGGCTATCTGCGCCCAGGCAGTCGCTCAGCACTTGGCTGAAGCGGTTTTCGACCTGGTTCAGTACTTGCTCGACCAGCGCTTCCCGAGTGGGGAAGTAGTTAAACACAGTCGCGACAGAGACATTGGCCATTTCGGCAATGTCGGCATGTCCGGCCCGGCCGATACCGCGACGGGCAAAGACTTCCAGGGAAAAATCCAGCAGTTGCTGTTTTCGCTTTTCCGGTGAAAGACGAGTTCTGGTTTTTTTGACGATCGTATCCATTTTCGCTTATTCCCTAGCCATGATCATGGTGCGTGAAGTTATATAGTTGTTTTAAATGATAACTTTACAATAGCGGGTGGTTGCAATCAAACTAGTTTTATACAAACTGTATCATATAATTGACAACTTTGAAAAATAACTATTGTCGGTGAGGGATGTTAGAATAGAGATCCGTTGAAAAAGTTAGCCGACAGGCGGCCGTTGTCGCTGTCCTGATGGAGAAAAAAATGAAGCATACCGTTGAAGTAATGATTTCTGAGCAGGATGTTCAGGCACGTATTCAAGAGCTGGGGCAACAAATCACTGAGCATTACAAGGATTCAGAAAATCTGGTGATGGTAGGTTTGTTGCGTGGCTCGTTCGTCTTTATGGCTGATCTGGCGCGTGCCATTGACCTGACGCATGAAGTCGACTTCATGACCGCCTCAAGCTACGGCAATACCATGGAAAGTAGCCGTGATGTCCGGATCCTTAAAGATCTGGATGATGACATCAAAGGAAAAGATGTGCTGCTGGTGGAAGATATTATCGATACCGGGAACACCCTGAACAAGGTATGCGAGATCCTGTCGCTGCGCGAGCCGAACTCGATTCGTATCTGTACCTTGCTGGACAAGCCGGAGCGCCGTGAAGTGAAAGTGGATGTCGCCTGGATTGGCTTTACTATCCCGGACGAGTTCGTGGTCGGTGTCGGCATCGATTATGCCCAGAAATACCGCCACTTGCCGTACATCGGCAAAGTGATCCCACTGGAAGGCTAATCGGCCGGCCGATGCAAAAAAGCGACCAGCCGGTCGCTTTTTTCGTTGTTGGGGAGGGCCGGTGCCGGCTTAAACTTTCGCCCCCGGTAAAATGGTGGCCATGGCATTGGCGTAGGCTTCTTCCAGGCCTTCGCGGCTAGTCGCGGCAACGCCCAGATCACGCAGCACACCATCTTCGATCCCGTACACCCAGCCGTGGATCTTGATCTGCTGACCCCGTTCCCAGGCTTGCTGCATAATGGTGGAGTTGCCCAGGTTATAGACCTGGGTCGCGACGTTGATTTCACAGAGTTTGTCGCTCCACTGCTCGCGCGGCAGGGTTTCCAGTTCGGTGCGGTGCTTGAGGTATAAATCGCGGATGTGCAGTAACCAGTTGTTGATCAGGCCGAGCTGCGGGTTGTCAATCGATGCAGCAACCCCGCCGCAACCGTAGTGACCACAGACAATGACGTGGCGAACTTTGAGGACGTCGACTGCATACTGGACCACGGAAAGGCAATTTAAGTCGGTATGGATCACCTGGTTGGCGACGTTGCGGTGCACGAAGAGCTCGCCGGAGTCCAACCCGGTCAGTCGCTCTGCCGGAACCCGGCTGTCGGCACAGCCGATCCACAGGTACTCCGGATGCTGGGCTTTGGCCAGGTGGGAGAAAAACTCTGGCTTTTCTTCCTTAATGTTCTCTGACCAGGAAAGATTATTTGCAAAGAGCTGCTTAATATCTGCCATGTTGGTGCCTTAGTTTGATACAGTCGTTATCCCGATAGGAATCACCCATTTACATAACCCTCTTGTGATAGCCCGCCATGCAGGGAAGCGCAAAGCGCTATGTAAATCGGCTTTACTATACACAAGCGAGTCAATTATCAAATCGGATTAGTTGTCCGCTAGGTGAAAGTTTCTAACATAAAGATCGCATTTTATGAACGCACTGGAAATAAAAAATGTAAGTAAAACTTATAAAGGTGGCGTTAAGGCATTGAAAAATATGACGCTTAACGTTGAGGAAGGCGATTTTTTCGCTTTGCTCGGGCCCAATGGTGCCGGTAAATCGACCACCATTGGGATTATCAGCTCGTTAGTGAACAAAACTTCCGGCTCGATCAAGGTATTCGGGTATGACCTTGATACCCAGGTGGTGGAAGCGAAAAATCACCTCGGGCTGGTGCCGCAGGAGTTCAACTTCAACCAGTTCGAGATGGTCGAGCAGATCGTGATCAACCAGGCCGGCTACTACGGGGTGGAGAAGTCCCTGGCGCGCGAGCGAGCGGAAAAGTACCTCAAGCAGCTGGACTTGTGGGAGAAGCGTCATGAGCGGGCCAGAAATCTTTCCGGCGGAATGAAACGGCGGCTGATGATCGCCCGGGCCCTGATGCATGAGCCTAAGCTGCTGATCCTTGATGAGCCGACCGCCGGGGTCGATATTGAGCTGCGCCGCTCGATGTGGACCTTCCTGCGCGAGATCAACCGCCAGGGGATCACGATTATCCTGACCACTCACTACCTGGAAGAGGCGGAGATGCTGTGCCGCAATATTGGCATCATCAATCACGGCGTGCTGATTGAGCATACCAGCATGAAAGCCCTGCTGGGTAAGTTGGAAGTGGAAACCTTTATCCTGGATATCAAGCTCAACGGCAACAAGCCGGCGCTGGCCGGGGTGAAGTGGAAATTGCCGGATAACCATACCCTGGAGATCGATGTGCCGAAAGGCACGGGTCTGAACGCGGTGTTCAGCCAGCTGAGCGCGCAGGGGGTGGAGGTGTTGTCGATGCGTAACAAGGCCAACCGCCTGGAAGAGTTATTTGTCAGCCTGGTGGCTGCAGAGAAGAAGGAGCAGGCATGAGATACCAGTACTGGGTGGCGTTTAAAAGCCTGATCACCAAAGAAGTCAACCGGTTTGCCCGGATCTGGGTGCAGACCATGGTCCCGCCGGCGATCACCATGACCTTGTATTTCATTATCTTCGGCAGCCTGATCGGCAGCCGGATCGGTGAGATGGGCGGATTTACCTACATGGAGTACATCGTGCCGGGGCTGATCATGATGTCGGTGATCACCAACTCTTATTCCAACGTGGCGTCGTCGTTTTTCAGCGCCAAGTTCCAGCACAATATTGAAGAGCTGCTGGTCGCGCCGGTACCGAATTATGTCATCATTGCCGGTTATGTCGGTGGCGGGGTGCTGCGTGGCTTGGGCGTCGGCCTGATTGTGTCTGTGGTTTCCTTGCTGTTTGTCGACCTGCAAATTGCCCACCTGGGGGTGATTATCGCCACCGTGCTGATGACCTCGATTGTGTTTTCCTTAGGCGGGCTGATCAACGCAGTGTATGCCAAAACCTTCGATGATATCAGTATTATTCCGACCTTTGTTCTGACGCCGTTGACTTATCTTGGCGGGGTGTTTTATTCGCTGAGCCTGTTGCCGGAGTTCTGGCAGGGGGTGTCGAAGCTGAATCCGATTGTTTATATGGTTAATGCATTCCGTTATGGCTTCCTGGGTGTGTCGGATGTCGGGATTGTGACCTCGTTCAGCGTACTGGGGCTGTTTGTCGCGATTTTGTATGCGATCTGCCACTACCTGATCTCGCGTGGGATTGGCTTGCGTTCTTAATCGTAGCTGATCAGTGAGGTTAAAAATCCCGGCCTGGGCCGGGATTTTTTGTGCTGTTTAGCTGTGGAGTTTATTCTTCCGCAGCGGTAGCCGGCTGAGCCAGATCGATGACCTGGTTGTCGATCAGGCGGGCTTTGCCGAGAAAGGCTGACATCAGAATAACCGCCTGCTGGCTCGACTCGCCGATTGGCTGCAGGGTTGCGGCATCACGGATGTAGATTTCATCCGGCTGCAGGCCGGCTGCTCTGAGCTGATCGTTGGCATCGACAATGATGTCGGCATAATCGGTGCGGCCGCCACGAACCTGGCTGCTGATCCAGCGCATGGTGCGGGCCAGGACCGGCGCCCGCTGGCGCTCATCAACGGTCAGGTAGCCGTTGCGCGAGCTCATGGCCAGGCCGTCCATCTCCCGCACGGTCGGCACGCCGATGATCTCGATATCCATCGCCATGTCGATGACCATCTGACGGATCAGGGCCAGCTGCTGGTAGTCTTTTTCACCAAAACAGGCCAGATCCGGCTGAACGATGTTGAACAGTTTGGTCACCACGGTGGAAACGCCACGGAAGTGGCTCGGGCGCAGGGCACCTTCCAGCATGGTCGACAGGCCCGGAACCTCAACAGACGTTTGGCGATCCAAGCCCTGCGGGTACATGATCTCCGGCGTCGGCGTAAAGACCAGCTCTACGCCTTCATTATTGAGTTTGGCCAGATCGTCATCCAGGGTGCGCGGATAGTTGTTCAGGTCGTCGGCTTTGTCGAACTGCATCGGGTTGACAAAAATGCTCACCACGACCACGTCTGCCAGCTCGCGCGCTTTGCGAACCAGGGTCAGGTGGCCTTCATGCAGGTTGCCCATGGTTGGCACAAAAGCAATCCGGCGGCCGTCACGGCGCCAGGCCCGGATTTGCTCTCGGATCGGGGCAATCTCAGCGAATGTTTGCATTGTTTGTGATTCCTTACTCAAAGGTATGCTCTGGACCCGGGAAGACACCCGCTTCGACTTCTTCCAGGTACTTGGTTACGGCGGCACGCATTTCGCCGGTTTCGGCCAGATAGTTTTTGGAGAAACGCGGCATATAGTTGGCCGAGATGCCGAACATATCGTGCATGACCAGGATCTGGCCATCGGTGACGTTGCCCGCCCCGATGCCGATCACCGGGACATCAACAGCCTGGGTGATCCGCTCGGCCAGGCTGGCCGGGACACACTCGAGCAAAATGATCTGGGCGCCGGCTTTTTGCAGCATAATCGCATCTTTGACCATCTGCTCGGCGTGGTCAGCGTCACGCCCTTGAATTTTATAGCCGCCGAAAATGTTAACCGACTGTGGGGTCAGGCCCAGGTGGGCACAAACCGGCACCGCACGCTCGGTCAGCTTTTCAACGGTTTCTGCCAGCCAGGCACCGCCTTCGAGTTTGACCATGTTGGCCCCGGCGCGCATCAGCTCGGCAGCATTGTCACAGGCCTGCTCGGGCGTGCCATAACTCATAAACGGCATATCCGCCATCAGCAGCGCGTTCGGGCTGCCGGCGCGTACGCAGCGGGTATGGTAGGCGATGTCCGCCACACTGACCGCCAGGGTGTCGGGTTTGCCTTGCAGCACCATCCCCAGGGAGTCACCGACCAGCAACACCGGCACGCTCTGTTGCTCGAACAACTGGGCAAAACTGGCATCATAGGCGGTGACCGATGCAAATTTACGACCTTGTTGCTTCCATGCCATCAGGTCATTAATCGTGATTTTTTTCATAACGTTTCCCTTTCCCTAACACAATGGTGATTTACCCTTGCCAGATGGCCAGGCCATTGCGGTCTACCTGAGTCAGCAGCGTTTGCAGCGCTATCTGATCCGGCAGGATTAAATCCGGGGCAATCTCTGCCAGCGGGTACAGGACAAACTCCCGCACCTTCATGCCATAGTGCGGCACGGTCAGCCGCTCGCACTGATGGACGAGATCGCCGTACAGGATGATATCGAGATCCAGGGTTCGCGGTCCCCAGCGCTCGGCTTTACGTACCCGGCCGTGGGCTTGTTCGATGGCCTGGGTTTGATCCAGCAGCGCCAGCGGGGCCAGCGTGGTGTTAACGGCGACCACGGCGTTGATATAATCCGGCTGGTCCTGCGGCCCCATCGGGGTGCTGCTGTAGAGCGAGGATTCTGCAACCACCTCAACTCTCGGGACGTCTTTCAACGCAGCAATCGCCCGGCGGGCCTGTTCGGCCGGGTTGCCCTGGTTGCTGCCGATTGCGATATACGCTCGGATCATGATGATTTCGCTTGTGGTTTTTTACGGCGTGGCGGACGGCGGCGGCGTCGACGCTGGCTGCTGCCCTCGTTGAGCTCCTGCACCATCTTGCCGCGCTGGTTGCGGTCGGCAGATTGGAAGTCGCGCCACCAGGCACCCAGCGTGGCAATGTCGTTGCCTTCAAACTGGCCGCGCATTTCCAGAAAGTCAAATGCCGCGCGAAATTTCGGGTGCTCCATCATCTTGAAGGCCCGTTTGCCGCTGCGGCGGCTAAAGCGCAGCTGTTGCTGCCAGATGTCGCGTACTGTGGTGGTAAAGCGGCGCGGGATGGCAATGGTTTTGACCTGCTCATCGAGAATATCGTTGGCCGCGACCATAAAGGCATCGTAGTAGGACAGGCCGCCGGTGACCGAGATTTCTTCGGCACGGGTGGTCATCGGGTACCACAGCATGGCGGCATACATAAAGGCCGGGTTGACGCGTTTTTCCTCGGCAATGCGGGCATCGGTTGCGGCCAGGATGTGCTCGATCATCCGCTCGGTCGGGCTGCTGTGATCTTCGGTGAAGTGCTCGGCCAGGATCGGGAATAGCTGCTGGAACAGGTTGTATTCGCGCAGCAGCTTATAGGTCGCCAGGCCGTTGCCCGATTGCAGCAGCTTGAGGCTCTCTTCGAACAGGCGCGCCGCCGGAATATCCTGCAGCAGCGTCGACAGACGCAGGATTGGCTCGGCGGTGTTGGCTTCAATGTCCATGTCCAGCTTGGCGGCAAAGCGCACCGCGCGTAGCATCCGGACTGGATCTTCGCGGTAGCGGGTTTCCGGATCGCCGATCAGACGGATGATCCGATCTTCCAGATCAGGCAAGCCGTTGGCATAGTCGCAGACCGTGAAGTCCTTGATGTTGTAGTACAGGGCATTGATGGTAAAGTCGCGGCGCTCGGCATCTTCATCAATGGTGCCGTAGACGTTGTCACGCAGCAGCATGCCTTCGTGGTTCTGGGCGGCAACCTGTTGTTTGATATTGCCGGCCGGTTTGGTCTCGGCGTGGTGGCCACGGAAGGTGGCAACCTCGATCACATCACGACCAAACAGAATGTGCGCCAGGCGGAACCGCCGGCCAATCAGGCGGCAGTTGCGAAAGAGCTTTTTGATCTCTTCCGGAGTGGCGTTGGTGGCGATGTCGAAATCTTTCGGCTTCTGATCCAATAACAGATCGCGCACGCCGCCACCGACCAGGTAAGCGTCATAACCGGCCTTATTGAGACGATAAAGTACCTTCAGCGCGTTTTCGCTGATATCTTTACGGGAAATACCGTGCTCTTGGCGTTGATAAATTTGCAAGGTCAAGTCCTCGGTAGCATGAGTACTGCTTTGGCGATTCAATACCTTACGGCAAAAGCTGGCTACTCGATTAAAGATAATACACCTCATTTACGTGGCTCGGATGCTATAGACAGCCGCATATCATATATCACGGTCGGGCATTTTAGAATGCCAGCGTGATGGCTGTGGCTTGTGGCAGTCTCCCTACGTGCCAGTTCTGGCACCCCCAGCGCAGGATCGCTTCCCGGCTGCTGTCGGCCAAATCGGCCGGGGGGGTCATCCCTAAAAATGTCATGGCCTGGATCAGCACCGGGTTCGGGTTTTGCTTGTCGATTGCCGGCGCATGATTTTGCTTCGACAGTTTATTGCCGTTTTCGGTCACCGCCAATGGCAAATGAAGATAACTGACTTCCGGCTGACCTAACTGGCGGTAAAGCCCGATCTGACGCCCGGTCGGGTCGATCAAATCAGCCCCGCGTACCACCTCGGTCACACCCTGGGCGATATCGTCCAGAACCACAGCAAGGTTATAGGCATAGAGTCCGTCACGGCGGTGAATAATGAAGTCTTCCTGCGCCAGGGCCGACGGGATTTCAATCCGGCCGTGGAGGATATCATGGAAATGGGTGATCGGGGTATCGACCCGCAATCGGACGGCACTGTTTTCGGCACTGTGGTGGCGGGTTCGGCAGGTTCCCGGATAATAGCCGCCGGCGGCTTTGATTTCTTTGCGGGTACACCGGCAGTAATAGGCTGCGCCGCTGTGCAGCCAGGCATCGATCTGGGCTTGGTACACATCATGGCGTTGGCTCTGGTATAACACCGGGCCGTCCCATTCAAGACCGTAGGCTTCCAGGGTGTGCAGGATATCATCGGCGGCGCCGGGCATTTCCCGTGGCGGGTCGAGATCTTCCATCCGCACCAGCCAGCGGCCTTGCTGGGATTTGGCTTGCAGGTAGCTGCCGAGAGCGGCAACCAGGGAGCCGAAATGGAGCGGGCCGGAGGGGGACGGCGCAAAACGGCCGATGTAGTGGGTGTTTAAACTCATAAACCGATCATACAAAAGGAAAGAGGGAGCTTGCCGCTCCCCCTTCAATGTTACTGTTGCAGATAAATGCCCGGGGTCGATTAGCCCGCCATCTGCTTTTCTTTGATTTCAGCGAGTGTTTTACAGTCGATACACAGCTCGGCTGTTGGGCGCGCTTCCAGGCGACGGATCCCGATCTCAACACCGCAAGAATCGCAGAAGCCGAAGTCATCGTCCTCGATGCGCTGAAGCGTTTTCTCAATCTTCTTGATCAGCTTGCGTTCGCGGTCACGGTTACGTAGTTCAAGGCTGAACTCTTCTTCCTGTGCAGCGCGATCCACAGGATCAGGAAAGTTTGCGGCTTCATCCTGCATGTGGTTTACCGTACGGTCCACTTCTTCACGAAGTTGGTTACGCCAGGCTTCAAGAATTTTGCGGAAGTGCTCTAGCTGAGCTTCACCCATATATTCTTCGCCGGCTTTTTCCTGATAAGGCTCAACCCCAGCAATAGCCAGGATGCCTAGCGATTTTTTAACGTTGCTCTCTGGCATATAGCATCTCCTAATATACCTAATAACCGTCACTGGTTAATTTTGGGCGGTATCTATAGCAGAAAGGGTTATTTGTGGCAATTGCTGCATATCTTCAATTTTATACCAATGTGAAGAAAGCATCATTTTTCACAGCGGTTGATGGAAATCTATGCGGTTGTTTAAGTAGAGCTCATTTTGGTTCAATACCGCTTTGTACCCAATGATCTCAACGCCTGCCTGTTCTGCCTGTTGAATTAACTGATGGTAGACCGGGTCTATATGGTGCGCCGCGGCTACGTTTTCAATCCCCGAATGCAAAATTGCAAAAAAAAGTATGGCTCGGTTTCCATTTTGTGCCACTTCCATCAACTCCCGCAGGTGTTTCTGGCCCCGGGTGGTTACGGCGTCGGGGAAATAGCCCTGACCGTTCTGCAGTAAGGTGACACTTTTTACTTCAATATAGCACGGTGGCTTGTCATCAGCGGTTAACAAAATGTCTATCCTGCTGTTTTCACTACCATACTTCACTTCTGTTCGCAGCGACGAATAGCCTTGTAATTCTGTGATGATATCCCGGTTTATTGCCTCTTCGACCAGGCGGTTGGCGCGGGCGGTATTGACACAAATCCAGTGACCGTCCGGGGTATGGGTCAGCTCCCAGCTGTTGGGATATTTGCGCTTCGGGTTGTCGGAGGTGGAGTACCACACGGTGCTGCCGGGCTCGGCGCAGCCGGTCATTGCCCCGGTGTTGGCGCAGTGGATGGTTTTGATGTCGCCGTCGGGCAGTTCGATGTCGGTCAGAAAGCGTTTGTAACGTTTGATTAATTTTGCAGCCTGCAAAGGTGGGTCAAATTTCATGGCAAATCCTGGTTGTCGGGTTTAGCCGGGGTAAGCGACCACTGTTTCAGGCAACGATAGTGGACTCCGGCCCCCCGGGGGCTGTTGATTTGTTCTGAAATATACAGGCCAAAGCAAGGGATGTGAAACTGCAACGGGGGAATTTCCGGCAGTGATTCCGGGCGGGCCCGCAGATGCTTCTTGAGGGTAATGTGCGGGGTGTAGGGCCGGCTTTCCTGGGGCAGACCGACCTGCTCGGCGATAGACCTGAGGGTTGCGGCCAGCAGCGCAAGCGGATCCGGCAGCGTGCAGCCCAGCCAGATCAGGCGGCTGCGCTTTTTGTATTTCAGCTCGGTAGTGGTGAGGGTAAATGCCGGCACCGCGATCGTGTCGGCCAGCGCGCATAGCTGCGTTTTTTGCGCCGCGGTCACGTTGCCGAGAAAGGATAATGTCAGATGCAGGTTGGCCGTACTGACCGTCCGTCCCTCTCCGGGCAATGTCTGGGCCAGCTGCTTCAATTGGTCAAACGCGGCGCGGTTTTCCTGCGCTGCATCGAAGGGCAGGGCAAAGAAGAGTCGTTCGGGGCGAGGCTCGGATGGGGACTGGGTTTGGGGCGTGGTCTGGGGCATGATCATCTCCTGAGCGGCTGTGTTATTGAGCGGCTATGCCGGGGGCCGGACACCGGGCGATTTTTGTTCAGTCTGGCTGCCAACTTTCTTGTACAATAATCCGCAGCTTCGTTTGAATATGACATAAGGTTTCTACATTGTCACAGCTGCCGATTGATACTGTCCTGCCCTCGCTCCTTGCCCAGCTTGGTGCTTCCTCTCAATTGATCCTTAAGGCGCCGCCCGGGGCCGGTAAGTCGACCCGCCTGCCGCTGGTACTGTTGCAGCAGGGGGGGATAGCCGGGCGGATCATCATGCTCGAACCGCGTCGCCTGGCGGCGCGCAATATTGCGTCATACCTGGCAGCCCAGCTCGGCGAGTCGGTCGGCCAGACCGTGGGGCTGCGGGTGCGTGGTGAGACCAAGGTGAGTGCCTCGACCCGGCTGGAAATTGTCACCGAAGGAGTGATGACCCGGATGCTGCAGCAGGATCCGGAGCTGAACGGAATTGAGTTGCTGATCTTTGATGAGTTCCATGAGCGCAGTATTCATGCCGACACCGCGCTGGCCCTGGCGCTGGAAGTGCAGGAAGCCTTGCGGGACGATCTGAAGTTGCTGGTGATGTCGGCCACCCTGGATCAGGAAGCATTGATCGCTTTGTTGCCGGCGGCGGCGTATCTCGAATCTGAAGGGCGCTGCTATCCGGTTGAGCACCGCTATCAACCTGTGCGTGAGCAGTATCAATTGATTGAAACCACCGCCCAGGCGGTGAGCCGACTGCTGGCCAGTGAGCCAGGATCGATCCTGGTGTTTCTTCCGGGCGCCGGGGAGATCCGGCAACTGGCTGAGCAATTGTCTGAGCGGGTGGGACCGGAGGTGCTGGTGTGTCCGCTGTTTGGCCAGCTCAGCAGCGCGGCGCAACAGCAGGCGATCACCCCGGCACCAGCCGGCAAGCGCAAGGTGGTGATCGCGACCAATATTGCCGAAACCAGCCTGACCATTGAAGGGATCCGGATGGTGATCGATTGCGGCCTGGAGCGGGTGGCACAGTGGGATCCGAAAACCGGGATCAGCCGGCTGGAGCTGGCCCGCATTGCCCGATCGTCAGCCGAGCAGCGGGCCGGCCGGGCCGGGCGTCTGGAACCGGGGATCTGTCTGCGTCTATACAGCGAAGAGATGCTGAACCGGCAACCGGCCACCCCGCAGCCGGAAATCCTGCGCGCGGATCTGACCGCCCTGGCGCTGGAGCTGGCGCAATGGGGCTGCCTTGAGGCTTCAGAGCTGCGCTGGCTTGATGAGCCACCGGCACCGGCTCTGGCTCAGTCTCGCCGCCTGCTGCAGGATTTGGGCGCGTTGACGTCGCGTCATCAGTTGACCGAGGTCGGTCAGCAAGTCCAACGTCTGGGCACCGATCCTCGCCACGGCGCGATGCTGTTACTGGCGCGGGAAAAAGGACGGGCGGCACAGATGACCGCGGCACTGCTGGTGGCGTTGCTGGAAGAGCCGCCACGAGGAATAAACAACCCGGATCTTCATTTTCAGCTTAGCCTGCTGGAGAGCGGCAAGCTGCCGCGGGCCAAGGCATATCTGCAACGGGCCCGGCAGCACTTTCATAAAATTGTCCCTGCGGACTCCGGCGCGGCGAAATCGACGTCGCTTCACGTCTCTGCGGCCTGGGTTGCGCCTTTGATGGCGGCGGGTTATCCGGATCGCATTGCGCTGTCACGGGGACGCGACGGGCGTTATCAGCTGGCCAACGGCCAGGGGGCGATGTTGTCTCCGGATGAGCCGCTGGCTGATGCAGCCATGCTGGTGGTGGCGGATATCGTCAAAACCCGCCAGGGCGACAGCCGAATTTTTACTGCGATTGCCGCCGATCCCGTGCAGCTTCAGGCCGAGCTGCCGCATCTGTTTACCGAACGGGAGTGGCTCGACTGGGATGACAAAAAAGGGCGGCTGACGGCTGAGCAGCATCTGTGCTGCGGGCAGCTGGTGCTCAAGCGTACCGTCATGGCCGAGCCGGATCCGGCCCGGGCCAGCGAAGCGCTGCTCAATGCCATTGTCCGCAAAGGACTGAAGGTGCTGCCCTGGGACGCCCGTGCGGAAAGTTTGCTGGTCCGGGCCCGGTGTGCGGCGGACTGGTTGCCGGAGCTGGCACTGCCGGCGATGGATGAGGTCAGTTTGCTGGCTGAGGCCGAACAATGGCTGCTGCCGTTTATGACCGGGATGACACGGCTCAAGATGATTGAAAAGTTGGATTTGGTGGCGGCGCTGGAGGCGCGGCTGGGTTGGGAGAAAACCAAGGCACTTAATGAAGCTTTGCCGACCCATTATCAGGTGCCGACCGGATCCCGTTATCCGATCCGCTATCAGGTCGGCCAGCAGCCGGCGCTGGCGGTCCGGATGCAGGAAATGTTCGGCGAGCAAGCCTCGCCGGTGATCGCCTATGGGAAGGTGGCGCTGGTGCTGGAGCTGTTATCGCCCGCCCAGCGGCCGTTGCAAATCACCCAGGATCTGGCGGCGTTCTGGCAGGGCTCGTACCGGGACGTGCAGAAAGAAATGAAAGGGCGCTATCCCAAACATGTCTGGCCGGATGATCCGGCCAATCATGCGCCAACCAGAAAAACCAAAAAGTATATGTGATTGGCTGACTGGTCGCCTGGGTGATCAGTGAGGCAAATGTGATTGCTGTGCCGGTACGGATGAATGTGCTGGCCGGGGAAGAATTCGGGAATCGTTGTGAAGATGAAGTTAACCCTGCGGGGACGTGCAGCTGCGCCGCAGAAACCGGGGGCAAAAAAGCCGGGAAGCAAAAAGCCCGCACCGAAGAATCCGGGCGCGAAAAAGCCTGCGGCGACACGAAAAAAAGCACCGGCGAAAAAGGGCAGCCCGCGCAAGCCGCGTAAAAAATCTGCTAAGAAAAACACCTCAAGGATGCCGGGCTGGCTGAAGTGGCTGCTTGGCTTTGGCCTGAAAGTGGCGGTGGTGGTACTGGCGGTCCTGCTGGTGGCCGGGATCTATCTCGATAAGGTGGTTCGCGATAAGTTTGACGGTCAGCTTTGGAATCTGCCGGCTGTCGTGTACGGTCGGGTACTGACGCTGCAGCCGGAGCAGCCGATCACCATTGATGAGGTCAAGCGCGAGCTGGATCTGCTGCAATATCATAAAGTGCGAAACCCGCAGCGGATCGGGGAGTATTCTGCCTCTTCGACCCGGATTGAACTGATCCGCCGGCCGTTTGAATTCGAGGATGGCCACGAAGGAGAGCGCCATATCATGCTGACGTTCTCGGGCAATACCCTGCAGAGTATCGAAGATCTGAGTCGTGAGCGCCAGCTGGGCTATATCCGTATTGAGCCGAAAATGCTGGGGATGCTGGGGACTCAGGAGGGAGAGCAGCGGATCTTCCTGCCGCGGGAGCGCTTCCCGGAAGTACTGGTTGATGCCCTGCTGGTGACGGAAGATCGCGATTTTTATTATCATGAAGGCATCTCGCCGCTGGCGATTGTCCGGGCGCTGCTGGTGAACCTGCAGGCCGGACGGACCGTGCAGGGTGGCAGTACCTTAACCCAGCAGTTGGCGAAGAATATTTTCCTGACCCGGGAGCGGACCCTGCTGCGTAAGATCAGCGAGGCGTATATTGCCCTGATCATCGACTATCGCTATAGCAAAGACCGGATTCTGGAAGCCTATCTTAACGAGATCTACCTGGGACAAAACGGTGGCAAGGAAGTCCACGGCTTCGGGTTGGGTGCCCGGCTGTATTTCGGCCGGCCGCTGCAGGAGCTACGTATCGATCAGCAGGCGTTACTGGTGGCGCTGGCCAAAGGACCATCGTATTACAACCCCTGGCGAAACCCGGAGCGGGCCAAACAGCGGCGGGATTTGGTGCTGCGGCTGATGATGGACAACGGCACACTCAGTGGCGCGCAGTATGAGCAGGCGGCATCCCGGCCGCTGGATGTGCAACGCAAACCGCAGATCGCCAGCCGCCAGCCGGCCTACTTCCAGCAGTTACAGCGTGAGCTGAAGCAGAAAGTGGGTGATAACTTTACCCCGGGTGTCGGGCTGCGGGTGTTCAGCACTTTAGATCCGCTGTCGCAGCAGGAAGCGGAACAGGCGGTGATGGCCCAGGTGCCGCGGCTGGCGAAAAAAGCCGGTGTCTCGGTGGAGACTGCGCTGGTGGCTGTCGATCGCCGCAGTGGCGAGATCCGGGCCATGGTCGGTGGTAGCCGGCCGGGTTATGCCGGGTTTAACCGGGCGCTGGACGGCCGGCGTCAGATTGGCTCGCTGGTGAAACCGGCGGTGTACCTGGCCGCGCTGCGTCAGCCGAAGCTATACTCGCTGGCCACCACGATCGAGGACAAGCCCATCGTGCTGAAAGGCAGCCGGGGCAGTGCCTGGAAACCGCGAAATTACGACCGGCGGTTCCGCGGCGAAGTGCCGCTGTATTATGCGCTGGCGAAATCGCTCAATGTGCCGACGGTGAATCTGGGGATGAAAGTTGGGCTGGGTTCGGTGATCGATACTATGGTGCAGCTCGGCGTACCGCGCGATGAAGTGCCGAAGCTGCCGTCGATCCTACTGGGTGCCTTTACCCTGACCCCGTTTGAAGTGACCCAGATGTATCAGACCGTGGTCAGCGGCGGCCGTAAGGCTGAGCTGACGGCCTTGCGTTCGGTGGTTGATCAGCAGGGGCAGCAGCTGTACCGGAATTATCCCAAAGCAGCCCAGGTGGTCCCGGAGCAGGCGGCCTGGCTGACGACCTACGGGATGAAGAATGTGGTGAGCCAGGGGACGGCGCGCTTTTTGCGGCCAACCTTCGGCTGGGCGGCGCTGGCCGGGAAAACCGGCACCACGGATAATAACCGTGACAGCTGGTATGTCGGTGCCGATGGTCGGGAAGTGGTCACTGTGTGGGTCGGCCGGGATGATAACAAGCCGGTGAACCTGACGGGCTCTGCGGGCGCATTGCGGCTCTACAGCAACTATCTCAAACGCCGCCAGCCGGAGCCCTTGCGCCTGGCCTGGCCGCAAAAACTGACGACGAGTAAATATCAGCGCCAGCCGAACGGCACGTTGCGGTTGGATTGCTCGGGCCAGCAGTCGTTGCCGGTATGGGATCAGGACGGTTCGGCCAAAGCCCATTGCACTCAGAAACAACCGGCCGGCTGGATCCGGGAGATGTTTAGCCAGTAGGAAAACCCAACACGCCGGAGAAATGCGGCGTGTTGTTATACCAATCGCAGTAAATAACTGGTCATTCTAGCGTGTTCAAATGCTCGATAACTGCGTTAGAATTTTTGATTGTAGAATAACTACTTATCTAAAAATTCTGCCTTGTTCTCAAACATTTTTCCGGCGCTATTTCTGATCACTTATTTATTTTGATTGGTATTAGTCATCAGGATCAAAATAGTAAGAGATCCGGATCCGTGGATTGAGGTAGGTGTAAACCTTTTCCGGCAGCTTGCTGGGAGGAATCGCCCGTTCGATCCGCAGATCACTGTCTTCCAGCTCCAGGATTGGCGCCTCATTGGACGGCACGGTCGGATCATAGAGCAGGACATTCGGAAACAGCAGACTTTCGGAGTTCACCGAGATCACCAGCCCTAGCTGCTGATTGGAAAGCTGCACCACACTGCCGGGCGGGTAAACCCCCAGCAGGCGGATCAGCAGGGCAAGGAAGTCGTTGTTGTACTGCTCTTTTTTATTCTTGAACAGATAGGAGAGGGCGCTGTATGGGATCCGGGCCTTTGAGGGATCCTGTGGGTGACATAGGTTGTCGTAAGCATTGACGACGGCAACCAGTTGGGCTTTGAGATCGATGTTAGCGGCAGCCAGCTGGTGGGGGTAACCGCTGCCATCGAGCAGTTCATGATGCTGGCTTAAAATCGGCTTGGCACTGTCGGGAAAGTCTTCAGTCAGGTTGGCCAGATCCAGGCTGTATTTGGTATGCAGTTTGAGGTAATTGTCTTCCGGCTCGGTGAGCGGGGTGGTTTTGCGGGTAATTGCGGTCGGCACTTTGAGTTTGCCCATATCATGGAACAGGGCGCCGAGGGCGATCGCTTTGATGTCTTCGGCCGGCATACCACTGGATTTGGCCAGCATCATCGACATGATGGCAACGTTCAGGGAGTGGAAATAGATGTCTTCTGACTCCTGATTGTCATTCATCAGATGCAGGGCGAGGTTGTCGCTTTCCATCAGGGCATCGACCATCTCCTCAACCAGCTGCTCGGCTTCCTGAATAGCGGTAACCGGACGGCTTTTGATTTTCCCGATAATGGCGCGCAGTTGGGCCATCGAGCGATTGAAATTTTTTTCGCAGCGCTGCAGCTTTCGTTTGTAGTTTTTCAGCCGGTTGATCCGGGACTGCTTTTCCTGCCACAGCTTCTCGGCCTGTTTATCGAGATACTGGCTTTCATCTTCACTGAGTGTTTCGGCCGGGGTCTCCGGATCCAGCGGCTTGGTGTCACTTTTCTCCGGGAGCAGGTAAACGAATTTCACCCCGAGATTTTTGATCAGGCGAATCTGCTGGTTATCTTTGATTTTGAAGTGGTTCAGTAGAAAAGGGTGATCAGTCCACTGTAAGGGGAGCTTGATATAGAGTCCTTCGGTTAAACGCTCTACTGAGAGTTTGATGCTTGCCATTCTTTTTCAGCGCAACCTGTTCTTGTACTTATACTCGAATTTGCCCCGTTGTGACTGATGTACTTTCCCTGATACAGCCCAGTGTACCTGGCAACGGCGTCAACAATTTGGGTGGCATTTATTATTGTAAACTATATCAATCAGCTACCCAATATGACACGAAATGGGTATATAGCGGATTCTTGAGAGGACCGGAGAGTGTATGTATGGCGTAAATAAAGAGATTTAGAATGGGGGGACATGACGCGCAGCGTGAACAACAGGGATAAAAAAGCCTTGTCTTGTGACAAGGCTTTCAAAAGTGGCTCCCCCTGCGGGACTCGGACGGGGCGGCCTCCCGCCTGCGACAATTCGCGCGCAGCGTGAACAATGGGTATAAAAAAAGCCTCGTCTTGCGACAAGGCTTTCAAAAGTGGCTCCCCCTGCGGGACTCGAACCTGCGACATACGGATTAACAGTCCGCCGTTCTACCAACTGAACTAAGGGGGAATTGTCTGTTTCTGTGTTGCTATCGTGACCAGCACCACATTGTAAATAATGGTGCCTCGAGTGCGGAATCGACCGCGCCCGGCCAGGGACCGACACATGATTGCGCAGCAATCACAGAAGGGTTTGGCTATCGTGACCAGCACCACATTGTAAATAATGGTGCCTCGAGGCGGAATCGAACCACCGACACGAGGATTTTCAATCCTCTGCTCTACCGACTGAGCTATCGAGGCAAATGGTGCCGACTACCGGAATCGAACTGGTGACCTACTGATTACAAGTCAGTTGCTCTACCTACTGAGCTAAGTCGGCACACAAAATTGCGTGTTATCAGGCGATGGCCTAACAACGAATTTGGCTCCCCCTGCGGGACTCGAACCTGCGACATACGGATTAACAGTCCGCCGTTCTACCAACTGAACTAAGGGGGAATTGTTTGTTACTGTGTTGCTATCGTGATGAGCACCACATTGTAAAATGGTGCCTCGAGTGCGGAATCGACCGCGCCCGGCCAGGGACCGACACATGATTGCGCAGCAATCACAGAAGGGTTTGGCTATCGTGACCAGCACCACATTGTAAATAATGGTGCCTCGAGGCGGAATCGAACCACCGACACGAGGATTTTCAATCCTCTGCTCTACCGACTGAGCTATCGAGGCAAATGGTGCCGACTACCGGAATCGAACTGGTGACCTACTGATTACAAGTCAGTTGCTCTACCTACTGAGCTAAGTCGGCACACAAAAGTGGCTCCCCCTGCGGGACTCGAACCTGCGACATACGGATTAACAGTCCGCCGTTCTACCAACTGAACTAAGGGGGAATTGTTTGTTACTGTGTTGCGTGTCGCACCACAATGAAAATGGTGCCTCGAGGCGGAATCGAACCACCGACACGAGGATTTTCAATCCTCTGCTCTACCGACTGAGCTATCGAGGCAACGGGGCGCATTAAATCGGTTTTGATCCGTTGCGTCAATGCTTTTTTAGTGAA
The DNA here is from genome assembly GCF_024380015.1 of Photobacterium atrarenae. Classification (NCBI taxonomy): domain Bacteria; kingdom Pseudomonadati; phylum Pseudomonadota; class Gammaproteobacteria; order Vibrionales; family Vibrionaceae; genus Photobacterium; species Photobacterium atrarenae. The sequence continues at coordinate 421,646 of NZ_CP101508.1, forward strand.
AACAAACCAAAGTGGCTTTTTTTATGCTGATCGTTCGGTTTTTGAACTTTGCAAGTTCAGCCTGTTTTTGAAGTCATCCTTCAGGGATGGCCCAACGCTTGTTGCTCAAGGTTTAGTGCCCGCGCCAGTGCCGGACGGCGATTGGCGAACTGGCGGTATTTTTCCAATTTGGGCGGGATTTTCTGATCGAACTTTACCGCCCAGTTCAGGGTGTGGGTGAGCAGAATATCGGCCACCGTCGGAAATTGACCGAGTAGGTAGGCTGCTTGATTGAAACGAGATTCGGCAATTTGCACGGCTTTCTTAAACTCCCAAGCGGCGACCGGTAGCATTTCCGGCAGCCGTATTTTCTCCGGCAGGGCGAAGCGGTGCTTGCCCATTGTCCACAGCGGTTGCTCTAATTCGGTGGTGATAAAACTGATCCACTCATGATGGGTCGCGGCTTCTGGTGTCCCGGGTTTCGGTAGCCAGTGCCGGCCATACTTTTCTGCCAGATAAAGACAAATCGCAGCAGATTCGGTCACCACGATTTGATCATCGATCAGGCAGGGGACCTTGCCTGCGGGATTGCGGGCGAGAAACTGCGGGGCGCGGTGCTCATTGTTGTTGAAATCGACTAACTGGTATTCCCATTCCAATCCTAATTCTTCCAGCAACCATGAAACCCGTAAGGAGCGGGTTCGCGGGTAGCCATATAACGTCACCATATCGTCATCCTTGAATATGCCTTGTGTGATTAACCTTAGTCAAAAAGCTCCGAAGGATCGAAGTCCGGCGTATTTTCCTGTTTTAAAGCGGAAATCAAATGCTTTTCGTTGCACATGTTGGACTTAGTTTCAGCCATTTTCATGTTGATCAAGGCTGATAGCTGAGAGAAGTTCCACATTATTTTGTGATCTGGATCTTGTTTAGAGCTATTATTTTAATGCGAATGAAACTGATAATTGATCTCATTACAGCGTGGGTGCATGATGTGCCGCAAAATTACAGGGAATAAAGTGCTTTGCCCTGCCTTGAGATTCTTTGACGTTGTGAGTGCATCATGAAACGCAGTTTGGTTGGTCTTATTTTATGTGTCGTGAGCGCCTTGGTTGCACCGGCAGCTTTGGCGGACACCGCAGCGAACCAAACGGTGGCCGATCCGTCTTATGATTGGCTTCGGGATGACACCCGTCAGTCAGCGGCCGTGCTGAATTTCCTGCAGCAGGAAAACCAGCGCACTGAGTCACAGCTGGCGGCTCAGCAAACTTTGGAGCAAACCTTGTTGGCAGAGTGGCAGTCACGCAGCCGACAATCTGCTTTGCAGCCATGGCGGCTGCAGGGGGAGTTCAATTATCGCGTCGATGCATCGAGCCAGCAGCTGATCCGGAAAAACACTCAAACCCAGGCGGAAACTGTGGTGCTTGATCTGAGCACACGTCGCGAGGGTGCGGCTTATTATTCGCTGGGGAACTGGCGGGTGAGCCCGGACTATCGCTGGGTAGCGCTGGCCGAAGATCGCCGGGGCGATCGCAATTATCAAATTTCTGTGATTGCGCTGGACTCGGGAAAAGCACAGTCAGCGGTGCTGTCAGGTGTCACCACGGATCTGGTGTGGAGCAATGACAGCCAGAGCCTCTATGTCGTCGGCAATGAGGCGAAAACCTATCGCCCCAACCGGGTGCTGCGCTGGGTGTGGCAAACCGACACCACACAAGAGCTGTTCCGGGAAGCCGATCTGGCCTGGATGGTCTCGATCTATCCGTCGACTTCAGGCCAGCATGTGCTGATCCAGAGCAACAATCACAACAGCAGTGAGCAACATCTGGTGGATCGCAATACCGGCCGCTCGCTGGGATTGATCCGGGCGCGGGAGTCCGGGGTGGAGTATTACGCCGATGTCCGTCATGACACCCTGTATTTGTCGAGCAACCTCGACGGCGACTTTGCGCTCTATCAGGCAGCGCTTGCTGAGCCAACCCGGCCCTGGAAGGCAATCTGGCAGACTCCGCCAACACAGCATCTGAAAAACTGGTTGTTGTATCCACAGCACATTGTGCTGGAAATCAGCCGCCAGCAGTACAGCGATCTGGTGGTGCTGAATTATCAGGGTGAGACGTTGTACCAGCAAACCATGACGCCGTCTGGTGGAGTTGCCTGGTTGTCCGGCAACAGCAGTCGTTATGGTCAGTCGGTCCGGATCCGCCGGATGTCGATGGCGCAGCCGCCGCAGTGGCTGGTGCTGGATCTCGGGACATTTGAGATGAAGGTGCTGGGCGAAGACCGCTATCAGAACATCGAGCCGCAGCTGTATCGCAGCGAGCAGATCCAGGTCATGCATGATGGTGTCTCGGTACCGGTGTCCCTGGTATACCGAGAGGATCAACTAACGGCGCACTCCCCGGTGGTGCTGTATGGCTACGGCGCTTACGGCACACCGATGCGGCCTTATTTTATGCCTCAGGTACTGAGCCTGCTTGATCGCGGCATGATCTATGCCATTGCCCATGTGCGCGGTGGCGGATACCTTGGCCCGGCCTGGTATGAGCAAGGCAAAGGGATGAATAAACCCAATGCCTTTGCCGACTACCTCGCCGTGGCGCAAACCCTGAAGCAATACCGCGGCGGAAAAAATCGCCCGTTGCTGGCCATCGGCGGCAGTGCCGGCGGCACGCTGGTGGCGACGGCGCTCAATCAACAGCCGACGCTGTTTAGCGCCGCGGTGTTGCAAGTCCCGTTTGTCGATGTAGTGGCGACTATGTCTGATCCGACGCTACCGCTGACCCGCCAGGAATATGCCGAGTGGGGCGATCCGCGCGATCCGGCGCAGCGGGCCGTGATGGCCGCTTATAGTCCGATCGATAATATTGCCCGCCAAGCCTACCCGCCGATGCTGGTGACGGCCGGACTGTACGACAGCCAGGTGCCTTACTGGGAGCCGGCAAAGTGGGTGGCCAAAGTGCGTGAGCTGAGTGCCGGCAGCGGTCCCTATCTGTTGCAGACCAATATGCAGGGCGGCCATCGGCAGGATACCCGCCGGGCACAGCAGCAACAAGCCCGGGAGTATGCTTTCTTACTCCGCCAGGCTGGTTCGCTGCGCCATCCCGATACCCGATAACCTGAATTCGTGATGATTTTGCCGGCGGCCAGGCCGCCGGTAGGGATCTGTCATGCTGAAATTTGTCTTTCATCCCATAAACCCGGAGAACCGACCATGCAATTAAAGCCCGTGCCATTGGCTTTTTTGTCTTTATTTGGCCTGAGCAGCCACAGCGCTGTTGCAGAAGATGTGACCGCAATTTCGACCATTGTCGTCACGGCCAACAAGATTGAGAAGCCGCTGTCTGAGACCAATGGCTCGGTGGCGGTGATCACCAGTGAAGCGATGACCCGGGAAGGCGCAACTGAGCTGTACGATGCCCTCAATCATGAGCCGGGGATCAGCGTTTCCGGCGGGGCCGGCCGGCCGCAGAATATTACGATCCGCGGGATGAGCGGCAACCGGGTTGCGGTGATCAAAGATGGTGTGCGCGTGGCGGACGGTTATGGCGCCGATGATCTCAATGATGTGGCCGGTCATAACAGTTTCGACCTGGGGGATGTCAAGCAGATTGAAGTGGTCAAAGGCGCCGGCTCATCCCTTTATGGCTCGGGTGCGGTCGGCGGCGTGGTGGTGCTGACCTCGAAAGCGCCCGGCGATTACCTGAGGCAACGCGACAGTTACTGGGGGATTGAAGGCGGTTATGCCGGGATCAGTAACAAATACCGGACCGCCCTGACGACAGCACAGCGTTTCGGTGACTCCGATCACCTGCTGCGCCTGAGCTACTGGACGGGGAGTGAGTCGAAAAACCATGACGAATCACTCTACCTGCGTGATGTGGACGGTTTCTATGCGGCGCTGAGCAGCGAATGGTTTGTCAGCCCGCAGTGGATGCTGAAGGGCAAACTCAGCTATTACCAGCAGGAGGCGCTGCGCGAGGAAGGCCAGCCGCCGATCCAGGAGGATGGCAAAGGCTGGATCGCAAAAGATTTTCATGAGCAGGGTCGGGTCACCACCCTGGAATCCCGCGTCGGCGCGGAATGGGAAGGGACAGGGGGGCTGGCTGATCAGGCCGATTTCAACCTGTATTACCGCCTGACGGAAAATGACAGTGAATTACGGGTTGCGATGGCGCGGGTGCAGGAATCTCTATTGTTTAAGCGCCGTCAGATTGACAGCCGCCAGTTTCGAGATGCGCTGTTGGGCGGCTCTGCCGAGATGCAAAAGCGGATATCTCTGGGAAGCGCCAACCATACGTTTGCCTGGGGGGTGACACTGGAGTCGACCCGGCATGAACGCCCGGTGGAAAAGCTGATGATTGACTGGAATGGTGAGCAGCGCACCGAATCGGCGCCGTTTGCCGAAGCGACTACAGATCGTTTTGGCGTGTATGTGCATGATGATATTGACTGGGGTCGCTGGAATCTGACGCCAGGATTGCGGTTCGACTACCAGCGCCTGAGTCCGGGCGGTGCTGATTCGATCGGCACGGAAGCATTGGGTCGCTACGCGCTGGACACTACCGATCACAGTGAAATCTCACCAAGCCTGTCGCTGGCTTACCAGTGGACCGATGCTCTTAATACCTATCTGAGCTACACCCACGGATTCCGGGCGCCTTCTTATGCCAAGGCTTATGGTTTCGTGCCGCATCTGAACGGTGATTTGGGCAGCTTTGTGATTCAGCCAAACCCGGATCTGGGGGCAGAGACCAGTGACAATGTCGAGCTGGGCAGCAAGTACGATGATGGCCGCCTGGCGGTCTATGGTGCCCTGTTTTACTCCGTCTTTGATGATTTCATTGATGAGCAGGTGGTGGGTTGGGACGATGCCAACCAGCATGCCATCGTGCAATACCAGAACCTGAACGGGGTCAAAACCTACGGTGCAGAGCTGACGGTCCGATATACGTTGACCGACGCGCTGGCAATCAGCAGCAAGCTGGGGATTGTCGATGGTGAAGATGAGCAGGGTGAGGCAATCCGCGCGCTCACGCCGCTGGAAGGTAACACCCAGCTGGACTATCTGGCCGAGGACTGGGACGGCTTTGTTCGCGCCAACTATGCCGGGGCGATGGATCGGGTACCGACCTGCTACGGCGAGCTGGGGATGGCAGAGACCTGTGCCGAAACATCCGGCTGGCTGACGGTGGACTTGGGCGCGGGCTATTTTGTAACGCCTGATTTTCGTCTCAATCTCGCGATTCATAACCTGCTGGACCGGGACTACATCCGTTATCAGGATGTCGCCGGCGTTGCCGCGAAGGATACGACCTTCTCGACTCAGCCGGGTCGTTATTTCAACCTTAACGCGCAATATAGTTTCTAGGAGGTCGTCATGAACCGATTGAATCTGGCGGCTTCTGTGGTGGTTGCCGCTGTATCTGCGCCGTCTGTTGCGGCGCCGCACCTGGATTATCCCCAGTTGATGCCGGCGATTGGTACTGTGGCAGAAGCGAAATCTTATGTGCAGTCCCATTATCCCGATACCGAAACCTTAGTTCACCGCTATACCCGTCATAGTCTGCTGGGGACACACTATAACTTCGTCCAGCAGAATGCAGACGGCCAGCCTTGCGAAGGCGCGGTGGTGGTGACCACGGATCAGAATGGCGTGTTGTACCGGGTGTTTCATGCGCTGGTGGACAACCCGGCGTCCTGTGACCTGAATCAGCCGCTGCCGCCGCGCGCGCATCAGCTGACGGTGCCGCCGGCCGGTGAGATTGTGCAAACTCAGATGCAGGTGTTCGATCCCGATCCGCGGACCGCCGTCGGCTGGGCCATTGAAGGTGAGCACAGCAATGTCGCTGAAATCACCATTCCGGCTGAAGCTTACCAGCATGTTGCCGGGGTTGAGGTGACCCAGCATGATGGTCAGCTCTATCTGGCCAATGCACGGGTGATCGCGGTGGACTTTACCGAGATGCATGCGCTGGATCTGGGGCCGAAGCAGGGACTGGTCACGGTCGAAGACAGTACCGGATTTAACATTACCCGTCAGGAGGCTGCTTTTCGCGATGTGAATGCTTTCTATCACCTCGATCATTCATTGCAGTATCTCGAGCAACTTGGGTTCGTCGGCGACAAAGCTCTGTTTACCGCGCCGCTGAAAATTGATGCGCAGGGACAAAGCACCAATAACTCCACCTACCTGAGTGATGTGGGGATGCTGGCGATGGGGGTCGGCGGGGTACCGGACAGTGAAGATGCCGATGTCGTGCTGCATGAGTTTGGTCATGCGATCAACGACAAGCTGGTGCCGGACTGGAAGGGGGGCGACAGCGAAGCCATCGGTGAAGGATTCGGTGACTACTGGGCCGGGGCATATAGTTTCTGGGTGCAGCGCGATCGCAGTGACCCCTTTGAACTGGATGTGTTTGCCAACTGGGACGGTGCTGCCGGGGCGAACAAGGCCCAGCGTTCGCTCAATGACACCGAAGCACGCTATTACCCGGAGATGGAGTACCGGGCTCATGTCTCTGTCTACGGCACGCTGAGCGATCAATTGTGGTCGACGCCCTTGTTCCAGAGTCTGAAGCAGGGTGTAGCGATTTACGGTAACGACGCATTTGACGAATTCAACCGGATTGTGCTGGAAGGAATGGCCGGGATGGGCTTTGGCATGAAAATGTCGGATCTGGCGCGCTCAACCGTTGATGCCGCGCAGCGCCTGTATCCGAACAAGGATTATGCCCGCCTGCTAGCGGCCCGATTCAAGCAACACGGGATTTTGAGTGATGCTGTGGTGCTGGCTCAGTCTGATTCAGCAGTAACCATCCCGACGGCGCAATCTGACACCCGAACAGCAACCCTGACGGCAACGCTGGTCAACACCACCGATCAGCCCTTGGAGAGCTACCGGGCCGAGTTGGCGATTCCTGCAATCGGGTGGCACCGGGTGATCAGCCAGGAATCCATTGCTGCAGGCGCGCAACAGTCGATTGCAGCAGAATTACCGCTGCCTTCGACCCTGCAATGCGGGGAACGTTTCGAGATGACGGCCGACATTGAAACCCGTCATGACGTCACCCAGCGGGCGCAGCAAAGTCAGCAGCAACTGACGTTTACCTTTGGTCAGCCGGTGCTCTCACTGCCGTTGCAGCAATCAGCGCGTCCCCTGGCGGATGCCCGTCAGGTCAACGAGAGCAAAATTGTTCTGGGTGAATCCTTGTCCGCGTTCAAAGCCGGAGATGCCGGCGGGGTGGTGGACGATAACTTTGCGGTGCACCTGTCACTAAGTCATCCGCGGTTTGCTGAGCTGAAAGTGGTGCTGCGGGCACCTTCCGGTGCCGGTGTGACCCTGATGGATTACCAGGATCATCCGTTACCTGATTTCAGCCACACCCTGACCCTGGTCAATACGCCCAAACTGGCGGCATTGCGTGGGGAGTTATTGGCCGGGAACTGGATCCTTGAGATCACCGACCGGGTTGTCGGTGCAAGCGGTGAGTTGCATCGCTGGGGGATCGGCCATGTAACCGGTTACCAGTGCGGCGAGCACAAGGATAGGTCGGGAACACCAACCACGAGTCAACCCGATGGCTCGGCAGGAGAGCCCGGATCGTCCGGCGGTGCTGCCGGATGGCTCAGTCTGTTGGCCGGCCTGGTCATCGGCGTCTTCAGACGCAAACACACACCATATTCAACCCAATAAGAGATAGCCTGATGAGAAAGTTTCAACTTGCGATGCTGCCGGTTGCACTGACGGTTGCCCTGAGCGGCTGTAACAGCTCCGGCACCGATTCAGCGGCAGACGAAAGCAGCTTCCTAAACTATGACGTTTCCGGTGAAGTGACCTCAACGGCGGTGCAGGTCCCCTATACAATCTGCGCCGATTTTAACCGTGACTGGCAATGCGGCAGTGATGAGCCTTCGCTCAATGCAGACCAATACAGTTTTAAGCTCTCCAGCCCGGATATCCGGGTGCAGACTTCCCCGCTGGTGGTGAAGGCAAGTCTGTCAGCTGTGACCAAATCCGGCGTGAATGCCGAAGTGCTTCTGGCTGCGCCGCCAGCGCGGGATACCCCCCATACCCAGATCAACGGCATTACAACCCTGGTGGTCGGGGAGATGCTGACCGGCTCCAGCAAGGCAGATGCTGTGGCGAAGGTGACGGCAAACCTCAAGGCTCTGGGACTGAGCGCTGATATTATGCGCGACAGCCACCAGAGCGAGCTGGCGACAATGGATCAGCAGGTGATCCGGGTCCTGGCAGCGCTGGCTGAACGTGATGTGCCTTACGAGCAAGTGGTGGCCGGGCTGGCGCATGGCTTGAAGCTTTATGGTCAGGAGATCCTGGATGGTACCTTGAGCAGCATCCAGAAAAATCATATTCAAGAGCTGGGTCGTGTTGAATTCAAGCCTTTGAATGACACCGGTATGAAGCAACACCTGAACCTGGCTGCCGGCGGGATGGATACCCAAGCGGATCCGGATGCGCCGGGTCAGGATGCCAGCTATGGCCTGGATGTGAGCGACGGCGGATTCAAGCTGACCAAGCTGGATGAGACCGGTAAGCCGCTGGCTGAGGACAGCACGACCTGGGCTTGTGTGAAAGACGAGCGGACGGGGCTGATCTGGGAAGTGAAGGCGGATGATCCGACATCTTACCGTGACAAGCACCGCCTGTTTGCTTATGAAACCGAAACGCTCAAGCCCCATGCCGAGGACTTGGCCCTGGCATCATGTCAAACCGACGGTGTTGGCGTTTGTACCACACAGGAATATGCCAACAAGCTCAATACGTCCGGCTATTGTGGCAAAACCAACTGGCGGGTCCCGACGATGAACGAGCAGTTTGACTTGCTGGACTTCGGGGAAACGACCACCGACGAGACTGGAAACACTTATGGCCTGCCGGTGAAGTACTTTAACGATCAATACATAGGTCACCCGGATTTGGCCTACGGCTATTACTGGTCATCAACTTTGCTGCGCACTGATCCGGGGTATACCTCCGGCAAAGGGATTGCTCACCTGACCCAAATGACGGTGAAAGACGAGACCGGGCTGGGGGAAATCACGGCTTTCTACGCCCTGTGCGAAGAAGGACAGAAGGAAGATTGTGATTCTCCAAACGCATTAACACTCCGTATGGTTGCAGAATAAGGAATCTAACATGTTGAAAAAAGCACTACTTGCCGTGACCTGCTCTGTGTTGATGGCCGGCAATGCTGCCGCAAGCCTACAGAGTTGTTACAACGATTTGCCAAACAGCGCTCCGGATATCCGCTTTCAGGACAATGACAACGGTACGGTGACCGATCTGCAAACCAACCTGATTTGGCGTCGCTGCCTGTTGGGGATGACCTGGAATGCCACCACACAGCAGTGTGATGGTGAGCCAAGCGTTTACAGTTGGAAGCAGGCGCTGTTCCAAACTGAATTAAATTATCAGGATGCCAGCGAGAGCGGCAAGTCCTGGCGGATGCCGAATATCAAAGAGCTGGTAAGTCTGCGAGAAGTGGCCTGTATCTCTCCGGCGCTGAATCTCCAGGCGTTTCCAGGCTTGTTCCGAGAGGAAGCGGATAAATGGGAGATGAACAGAACGGTCTGGTCGGCAACGCCTCATGCACAGAGCCAGACGATTCTGACCTTTGGTCTGAATGACGGCATGACAACGCATTTTGGTCCACAAGATGTTGAGCTTGGTGTGTTGCTGGTCAAAGATGGCAAGTAATCACGCCGTGATTTGATAGTGCATGGATGATACCGCAGCCCGACTGCGGTATTTTTTTCCTTGATGCCGAGGGCAGGAAGGAGGGTTTGCAGCTAAACAACAGGGATAAAAAAAGCCTCGTCTTGCGACAAGGCTCTTTAAAGTGGCTCCCCCTGCTGGACTTGGACGGGGCGGCCTCCCGCCAGCGACAATTCGCGCGAAGCGAGAACTTGGGGTATAAAAAAAGCCTCGTCTTGCGACAAGGCTCTTTAAAGTGGCTCCCCCTGCTGGACTTGAACCAGCGACATACGGATTAACAGTCCGCCGTTCTACCGACTGAACTAAGGGGGAATTGTTTTTTTTACTGTGTTGCGTGTCGCACCACAATTAATATGGTGCCTCGAGGCGGAATCGAACCACCGACACGAGGATTTTCAATCCTCTGCTCTACCGACTGAGCTATCGAGGCAAATGGTGCCGACTACCGGAATCGAACTGGTGACCTACTGATTACAAGTCAGTTGCTCTACCTACTGAGCTAAGTCGGCACACAAATTTGGCTCCCCCTGCTGGACTTGAACCAGCGACATACGGATTAACAGTCCGCCGTTCTACCGACTGAACTAAGGGGGAATAAATTGTTATTGCGTTGCGTGTTTCGCACTACAATGAAACATGATGCTTGAGTGCGGAATCGACCGCGCCCGGCCAGGGACCGACACATGATTGCGCAGCAATCACAAATGGTTTGGCTATCGTGATGAGCACCACATTGTAAAATGGTGCCTCGAGGCGGAATCGAACCACCGACACGAGGATTTTCAATCCTCTGCTCTACCGACTGAGCTATCGAGGCAAATGGTGCCGACTACCGGAATCGAACTGGTGACCTACTGATTACAAGTCAGTTGCTCTACCTACTGAGCTAAGTCGGCACACAAATATGCGTGTTATCAGGCGATGGCCTAATAACGAATTTGGCTCCCCCTGCGGGACTCGAACCTGCGACATACGGATTAACAGTCCGCCGTTCTACCAACTGAACTAAGGGGGAATTATTTTTTTGTGCCTGCTTCGCAGCGCACTGAAATATGATGCTTCGAGTACGGAATCGACCGCGCCCGGCCAGTGACCGACACATGATTGCGGAGCAATCATCGAGGGTTTAGCTATCGTTACCAGCACCACATTATAAAAATGGTGCCTCGAGGCGGAATCGAACCACCGACACGAGGATTTTCAATCCTCTGCTCTACCGACTGAGCTATCGAGGCAACGGAGCGCTATTAAACGGGTTTTCGCTCTTGGCGTCAACCTCTTTTTTTACAAAAACGTCCGCTTGCTCGCTTTTTGTACATGCGGGTAGGTTTACGCTATTTCATTGTCATTTCATCAGATTTTGCCGCGATTGAATTCCTGTTGGAACTTGGTCACTTTCTGCAAATAGCGGCGTGCTTCCGCTTTGGGGTGCTTGTTGGTCAGCGCCCAGTAAACTTGGTTTGGCTGTAAGTTATTGAGATCCTGCATGGCGCGTTTACGGTTGTTGTGAAAGGTTTTCAACACCCCGCCGGTGCCGCCGTTGTAGGCCGAGATCATACTGTAGTGGAGGGACAGGGGATCGCGGATCTGTTTGAGATAGCGGTTACGCAGGATATAGAAATATGCGGTGCCGGTATCTATATTCTTAGCCGGATCAAACAGGTATTGTGGGGATGGCTTGCCGGATTTGTTTTTGACCAGCTTGAACACGTCCGCCCCGGCCGTATTGGGCACCACCTGCATCAGGCCATAGGCGTTGGCATGGCTGACCGCATAGGGGTTGAAGCTGCTCTCGGTTTTGATAATGGCGTAGATCAGATCTTCCGCGATCCCGTAGCGGCGGGAAGCATCGCGGACAATGCTGGCATACTTATAGCTTCGCTTGTTGATGTGATCGGCCACCATGGGGATTTCGACATAGTAGGCCTGTTGGTAGCGGACCTGGCGCTTTTTCAACTGGGTGGCGATCAGGTGGTCGGCGAACTGGTTGGCCCGCCAGGACCATTCAATCGGTTTTTTGTCCTGATCCAGTACCTGGCCGTAGAGAAAGGGCTTGCCGTTGAACTCGATCGCCGAGGCGGAATAGAGATCGACACCAGCCGGATCGTCCGGGGTCAGCAGGGTGGTGGTGATGGCTTCTTTAAGGTGCTTTTCAGGCTCGGTAGTTGCGACGGTTTCAACGATGATCATTCCGCGAACGAAATCGACATGGGCCCGGCTCTGGTAGCCGTCGGTATATTTTACATACTGACGTTTGCCGGCCACCAAGTTGTCGTCCTCACCCCAGTAGCGATGGACCTGGCCGCTGAAGCTGGCCATCAGGCGGTCTAATGCCGCAGCATCTTTGGTGAACTGGCCGGGCAGCGGGGCCAGGTTTTTGGCAAACCGGTTGGTGGTGCCGTAGTCGACATCATAGATCTTTTCGACAAATTCGCGGCTGCAGCCGCTGAGCATCAGCAGTGAGAAGATGAGAGCGCGTTTTTTCATAATCCCGAAAGAAAAAAGACATCACTTGTTGGGCACAAATGATGTCATTTTCTGGTACTTAGCGTAAGTATTTTTCGTCCCAAAGCGGGAAAGCGTGATGTGCTGGCTTATTTCTCGCTCGGCGGAGTATAGCCGTCGATCACTACGTCCTGGCCTTCGAACAGAAATTTCACCATTTCGGTTTCCAGCAGCTTGCGGTGCTCCGGATCCATCATGTTCAGTTTCTTTTCATTGATCAGCATGGTTTGCTTGCCTTGCCACTCAGCCCAGGCTTCTTTGGAAATGTTGTCGAAAATACGCTTGCCCAGCTCGCCCGGATACAGTTGAAAATCCAGGCCTTCCGCTTCTTTCTTCAGGCGGGCGCAAAATACGGTACGGCTCATCGGGTGGCTCCTTCAGTTAAACCTTCATGAGTACGGCTCCATTTATACCAGAGAGCGGCTTGAGCTGCCAGATTTCCCCCGGAGTGCAGGGACAGCGAGTCGGTTGAGGGACAGGTACGTCTGCAAAATCAACTTGATTGAAACAAAAGCCCTGCAAATAACAGGGCACTCTTGTTAGGCGGATTGTGGGGCGTTGCGGGTCAGGAACTTGCGGATCGGGGTCGGCAGGCCCAGCTCGGCGCAGGCGTCAAAAGGAAACCATTGCTGGTTGTCCGCTTGCTCGCCTAAGCGGTCGACGTGCCACACTTTGGCATCCAGCTTGTAATGGGTAAAGGTGTGCTTGAAACTGCCTTTGAGTTGGACATGCTCGCCGAGTTGCTCTGGCTCGAGGTGAATTTGCGGCAGGCACCAGAGTGCGCCCCAGATCCCGTTGTCAGCCCGTTTCTCCAGCAGCAATTTGCCGTTCGACTCAATCCACAGAAATTGTCCTGTCCGGGTCGGAATGGTTTTCTTCGGTTTCGGGGTCGGCAACTGATCGACCCGGTTGCTCTGATAGGCAATGCACTCGGGTTGAAAGCTGCAGTCATCGCAGGTCGGGTTCTTCGGCTTGCAGACGGTGGCGCCCATATCGAGCAATCCCTGGGCGAAGGCCCGGTTGCTCTGGTTCGGGGTATAGGTTTCGGCCAGGTGCCAGAGAGTTTTATCGACCTGGGTGGTGCCCGGTACCCCTTCGATGCCGAAAAAGCGGCAGAACAGGCGTTTGACGTTGCCGTCGACAATCGGGCCGTAGGTGTTGTAAGCAAAGGAGGCTATCGCCCCGGCGGTATAGCGGCCGACACCCGGGATCTTCAGCAGGGTCTCGACCTGATCCGGAAACTGACCGCCGCATTCTTCGGTGATGTACAGCGCGGCTTTGCGCAGGTTGCGGGCGCGGGAGTAATAGCCCAGCCCCTGCCAGTGGCTCATCACCTCATCTTCGGAGGCGGCAGCCAGGGCCTCAATGGTCGGGAAACTGGCCATCCAGCGCTCAAAGTAGGGGATCACGGTGGCGACCTGGGTTTGCTGAAGCATGATTTCAGACACCAGTACCCGGTACGGGGTCGGGTCCTGCTGCCAGGGAAGATCATGGCGGCCATGGGTCTGCTGCCAGGAAATGAGTCGTTGCTGAAAGTCTGTCGGGGTCAAAGGCGGGTGCATCATAAATATACTTCTTTGTATTGCTCACTTTACGGGCCGCCTGGGAGCGTGCCAAGATGGGATTGATGGGTATTTTTGCGGTTGATTGCACCATAATCTGACGGCAGTCGCAAACGATAGACTTGCACTCAGCGCGTATCTTTGGATAATGCCGACGCTTAGTTTTTATTCTTTTCTAGTTTAGGTAATACGATGAGCGAAGTTTCTAAAGCCTCTGGCGAAGTCACCCTGTCTGAATTTAACGAAGACGGTAAGCTAATCCGTAAAGTGCGCAGCTTCGTTCGTCGCGAAGGTCGCCTGACCAAAGGCCAGGAAGCGGCCCTGGATAACAACTGGCCGACCATGGGTATCGACTTTGCTCAGCAGATGCTGGACTGGAAGGAAGTCTTTCATCGTGAAGCGCCGGTGGTGCTGGAAATCGGTTTCGGTATGGGTGCGTCGCTGGTCGAAATGGCGAAAAACGCGCCGGAGAAAAACTTCATCGGGATTGAGGTTCATAGCCCGGGTGTCGGTGCCTGCCTGATGGGGGCGGAAGAAGCTGAGCTGACCAACCTGCGTGTGATGTGTCATGATGCGGTTGAAGTCTTTGATTACATGATCCCGGACGGCAGCCTGGACACGGTTCAACTGTTCTTCCCGGATCCATGGCACAAGGCGCGTCACCACAAGCGTCGTATTGTGCAGTCTGAATTTGTGGAAATGGTCCGTAAGAAGCTGAAAATTGGCGGTATCTTCCACATGGCGACTGACTGGGAAAACTACGCCGAGCACATGGTTGAAGTGATGAACGCTGCGCCGGGGTATGAGAATACCGCGACTGACGGCGATTACATCCCGCGTCCGGATGATCGTCCGCTGACTAAATTTGAAGCGCGTGGCCACCGCCTGGGTCATGGCGTCTGGGATATGAAGTTCGCCAGAACTGAATAAGTGCCAACGACAGGCCGGGTAGAAATGCCACCCGGCCACGATGAATCAGAAATTTAAAAAGCCAGCCTCGTGTTGGCTTTTTTATCCTTGGAGAACATGAATGAAGCCGACAGAAGCACTGCTGCATGACATTCTGGATGAAGTCCGTCCGTTAATTGGCCGGGGCAAGGTGGCGGATTATATTCCGGCGCTGGCCAATGTCCCGGCCGATAAGTTGGGGATTGCAGTTTGCTATAACGATGGCGAAATCATCCAGGCCGGTGACAGTGAAGAAGGCTTTTCGATTCAGTCGATCTCCAAGGTGCTGAGCCTGACTCTGGCGATGACCCTGTACGAGCCGCTGGAGATCTGGCAGCGGGTCGGTAAAGAGCCGTCCGGTCATGCGTTCAACTCGATGATCCAGCTCGAGCTGGAGAACGGCATTCCGCGCAATCCGTTTATCAATGCCGGCGCCCTGGTGGTGTCGGACTTACTGCACAGCCGCCTGTCAGCACCGCAGTACCGGATGCTGGAGCTGGTGCGCGAGCTGTCGGGCGACCCGCATGTGGTGTACGACAAAGAAGTTGCCAATTCGGAGATGCAGCACAGCGATCGCAATGCCTCAATTGCCTACCTGATGCGCTCATTTGGCAACTTCGATAACGAGGTGATGCCGGTGCTGACCAACTACTTCAGCTACTGCGCGTTGAAAATGAGCTGTGTCGATCTGGCCCGAACTTTCAGTTACCTGGCGAATAAAGGGCTTCCTTTAGGCGCAAAAAAATCGATCATCAGCCAGACTCAGAGTAAGCAGATCAATGCCCTGCTGGCGACTTGCGGCCTGTATGACGGTGCCGGTGAGTTTGCCTACCGGGTCGGGATGCCGGGTAAATCCGGGGTCGGTGGCGGGATCATTGCCGTGGTTCCGGGGGAAATGACCATTGCCGTCTGGTCGCCGGAGCTGGATCCGTCCGGCAACTCCCTGGCCGGAACAGCCGCGCTGGAACTGCTGGCGGAGCGGATCGGCCGCTCGATTTTCTAAGCAAAGCGATGAAGCGGGGCATCGCTTTTGATTGAAGGGGATGCCTATGTCAAATCGTGATCGGTGGGTTACGGCTGGTTTGATGGTGCCGAGAGGCATTATGCTGGCTTTGGGTTTAATCGCAGCGTGCGTACCTATTCAGGCGACAGCGCAACACCAGTCTCAGGTTCAAGCCCAAGTTCAAACCCAAGTAAAAGCTCAAGATCAAGCCGAGCCCTGCCAGCCGCAGTGGCTCAATTCGGTGAGCCTGCAGGACGGCACCTTAACCCTGGCGATGGCCGGGGAGCGTTTTAAGGTTGAGTCCGACGGCCAGCTCTACTACGACGTCCATAAAGTCCGGCTGACGGCCCTGCAGATGGGCGTGCTGGCTGACTACCACCAGTTCATGCGGCAAGAACTCCCCTATGTCTTGTCCCACTCGCAATTGGTTGACGAAGGGCTGTGCCGGCACTTGGTGATGCGCCGGGCCAAAGAGCAGGTGGTTCAGCGCCAGATCCCGGCCCTGAAGCACTGGCAGAGCGTCAGCCTACCACAGAGCGAACGATAAGCGCCTGATGCTCAGTGAGCATCAGGCGCTTTTTGTTATGGCGGGGATGGTCGTTTAATCTTCCTCGACAAACGCGGCCAGCAGATCGTTGAGGAATAGCTTACCGTGTTCGGTGATCTGCCATTCATCGCCCCGATCAGCCAGGTAGTTCTGGTCCAGCGCCCAAGTGATCGGCGTGTCAATCGCGCTGAGCGGTAAGCCGGTGCGCTCGACGAAGTGCTGTTTCGGGCAGGCTTCCAGCAGGCGAAAACGGTTCATAAAAAACTCAAACGGCCGCTCGCTGCCCGCGACCTGGGTTTGTTGATCCAGATAAGGTTTCTGCGGGTTGAGGTAGCCGCGCGGGTGCTTCACTTTCACCGTCCGGGTGATAGTGCCGTCAGCAAAGCTGATCTTGCCGTGGGCACCGCAGCCAATGCCTAAGTAATCGCCGAAGCGCCAGTAGTTGAGGTTATGGCGGCATTGCACACCGGGTTTGCTGTAGCCGGAGATCTCATACTGGACATAGCCAGCTTCACGCAGCAGCTGGTGGCCTTGCTCGAAAATATCCCACAGGTCGTCATCGTCCGGCAGCGTTGGCGGTTTGGAGTAGAACAGGGTGTTCGGCTCGATGGTCAGCTGGTACCAGGACAGGTGCGGCGGATCCAGCGCAATGGCTTGTTTGAGATCAGACAGTGCATCGTCAATTGACTGATCCGGCAACCCGTGCATCAGATCGAGGTTGAAGCTGCTGAGGCCTGCCTCTTGTGCCAGCCGGGCGGCGCGCACCGCTTCACTGCTGCCGTGGATCCGGCCCAGGCGCTTGAGCTTGTCGTCCTGGAAGCTCTGGATCCCGATCGAGATCCGGTTGACCCCGACCGCCCGGTAGGCCTTGAACCGATCGGCTTCTACAGTGCCCGGGTTGGCTTCCATGGTAATTTCAATCCCTTCGGCAAACGGGATCCGGGCCTCGATTTCGCGCAGCAGGCGACCAATCTCATCCGGGGAGATCAGGCTCGGGGTCCCGCCGCCAATAAAGATGGAGTGGAGCGGCCGGTCGCCGTTGTCCAGCCGGTAAGCAGCCAGATCGGTGTCCAGATCTTCAAGCAGTGCATCAATGTAGTCCAGCTCCGGGATGTCAGCTTTGAGCGCATGCGAGTTGAAATCGCAATACGGACATTTCTGCACGCACCAGGGAATGTGGACATACAGGCTCAGTGGAGGCGGGACTAGCATCAGGCGTCCTTCAGGGCGGCGAACAGTTGTTGCAGCGCCTTACCCCGATGCGACAGTTGCTTCTTGCGGGCAGGTGCCAGTTCGGCAGAGGCACACTGGTCTTCCGGCACCCAGAATACCGGATCATAGCCAAAGCCGTTTTCGCCGTGCGGCTCGGTCAGGATGCGACCTTCCCAGGTGCCGTGGCACACCAGTGGAGTCGGATCGTTCTCATGGCGCATCATGACCAGCACGCAGTGGAAGCGGGCGGTACGCTCGGCTTCCGGGACGCCTTCCATAGCTTTCAGCAGCTTGTTGAGGTTGTCCAGATCGGAAGCACCTTCACCGGCAAAGCGCGCGGAATAGATCCCCGGAGCGCCTTTGAGGAAGTCGACTTCCAGGCCCGAGTCGTCGGCAATGGCCGGCAAACCGGTTTCTTTGGCGGCATGACGAGCTTTGATAATGGCGTTTTCGATAAAGGTGGTGCCGGTTTCGGCCACCGAAGAGACCTGGTAGTCACTCTGGGCGACCACATCAAAACCGAAATCGGCCAGCAGGCTTGCCATCTCTTTTACTTTGCCCTGGTTTCCCGTGGCCAGTACTAGTTTGCTCATCGCTATCCTCGCAGCGGTCTGTATCGTCGTGGGGCGCTATGATAAACCCAATTGTCGCGAGTCACCAGCCTGCCGTCGGCGGGCAGCGGGGCGGGGGAGAAATGGAAGGAGCCGGCAGGCCCCTTAACCGGTTGTTAATCGACGAAGAAGGTCTGCTTGAAGGCTATCTGGCCGCTGTTGCCGCCCTGGAACACATCAATGGTGAAGGTGAAGCTTTCTTCATTGGCATGGCTGAGCTCGGCGATATAGTAAATCGCATCCCCTTCGCGGACTTCCCGGAACGAGAGGTTACGGATGCTCCCCAGCAGGTTTTTGGCCTGGCCGGATAAGGTTGCGGTAACCGCCGGTTTACCTTCCTGGGAGGCATCGAGCACGGTTACATTGACCACCGCCGAGTAGCGGCTGCGCTGGATCCGGTAGGCATTGGCGATTTCCGGGGTTAGGAAAGTTGAAGGAAAGCTTGAATAGTGGACTTCCAGATTACCGATATTGGTGACTTGCTCGGCCTGAGCCGGGAGGGCTGTCAGCAAGAGCAGAGCGAAGCTGAATAACCATTTCATTGTAATGTCTCCAAGAGGGTTTTGGGGCCTTAGGCAGCCCGATAGCATTATTGTCGGTCAGTTTTTGCGGATTCACCACATGAGATGTGGGGGCATGTCGTGACATGTGGCAAAGCGGTGCCAGTGTAGCGGATTTTTAAGTGATTGTTTTAACGTGATTTGAAAACAGAGGTGTTGGTCGGGGAATGAGGCCGGGAAGGGGCTCCCGGCCTGTGGATCAATGGAGCAGCGTTGCGATGGTCCCGGGAAGCTCACGCGGGGACTCGATGCGCACTTGTTTGTGGCGGCCCAGTTCTCCCTTTTCGATGACCACCTGACCTTTGGCGACCTTGAACTGTTTGGCCAGGTACTTGGTCAGGTGGGCATTGGCTTTCCCGTCTACCGGCGGGGCGGTGATGGCGACCTTTAATTCGTCGCCATGCAGGCCAACCAGCTGATCGCGGCTGGCCTTGGGCTGGATATAGAGCCGGAGGCGCAGATCCTCTCCGTCCCGGATCACCGCGGGCTGGCTCATAGCTGATGCCAGATCGGGCCGATCAGATCGCCCATCAGGAAGTTGGCAAACTGCAGGCCGATAAACAGCACCAGGACGCTGAGATCCAGGCCGCCCATCGCCGGGATGAAGCGGCGGATCGGCGCGGTCATCGGCTCGGTCAGCTGATGCATGACATATTCAACTGGGCTGCTGCCCTGGCTGACCCAGCTCAGGATCGCCCGTAGCAGCAGGACCCAGAACAGCAGGCCACCAGCGGCTTTGACCAGCGACAGCGCGCCAACCCAGAGAAAATCAGTGCTGAATGCCAGCGCGCCGCCGGTGAGGACCAGCTGCAGGGTAATGAACTTGGCAATGCTCAGGACATAGGCAAAGAGCAGGGTGGCCAGATCAAGCGAGCCAACTGAGGGGATCACCCGGCGCAGCGGCGCAACCACAGGTTGGGTAGCTTTGACGACAAACTGGGAGAACGGGTTGTAGAAGTCGGCCCGGGCCCACTGGAGCCAGATCCGTAGCAGGACGACCATGATATAGAGGTCAAACAGGGTGTTGACCAAAAAGCCAAGTGAATTCATAACGTAACCTTAAAATAATTTTTCCATCTCTTCAGCGCGGGCGACGGCTGCACGCATTGCTTTCGCTACGATATCACCAAGTTGATGTTCGTTAAACGTGCGCAGAGCTTCGGCCGTGGTTCCACCTTTTGAAGTGACCTGTTCGCGCAGGGTCGACAGCTCGGTTTCCGGGTTGGCGACGACCATGGCGGCGGCACCGGTGGCGGCTTGTTGCACGAGCTGGCGGGCGGTTTCCGGTGCAAATCCCTGGCGAATGGCTTCGGCTTGCATCGCTTCCATAAACAGGAAGAAATAGGCTGGGGCACTGCCCGCTGCTGCAATCACGCCGTTGATGCCGGACTCTTCGTCGACCCAGCAGACTTCGCCGACCGCTTTCATCAAATCTTCGGCAAATTGCTTGTCAGTTTGCGGCACTGTGGTCGGAGCATACATACCGCTCATCCCTTTGCCGAGCAGCGACGGGGTGTTTGGCATCACCCGTACCAGTTTCAGCTCGGCATTGAGCATGGCGTTAAAGCGCTGGGCGGAGATCCCGGCAGCAATCGAGATCACCAGCTTGTCGGCAAAGTTGATTGCCTGAAGCGGGCGGCAGACTTCCGCCATCAGCTGGGGTTTCACCGCCAGGACGATCACATCGGCTTGCTCGGCAGCCCGGAGGTTATCATCTGTGGTGTGAATCCCGTAATCACGGGCCAGCGGCTCCCGGCGGGCCGGGCTGGGGGCCGTGGCGGTGATTTTATCCGGTGCGTAGCCGCTTTGAACCAGGCCGGCGATAATTGAGCGGGCCATATTCCCTGCACCGATGAAGGCGATTGAACGTTGTTCCATGTCTAATCCTTAGTTAAATCCTGAATATTTACGCGTAATCACGCGCCCCGAAAATAGCGGTGCCGATCCGGACGATGGTACTGCCGGCGGCGATGGCCGCTTCCATATCACCACTCATTCCCATCGACAGGGTGTCGAGCTGCGGGTGTTTGGCTTGCAGTTTCTGCTGGGCGCCGGCCAGGGCGCGAAAAGCTGTAAGCTGGCTGTCGTAATCTTCTGCTTTTTGCGGGATCGACATTAACCCGCGCAGCACCAGGTTGGGAAGCCCGGCAATGGCATCGGCCAGGCTTTCCAGCTCGTCAAAGCTGATCCCTGATTTGCTGGCTTCGCCGCTGGTGTTGACCTGCAGTAAGATATTGAGCGGCGGCAGTTGAGCCGGGCGTTGCTCACTGAGGCGGCGGGCGATCTTGAGCCGATCAACAGAATGAACCCAGTCGAAATGCTCGGCAATCGGACGGGTTTTGTTGGACTGGATCGGGCCAATAAAATGCCAGCTCAGCTGCATTGCTTGCGGATGATCGGCAAAATGCTGAACTTTGTCGACGCCTTCCTGCACATAGTTTTCACCAAAAGCGAGCTGCCCTGCGGCGATGGCCTCGTCAATGGCTGCGATCGGCTTGGTCTTGCTGACGGCCAGCAATTGGACGGAATTTTCGAGCCGGCCGCATTTTTCGCAGGCCGCGGCTATCTCAGCCATGACCTGCTCAATGTTTTGTTTGATACTGCTCATAATTGATTCTGTAGGGAAAGTTAATGGATATCACTGAACTACTGGACTTTAGTGTAAAGCATAATGCCTCCGATCTGCACCTTTCTGCCGGGGTGGCGCCGATGATCCGGGTCGATGGCGATGTCAGAAAGCTCAGTCTGCCGGCACTGGAGCATGGGGAAGTGCACCGGTTGGTGTTTGATATTATGACCGACGCCCAGCGCCGGGAGTTTGAAGAGAAGCTGGAAGTGGATTTCTCGTTTGAGCTGCCGCAGGTCGGCCGTTTCCGGGTCAATGCTTTTCATCAGGCTCGCGGCTGCGCGGCGGTGTTCCGGACCATACCGGTCCAGGTACCGTCCCTGAGCTCGCTCAATGTGCCCGAGGTGTTCTACAACATCGCCCAGTGCCAGCGCGGTCTGGTGCTGGTGACCGGGGCGACCGGCTCGGGGAAGTCGACCACCATTGCAGCCCTGGTCGATTACATAAACGAGAACTTCAACCGCCATATCCTGACCATTGAAGATCCGGTCGAGTTTGTTCATCACGGCAAGCGCTGTTTGATCAACCAGCGCGAAGTGCATCGCGATACCCATAGCTTCCACCGGGCCTTGCGCTCGGCGCTGCGTGAAGACCCGGATGTGATTGTGGTTGGTGAGCTGCGCGATCAGGAAACCATCAGCCTGGCGCTGACGGCTGCTGAAACCGGTCACCTGGTGCTGGGCACCTTGCATACCAGCTCGGCGGCTAAAACCATTGATCGGATCATCGATGTGTTCCCGGGCAATGATAAAGCCATGGTGCGCTCGATGCTGTCGGAATCGTTGCGGGCGGTGGTCTCGCAACACCTGCTCAAATGTACCACCGGCGGTCGGGTTGCGACCCATGAAGTGATGATGGCCACCCCGGCGATCCGCAATTTGATCCGGGAAGATAAAGTGGCGCAGATGTACTCGATGATCCAGACCGGCTCGGCGCTGGGCATGCAAACCATGGAGCAGAGCGTCAGGATGCTGGTGGCCCAGGGCATCGTCGATGCTGAAGAGGGGCGGCGGATTGTCGATGGTAACTCGTGACAAACAGAGAGAGCAGGGTGACTGAACAGGAAAGGTAACATCATGACATTACAGCAGATCCTTGAAGAGATGGTGCGCTGCAAGGCCTCGGATCTCTATCTCACGGTGGACTCCCCCGGCTTGCTGCGGGTGGATGGTCATTTGCACCCGGTCGGCGAGGTGCTGGATCGCGGGGCGGTCGATCGTTTGTTTGCAGAAGCGATGGACAGCAATCAGCGCAGCGAGTTTGCGGCGACCAAGGAAGCCAATTTTGCCCTGGTGCGGGGGGAGCTGCGGTTTCGGATCAGTGCTTTTTGGCAGCGGGAAATGCCGGGGATGGTGATCCGCCGGATAGAAACCGAAATCCCGGATCTACATGCGCTCAACCTGCCGATGGATATGCAGAAGATGGCTCTGGCCAAGCGGGGACTGGTGCTGGTGGTCGGGGCGACCGGCTCGGGTAAGTCGACCACCATGGCGGCGCTGACCGGCTATCGCAATCACAACCGCAGCGGCCATATTCTGACGGTGGAAGATCCGATTGAGTTCGTGCACAAGCATCATCGCTGTATCATCACTCAACGTGAAGTCGGGCTGGATACCGAAAGCTACGATGTGGCACTGAAAAACTCGTTGCGCCAGGCGCCGGATATGATCCTGATTGGCGAGATCCGGACTCCGGAGACCATGGAGTACGCGATGAACTTTGCCGAAACCGGTCACTTGTGCATGGCAACCCTGCATGCCAACAATGCCAATCAGGCGCTGGAGCGGATCCTGCATCTGGTGCCGAAAGAGCGGCGCGAGCAGTTCCTGTTTGATCTGTCGCTCAACCTTAAATGTATTCTGGCCCAGCAGTTGATCCCGGATGCTAATGGGGTCGGCCGGCATGGTGCGTTTGAGCTGCTGCTCAATACACCGCGGATCGCCGATCTGATCCGTCGCGGCGAGCTGCATGAGGTTAAAGAAGCGATGGCGAAATCGACCGATTCAGGCATGATGACCTTTGATCAGTCGCTGTACGAGTTGTTCAGTCAGGGCAAAATTACTGAGCAGGATGCGCTGCACCATGCCGACTCGGCCAACGATTTACGCCTGATGATCAAAGTCGGCAGCAAGACCCAGCAGGCGAAAAATGCCCTCGATGGCGTGACCATTGATATGCGTTAATACGCTTCGACATGATGATCCTACGCATAGATAAAAGCTTTTGGGTTGTGATGATCCAAAAGCTCTTTTTGCTGAACGGTATATTCAAGTAACTGATAAAGAAGAGTTTATCCTGAGCTGGTGATCCAGGTGTACAGCTTGGGAAGCTTTTGGGTTCCAGAAGTCCAAAAGCTGTACAGGCGGATCAGGCCCCGGATCAGCTGGGAGCGCCGGATCAAGTTGCGAGTGCTTCTGAGGCGCGGGATCTTTTTGCTGCAATTTGAGGGAAAAGCTGTACGCGGGACAGAAGGGGGGCAGAGGCGAGCGCTTGGCCTGGATGGTGATGGCTCTGCGCTCGTTGCTGAAAAGTCGGGGGATGTTACAAATCAGCCGTATTGCTGTTCAAACCAGCTTTCGAGGATCACCACGGCGGATTGGGAATCGATGTTGCCTTTGCTCAGGTTGCGGTAGCCGCCCCGGTCGAATAAATCGGCCCGGGCTTCTGCAGTACTGAGGCGCTCATCATGCAGTTCCACCGGGCAGCCGAAACGGCCGTGCAGGCGGTTGGCAAATTTCTTGGCCCGCGGGGTAATCGCTTCGAGTTCGCCGCCATGGAGATCCAGCGGCAGGCCGACTACTACCAGATCCGGCTGCCATTCCTTCAACAGTTTTTCGATCGCCTCCCAGCTCGGGATGCCATCTTTGGCCTTGAGGGCGGCCAGCGGGTTTGCGGTGCCGGTCAGCTCCTGGCCGATGGCGACGCCAATACTTTTTGTTCCGTAATCAAATGCTAATACGCTGCGAGAATAACTCATGCATGTCCTGCTTGTGTTGAAAGGTGTGCGGCATTGATACCGAGTTGGGCAACGGCCTTGCCCCAGCGCTCACTGATCGGGGTATTAAACACTACCTCCGGATCGGCTTCGGTAGTCAGCCAGGTATTCTCGGCCAGCTCCTGCTCCAGCTGTCCGGCATTCCAGCCGGCAT
Organism: Photobacterium atrarenae; assembly: GCF_024380015.1. Classification (NCBI taxonomy): domain Bacteria; kingdom Pseudomonadati; phylum Pseudomonadota; class Gammaproteobacteria; order Vibrionales; family Vibrionaceae; genus Photobacterium; species Photobacterium atrarenae. The sequence goes on from NZ_CP101508.1 coordinate 446,087, forward strand.
AGCCGAGGGCGACCAGGAATTTTTCTGGTGCCTTGCTGGTGCCCAGCAGGGCCAGGATATCTTTTGATGTGGTGACGGACAGCTGCTCGGTAATGTCAATGCTGGAGCTGAAGTCCTCATCTTGCTGGTGCAGGTGCAGCACAAAGCCCCGATCGCCGGACACCGGACCACCGTTAAATACAGGCTGCTCCAGGCTGGCTGGGTTTTTCAGCGGCAGATCGCGCTCAACGTCAATTTGATCCAACATGTTGCCGACGGAAATGTCGATCGGTAGGTTGATCACCAGTCCCATCGCCCCTTCGTCGTTATGCTCGCAGATATAGACGACGCTCCCCTTGAAGTTCGGATCCTGCATGCTGGGCATGGCGACCAGGAAATGATTCGTCAGATTCATGAGTGTGCCCTTACAACCTATCCTGTTACTTACAGTATGCCGACAATTTGCCGGAAATGGTATTGCTTGCAAAAAGTTCAGCGAATGGTCTTTCTGACCGTCGCCGGGACTGCCGGAGCTGGCTGACCAGGTCCGGCAATGTGGGCGTTTTAGGCCTTGATCAGGCGCTCGACCGCATCCATCAGCTTGCCGGTGATCGAAATATCAAAGGCGGCTTCAATTTCGCGGATACAGGTTGGGCTAGTGACGTTAATTTCGGTGAGCTTGTCACCAATTACATCCAGGCCGACGAAGATCAGGCCCTTTTCTTTCAGTACCGGTGCAACGGCTTCGGCGATCTGGCGATCGGTTTCGCTGATCGGCCGGGCTTCCCCGCGGCCACCGGCAGCCAGGTTGCCGCGGGTTTCCCCTTTGGCCGGGATCCGGGCCAGGCAATAAGGCATAGGTTCACCGTCGACGATCAGGATCCGCTTGTCGCCGTTGGTGATATCCGGGACGAACGTTTGTGCCATGCAGTAATGCTGGCCGTGGTTAGTCAGGGTTTCGATGATCACCGAGACGTTTGGATCGCCCTGCATTACACGGAAGATCGAAGAGCCACCCATACCATCCAGCGGCTTGAGGATCACATCGCCATGCTCTTGCTGGAAGGCTTTAATTTTCTCTGCGCTGCGGGTGACCACTGTGGTTGGGGTCAGCTCCGGGAACCAGGCGGTGAATAGTTTTTCGTTACAGTCACGCAGGCTCTGCGGCTTGTTCACAATCAGGGCGCCTTCCTGCTCGGCACGCTCGAGGATATAGGTGGCGTAGATGTATTCGGTATCAAACGGCGGATCCTTGCGCATCAGGACAGCGTCCAGATCGGCCAGGGCAATTTCTTGCTCGCTGTGGAATTCATACCAGCCGTTTGGATCTTCTTTCAGGCTCACCGTGCGGGTGCGGGCAACGGCTTTGCCTTGCTCCAGTGACAGGTCGTTCATTTCCATGTAATGAATTTCCCAACCACGGCGCTGCGCTTCCAGCAACATGGCGAAGCTGGAGTCTTTCTTGATATTGATGGACGCGATTGGATCCATCACGATACCCAGTTTGATCATAGGTTTCTCCTAAATTTGTTTTCCCGAGGGTTAGCCGAGATCGCCGAAGCGAACCTGAAGGGCGGTGATAGCCGTCATCGCCGTGGTTTCGGTGCGCAGTACACGCGGTCCGAGTAGGATTTCACTAAATTGATATTGTTCGGTCATGGCAATTTCTTCGCCGGACAGACCGCCTTCCGGGCCGATCAGCAGGCGAACTTTGGTGATCGGTGCCGGCAGGGTGTTGATGCTGTAGTTGGCGCGCGGATGCAGGTTCAGTTTCAGGCCATCGTATTCTTCCGCACACCAGTCTTCCAGCTTCATGATCGGGCGGATTTCCGGTACGCGATTGCGGCCGCATTGCTCACAGGCACTGATGGCGATTTTCTGCCACTGTGCCAGCTTCTTTTCAAAGCGCTCGGCATTGAGCTTGACGCCGCACCGCTCGGAGATCAGCGGGGTGATGGTGTTGACCCCCAGCTCGACCGATTTCTGGATGGTAAATTCCATCTTCTCACCACGCGAGACGACCTGGCCTAAATGAATATCCAGCGGCGACTCGACACTGTGCTCATGGCGGCCCTGGATTTCAACTTCAACGCTTTTCTTGCTGGCGTTGGTGATCATCGCCGGAAACTCGGCATCGCTGCCGTCAAACAGCATCAGTTCCTGACCGGACTGCATGCGCATGACACGGCCGACATGGTTGGCGGCATCGTCGCTGAGCAGGATGGTGCCTTGTGCCGGCAGCGGCTCAGGATGAAAAATACGGGGAATTCTCATGGCTATTTTAATAACCTGCTTGGGTTTTTGATTGGCTGCATTATATCAATACAGAGCTGATAGACACTACATGGTTGCCGCAAGGGGGAAATACAAGGCAGGGGGGATAATTTTGTCCGGCAGCGACAAGGCTGCCGGACTTTGACGGTAGGTTAACGCCCTTGTGCCTGGCAGGCCTGTAGCACATACGGGTTGTGGTTGCGCTGCACTTTGGCGATCCGGCGGTCGCGTTCACATTCCCAGTCCGAGACCGGGTGCTGGCGATCCCAGGCTTCCATCAGCTGGCGCTGCTGGCGGGAGAGACGGAACGGATAGGTATCGCTCATATAGAGATAGATCCGGGCAATGGGGCCACGGGCAGCGACGGGCGGATCGGCCCGGCGGGCTTTGAAATCGACTTTCATCGCGCACTGACCGTAATAGGCGCCCTGCTGATGGCTCCACGGCATAAAGCTGAAATTGGAGCGGTCGCCGTTCACCTCACCGATCGTCGGGGTCAAATTGTGCAAATCAGCTTCCATGGTTCTAAAGGCGGCGTTTTTACGGCAGTTCTTTCGACCGCCGTCCTGCCAGCACTGGAGCTGGTGGCCGAATTGCCAGGCCGGAACCACGTGCTCCCACTCAATCCGGCTGGCCCGTTTGGGCTGTTTTCGGATCTGGTAGCCGCAGCTTTGCAGATCCGGGATCCCTTTTCTGCCTTGCCAGGTGATGGCGCAGCCACAGTAGAAGCTGACCGGGTGATCCTGATAGATTTGAACGGCAATTTTTTTCGCTTTGCTGAACGAGGCTGGCGGGGCTGCCAGAGCGACGGCGGGCGTGAGCAAGGCAAACAGAAAAACCTTGAGTGCAGACTTCATAAATAGCCTTATCAATAGTAATTATTTGATAAGACTATCACCTATCTTGCTTTTTAGAAGCATTTCACATTGGTGGGGTGTCATCGGTGAGCCGGTGACACAACGGTGAGAGCTCGCTCAGGCCTGCTCGAGCGGCTGCTGGCAGGTACGGCAGTGGTAGATCGCCTGTTGGCGCCGGATTTTATTATGTCGCCGGATGGTGAGCTGGTGCTCCTGGCACTGGCAGCGATAGCGGAACGTTTGGCCCTGCACGGAGCGGGTATCAAAACTGTGGGTGGTTCGTGCCGGAATGCCGAAGACCTCGGTCATCATCGCTTGCCACTCTTTGCCGTGGGGACGTACTTTGCCGAAGCGGTGAAAGGTGATGAGGTGGGCGACTTCGTGCGGCACCACTTCATCGAGAAACGCCTGCGGATTTTCTGCCAGTAACACCGGGTTGAAGCGAACTTCCCAGCTTTGCAGCCGGGCGCTGCCGGCGATTTTTCCCCGTTGCCTGAAACTGACTACCGGCAGGGGGAGGGTGATGTTTAACTGCTGGTTTGCCCGGGCGATACACTGTGCAACGCGGGCTTTAATTTGAGACTGAAGCTGGGACTGAAGCTGGGACTGAAGCTGGGACTGAAGCGATGTCATGGCAAAAACTGGGTTGCAGGTAGAGGGAGCAGTATAAAAGGCGTGGCAACAAAAAAGGAAGCCGAAGCTTCCTTTTAGATGGCATATACGTTCTGGTGCGAAGACTTACTTCAGGTTGGCGAAGTCACGCAGCAGATCGGCTTTGTCGGTTTTTTCCCAAGGGAACTCTTCGCGACCGAAGTGACCGTAAGCCGCTGTCTTCTGGTAGATTGGTTGTAGCAGATCCAGCATTTCAATCAGGCCGTACGGGCGCAGGTCAAAGTGCTGACGTACCGCTTCTACAATCACGTCGTGAGCAACTTTTTCCGTGCCGAAAGTCTCGACCATGATAGATGTCGGATCAGCAACACCAATGGCGTAAGACAGCTGAATTTCACAGCGATCAGCCAGGCCGGCAGCAACGATGTTTTTCGCCACATAACGTGCCGCATACGCTGCACTACGGTCAACTTTTGATGGATCTTTACCCGAGAAAGCACCGCCACCGTGACGCGCAGCACCGCCGTAGGTGTCAACGATGATCTTACGACCGGTCAGGCCACAGTCACCCATTGGGCCGCCAATCACAAAACGACCGGTCGGGTTGATGAAGTATTTGGTCTCTTTGCTCAGCCACTCGCTTGGCAGAACCGGTTTGATGATCTCTTCCATCACCGCTTCTTGCAGCACAGGCAGCTCGATGCTGTCACAGTGTTGGGTTGACAGCACAACGGCGTCGATACCGACAATTTTGCCCTGATCATAGGCAAAGGTGACCTGGCTTTTTGCATCCGGACGCAACCATGGCAGGGTGCCGTTTTTACGGATTTTCGCCTGGCGCTCAACCAGGCGGTGCGCATAAGTCACTGGTGCCGGCATCAGCACGTCAGTTTCGTTGGTCGCGTAGCCGAACATAATGCCCTGGTCGCCGGCACCCAGCTCGCGCGGATCTTCACGGTCAACACCTTGGTTGATGTCCGGCGACTGTTTACCAATTGCGCTCAGTACCGCACAAGAGTTGGCATCAAAGCCCATGTCAGAGTGTACATAGCCGATTTCACGAACAGTGTTACGGGTGATCTCTTCGATATCGACCCAGGCTGAGGTGGTAATTTCACCACCGACCATCACCATACCGGTTTTAACATAGGTCTCACACGCAACTCGTGCTTTCGGGTCTTGTTCCAGGATTGCATCCAACACGGCATCAGAGATTTGATCAGCAATTTTATCCGGATGTCCTTCTGATACAGACTCAGAAGTGAACAGGTGCTTTGACATGTGTACACTCACTTAAATATGACTTGTCGATGGAAAATGAGGGGGCTCTAGTGAAAAAGCATTCATCAATGATGCATATAGATGTCCGTGTTGATGGATAGAGCTACCTCCGTCTAGACGTCTATAATACCTGCAACTCGTTTTAAATCAATACCGCAGTTTTTGTGGAAATAGTTGAACGGCGCAAGCAATCGTTTACGCTTCAGGGGCTTAGTGCCTTAAATATCACCCCAGCTCAGAGCAGGTGCTTGATCAGGATGATTTTTTACGGGAAATCGTTTGCAGAGGCAGGGCAGACTTTGCGACAATGCTCACCCGCCGATTTCAGATGCAACCCCTGCATCTATTGCTGGACAGATACCACAATAATTATTGTCGATGAACTTCTGGAGCAGACATGCCTTCTCGTAAAGATCTTGCTAATGCAATCCGTGCCCTGAGCATGGACGGTGTCCAACAAGCCAACTCCGGTCACCCGGGTGCCCCGATGGGGATGGCTGACATTGCCGAAGTCCTGTGGCGCGACCACATGAACCACAACCCGCAGAACCCGGACTGGGCTGACCGTGACCGCTTCGTGCTGTCCAACGGCCACGGCTCGATGCTGATCTACTCACTACTGCACCTGACCGGCTACGCGCTGCCGATCGAAGAGCTGAAGAACTTCCGTCAGCTGCACTCGAAAACCCCGGGCCACCCGGAGTACGGCTACGCGCCGGGCATCGAAACCACCACCGGCCCGCTGGGCCAGGGCATCACCAATGCGGTGGGGATGGCGATTGCTGAAAAAGCAATGGCGGATCAGTTCAACCGTGACGGTCACGACATCGTCGATCACTTCACCTATGCCTTTATGGGCGACGGCTGCCTGATGGAAGGGATCTCACACGAAGCTTGTTCTCTGGCCGGCACCCTGGGCCTGGGCAAACTGATCGCGTTCTGGGATGACAACGGCATCTCCATCGACGGTGACGTGGAAGGCTGGTTCACCGACGACACCGCCAAGCGTTTCGAAGCCTACGGCTGGCACGTGATCCCGGCGGTTGACGGCCACGATCCGGAAGCGATCAACGCAGCCATCGAAGCGGCGAAAGCAGAAAGCGGCAAACCAACCCTGATCTGCACCAAGACCATCATCGGCTTCGGCTCTCCGAACAAAGCCGGCTCGCACGACTGTCACGGCGCGCCACTGGGCCACGACGAAATCGCTGCGGCACGTGAATTCCTGGGCTGGAACCACGGTCCGTTTGAAATCCCGGCTGACATTGCTGCCGAGTGGGATGCCAAAGAAGCCGGCGCTGCTAAAGAAGCGGCCTGGAACGAGAAGCTGGCTGCGTACGAAGCCGCCTACCCTGAGCTGGCGGCCGAGTTCAAACGCCGCGTGAACGGTGAGCTGCCGGCGGAGTGGGAAGCGCAAGCAAGCCAGATCATTGCCGATCTGCAAGCCAACCCGGCCAACATCGCCTCGCGTAAAGCGTCACAAAATGCGCTGGAAGCGTTCGGTAAGCTGCTGCCGGAATTCATGGGCGGCTCGGCTGACCTGGCGCCATCGAACCTGACCATGTGGTCCGGCTCCAAATCCCTGACCGCGGATGACGCGTCCGGCAACTACATCCACTACGGTGTCCGTGAGTTCGGCATGACCGCGATCATCAACGGTATCGCCCTGCACGGCGGTTTCGTCCCTTACGGCGCAACCTTCCTGATGTTCATGGAATACGCCCGTAACGCAATGCGCATGGCAGCCCTGATGAAAGTGCAGAACATTCAGGTGTACACCCACGACTCCATCGGTCTGGGCGAAGACGGCCCGACGCACCAGCCGGTTGAGCAAATCGCCTCGCTGCGTCTGACCCCGAATATGAGCACCTGGCGTCCGTGTGATCAGGTCGAGTCTGCCGTTGCCTGGAAACTGGCGATTGAGCGCAAAGACGGCCCGACTTCGCTGATCTTCTCGCGCCAGAACCTGGCTCAGCAGGACCGCACTGAAGCGCAGGTCGCTGACATCGCCAAGGGGGGTTACATCCTCAAAGATAGCGACGGCAAACCGGAGCTGATCCTGATCGCCACCGGCTCTGAAGTCGAGCTGGCGGTGAAAGCTGCCGACGAACTGACGGCTGCCGGCAAGCAGGTTCGCGTGGTCTCCATGCCATCGACCGACGCCTTCGACAAGCAAGATGCCGCTTACCGTGAAGCGGTACTGCCATCCGATGTAACCGCGCGTATCGCGATTGAAGCCGGCATCGCCGACTTCTGGTACAAGTACGTCGGCTTTGACGGCCGCATCATCGGCATGACCACTTTCGGTGAATCTGCACCGGCCGGTCAGCTGTTCGAGATGTTCGGCTTCACCACTGAAAATGTGGTGAACACCGCCAAAGAGCAGCTGGCATAAGTGACGGTTTGATTTATTTTAGCAAGTAAAATAAAGGCCTCCGGACGGAGGCCTTTTTTATACGAAATGGGATCTCAATCACAATGTCACTGGGCTGAAAAGCCTGTCATGACGCTGAAATTGGATAGCTAATTATTTGTTTTACATTGGGATTACTGGCCGGGTGACCGTGTTCACATTTATCGTGATTCTCATTCTGGCTTGGTATACACTAACCCAGCTTATCAATTTTGTAGCACGGATATGACACTAAAAGTCGCAATCAATGGATTTGGCCGTATCGGACGCAGCGTGCTTCGCGCCCTGTATGAGAGCGGTAAACATCATCAGATCAAAGTCGTGGCAGTGAACGAGTTGGCCGAGCCGGAAGCGATGGCCCACTTGTTACAGTATGACACCAGCCATGGCCGTTTTCGCAAGCCTGTCACCCATGATCAGGAGCACCTGTTTATTGCCCACGAAAATGGCGAACAGGACAACATCCGGATCCTGCATCAGTCCGACATCCACCTGTTGCCGTGGCAGGATCTCGAAGTCGATATCGTGCTTGATTGTACCGGGGTTTATGGTTCGCGAGAGGACGGCGAAGCGCACTTGAAAGCCGGGGCGCAAAAAGTTCTGTTTTCTCACCCGGCCGGCAACGACATCGATCACACCATTATTTATGGCGTGAACCACCAATCGCTCCGCCCGCACCATAAAATTGTCTCCAACGGCTCCTGTACTACCAACTGTATTGTTCCTGTGATCAAAGTGCTGGATGAAACGTTCGGCATCGAGTCCGGCACCATCACCACGATTCATTCTGCGATGAATGACCAGCAAGTCATTGATGCGTACCACAACGACCTGCGTCGTACCCGCGCTGCCAGCCAATCCATTATTCCGGTCGATACCAAACTTCACCTGGGGATTGGTCGAATCTTTCCGAAATTTTCTGACAAATTTGAAGCAATCTCTGTGCGTGTGCCCACAATTAATGTCACGGCGATGGATTTAAGTGTCACCGTGAAAACAAACGTGAAAGTTAATGACGTAAATCAATCACTGGCAGACGCGTCTCGTTGTACATTAGACGGTATTGTTGACTATACCGAAGCGCCCCTGGTGTCGATTGACTTTAATCACGATCCGCACAGTGCCATTGTCGACGGCACCCAGACCCGGGTCAGTAACCAGCATTTAATCAAACTCCTGGTCTGGTGTGATAACGAATGGGGATTTGCCAACCGGATGCTGGACACCGCGCTGGCAATGCAGGCAGCTGATGCGCAGCCTGAAACAACCGAGTAGTAAGAATGAACAGGCCGGGCAATGATGCCGGGCCGGTAAAACTTTGACTTTAAATTAATCAATGTTGAGAGGACAAACCATGTCTGTAATCAAGATGACTGATCTGGACCTTGCAGGTAAACGCGTATTTATCCGTGCTGACCTGAACGTGCCAGTGAAAGACGGCAAAGTAACTTCTGATGCACGTATTCTGGCATCGCTGCCTACCATCAAGCACTGCCTGGAAGCGGGTGCGAAAGTCATGGTGACATCTCACCTGGGCCGCCCGACAGAAGGTGAGTACGCGGAAGAGTTCTCTCTGCAGCCTGTTGTGAACTACCTCAACGACGCGCTCGATTGCGACGTGAAACTGGCGAAAGATTACCTGGACGGGATTGAATTGAACGCCGGTGAGCTGGTGGTTCTGGAAAATGTTCGCTTCAACAAAGGCGAGAAGAAGAACGAAGAAGCACTGTCGAAGCAATACGCGGCGCTGTGTGACGTCTTCGTGATGGATGCATTCGGGACTGCGCACCGTGCTCAGGCATCGACGCACGGTGTCGGCATGTTCGCCCCGATTGCGTGTGCCGGTCCGCTGCTGGCCAATGAGCTGGACGCCCTGGGTAAAGCGATGGACAAACCTGCACGTCCAATGGTAGCGATTGTGGGTGGTTCTAAAGTGTCAACCAAGCTGACAGTGCTGGAGTCGCTGTCTAAAGTGGCTGATCAGCTGGTGGTTGGTGGTGGTATCGCCAACACCTTCATCGCAGCCGCTGGCCACAACGTGGGTAAATCGCTGTACGAAGCGGATCTGGTCGACACCGCGAAGAAATTGATGGAAGAGTGTGCGATTCCGGTTGCCACGGACGTTGCCTGTGCCAAAGCATTTGACGAGAACGCAGAAGCGGAAATCAAACACGTTTCTGAAGTTCAGGACGATGACATGATCTTCGACCTGGGCCCTGAGTCAACCGAAGCGCTGGCGAAAATCCTGAAAGATGCCAAAACCATCCTGTGGAACGGCCCGGTTGGCGTATTCGAGTTCAAGAACTTTGAAGCCGGTACCAAAGGCATTTCTGAAGCGATTGCCGGGTCTGAAGGCTTCTCTGTTGCCGGTGGCGGCGACACCCTGGCAGCCATCGACAAATTTGGCATCAAAGCGGATGTTTCTTACATCTCAACCGGCGGCGGCGCATTCCTGGAATTCGTAGAAGGTAAGCAACTGCCAGCCGTTGCGATGCTGGAAGAGCGTGCTAAAGCTTAATTCAATGGTGCGGGAGCCGGGTGGCTCCCGCACTGAATTGTTTGTTCATCAGGCTGCAATTTTGTAGAATACCGGCCTGAAGCAAACGATTGCAAAGATTTCTATTTCAAACAGACAACAAGGCAAATAGGACTATTGTTATGTCTAAGATCTTCGATTTCGTAAAACCTGGTGTGATTTCTGGCGACGACGTACAGAAAGTATTTGAAGTTGCAAAAGAAAAGCAATTTGCACTGCCAGCGGTGAACGTGGTTAACACTGACTCAATCAACGCTGTTCTGGAAGCGGCTGCGAAAGTGAAAGCACCAGTTGTGATTCAGTTTTCAAACGGCGGTGCTGGTTTCTTCGCTGGTAAAGGACTGAAACTAGAAGGTCAGGAAGCACAAATTAAAGGTGCGGTTGCCGGTGCAAAATATGTTCACGCCATTGCTGAGTCTTACGGCGTGCCTGTGATCCTGCACACTGACCACGCGGCGAAGAAACTGCTGCCTTGGATCGACGGTCTGCTGGATGCCGGTGAAGAGTTCTTCGCCCAAACAGGTAAGCCACTGTTTTCTTCTCACATGATCGACCTGTCTGAAGAGTCTCTGGAAGAAAACATCGAGATCTGTGCCAAGTACCTTGAGCGCATGGCGAAGATGAACATGACGCTGGAAATCGAACTGGGTTGTACTGGTGGTGAAGAAGACGGCGTTGATAACACCGATATGGATCAGTCTGAGCTGTACACGTCTCCGGAAGATGTTGCATACGCTTACGAAAAACTGAATGCAATCAGCCACCGTTTCACCATCGCAGCTTCGTTCGGTAACGTACACGGTGTTTACAAGCCAGGTAACGTTGTGCTGACGCCGACGATTCTGCGTGACTCTCAGGCTTACTGTGCTGAGAAATTCGGTATCGCATCGAACGCACTGAACTTCGTTTTCCACGGTGGCTCTGGCTCATCTCTGGAAGAGATCCGCGAATCTATCTCTTACGGTGTGATCAAAATGAACATCGACACCGATACTCAGTGGGCAACTTGGGACGGTATCCGCCAGTACGAAGCTGAAAACCACGATTACCTGCAGGGTCAAATCGGTAACCCAACCGGTGAAGATGCGCCAAACAAGAAGTATTACGACCCACGCGTATGGCTGCGTGCCGGTCAGGCATCGATGGTGAAGCGTCTGGAACAAGCGTTCTCTGATCTGAACGCGATTGACGTCCTGTAAGACCAGGTTCTTTCTCTGTCGTAAAGTGAAGCCCGCAGTTGCGGGCTTTTTTATACCTGCGAGCAGGACGGGATACTGATAGAAGTGTGATCTTTGTCAAATTTTTATTGGTGTTTTTTGTGCCCAAAGGTATTATCGCGTGCAACGAGGCTAATGAAGGATTCATCCAATACCACGAATCGCTGTTATAGTGGTCATTGCATAAGTCATTCCTTTGAGCACGGCTTAATTTTAACTATGCTTCCACGACGTGTGTTATCACGGTGGGGGATCACGTAAAAATCAATTAGCAGAGTAAGATACGTATGAGTGAAAGCGTTGCAAATACTGTCGTTGATACAATTAAGGACAACGAGCTAACCAACGGTGTGCTGAACGCCGGTACATGGATTGCGGATAATCAGGAATTGCTGATTCAATATGGGGTGAACCTTCTGTCAGCCCTGTTAATCCTGTTTATTGGTAACATTATTACCAAGATGATCGCCAATGGCGTAGCGAAAATGCTGCGTAAGAAGCAAATGGATGATGCAGTGGTTGAGTTCCTGCACTCCCTGGTGCGCTACCTGCTGTTTGTGATTGTGCTGATTGCTGCACTTGGCCGTATTGGCGTTCAAACAGCGTCTGTGGTCGCGGTCATCGGTGCCGCCGGTTTAGCCGTCGGTCTGGCACTGCAAGGTTCACTGTCTAACTTTGCTGCCGGGGTGCTGATTGTTGCCTTCCGTCCGTTTAAGTCGGGTGACTATGTCGAAGTGGGTGGTGTAGCCGGCTCGGTTGAATCCATCCAGGTATTCTCGACGGTACTGAAAACACCGGACAACAAGATGGTCGTGGTGCCGAATGCTTCGGTGATTGGCGGTCCGATTACCAACTACTCCCGTCATCAAACCCGCCGGATTGATTATGTGATTGGAGTGTCTTACAAGGCGGACCTGAAGAAAACCAAAGCGGTGCTGGAGCGTGTTGTTGCTGCAGAAGGGCGTGTCCTGAAAGATCCTGAGCCAACGATTGGCGTCGTGGCACTGGCCGACTCTTCGGTGAACTTTGTCGTGCGCCCTTGGGTGAACACGGCTGATTACTGGGGGGTGTACTTTGATCTGCTGCAGGCGATCAAAGAAGAGCTGGATAAAGAAGGGATTGAAATTCCATTCCCGCAAATGGATGTTCATCTGAACAAGGTCGAATCATAAGATTTTGCCGGAACAAGAAAAAATATCCCCAATAAGAATGGAGCCACGACGGCTCCATTTTTTATGCTTTGTTTTTCACTCCGGTAGCCTTTGTTAACCCGGGAGCCGGATCACCGGGTTGGGGAGGACCGTCAGCAGGGCGTCGAGATCGGCGCTGGCAAAGGCGAAGGTATACTCCGGTTTCCCTGGGGTATACATCAGCTCCGGGTGCTGATAAAGCACCGGATCAACCAGTAAAGTGATGCTCTCGGCGAGGCCAAACGGGCAGACTGCGCCGGGTGTGCAGCCAATCGCTTCGATCATCTCCTCATGGCTGCAGACCGAGACCCGTTTGCCCAGCGCCTGCTTCACCTGCTTGCTGTCCAACCGGCTGTTTTTATGGGTCAGCAGCAGACTGTGGCCACCGCCTTTGAGCTTCAGAAACAGGCTTTTGGTCGGTGCGGCCGTCCAGCCCAGTGCCTCGGCCAGTTTGGCATCCGTTTCATAATCTAAGATTGGCTCGTGTTGCCAGGACTGGTATCCCACGCCAGTTTGCTGAAACAGGCTCAGATTGTTCTGATAAATGATGTTTTGTCTATCCGATGACATAGTCGCTCCACAGTTGTTGCGCAAGATGGCTGGCGATATAGAACATCATCGCGGCGACCGCAAAGTCAATCCCTCTTTTCACCCTGGGCTTCGACAGCGTCGGTCCCAGTTTGGCGGCGCCAATCGAGATAGTATAGAACCAGACGAAAGAGGCCAGGATGGTCCCGATGGCAAAGGCAATGCGATCGTGACCGTCAAACTGGCCACCGATTGATCCTAGGATCACTACGGTATCCAGGTACATATGCGGGTTGAGGACAGTGACGGCCAGCGCGCCGAGGATCACGGCCCGGCGACCGCGGGCCAGTTTTTGCGCTGAGGCCTCTTTGGTATCGGCTGGACGCAGGGCGCTGCTCAGTGACAACGCACCATAGAACAGCAGAAACAGAATACCGCCGATGGTCACGCCGGTCAGCAGGGTTTCGTTGCTGGAGATCAGCGCGCCGCCGCCGAAGATGCCCAGGCTGATAAAGAGGGCATCGAGCAGGCTGCAGGTGGTCGCCGTGGTCAGATGGTGATTGCGTTTGATCCCCTGATTCAGCACAAAGGCATTTTGTGCCCCAATCGGAATGATCATGCTAGCTCCTAGTCCAAACCCTTGTAATAACACCCAGATACTCATCACTGCTGTGGTTCCTTTGATTGAATTGGTGGTGGTCTGATTTGGCGTCAGCTTACGCTTCAGGGTAGGATTAAGTACAACTAATAAATTTTATATAACATTAGATAGTCTAATGAAGGCGGATCACGTAGATGAGAGGACTGGATTATCGCTGGATCGAAGCATTGGATGCGGTGATTTCCCAACGGGGATTTGAGCGGGCGGCCGAGTATTTGTGTATTACCCAGTCGGCCGTCTCGCAGCGGATCAAGCAGCTGGAGAAGCTGATGGCCCAGCCGATGCTGGTGCGTGAGCAGCCACCCCGGCCGACTCCGGCCGGGCAGAAAATGCTGGGGCTGTACCGTCGGGTTCGCTTGCTGGAGCAGGAATTGTTGCCGGCACTGGTGACTGATGCTGATGATCAGCCGATGTCGGTGGCCATTGCCACCAATGCTGACAGCCTGGCGACCTGGCTGTTGCCGGCACTGAGCCCGCTGTTGAAGTCCCGGCGGATTGAGCTGAACCTGCTGGTGGAGGATGAAGCCCGAACCCTGGATAAACTGCGCAGTGGCGAGGTGGTTGGGGCGATCAGCATGGAAAGTCGGCCGCTGCCGGGCTGTGTGGCGGAATATCTGGGTCGGGTTGATTATCTGTGCGTCGCTAGCCCGACATTTGTCCGGCAGTATTTTTCTGCCGGAGTGACCCGGGATGCCTTGTTGGCGGCGCCCGGGGTGACGTTTGATCCCCATGATGATATGCATGAGCAGTTTGTGCACCAGCATTTCAATCTGCCGCCGGGAAGTGTGATGAAGCATACGGTGCGCTCGTCTGAAGCCTTTGTGCGCCTGGCCCTGGAGGGGATTGCATTCTGTTTGATCCCTCGGGTGCAGATCGAACCCGAGTTGGCCCAGGGATCGTTGGTCAATGTTACCCCGGAGATCATGCTCAGCCGCCGGATGTACTGGCATCACTGGGCGCTGGAAAGCGGAGTACTGTCAGAGCTGACTGAGGATTTGACACGCTTTGCCCGCCAGATCCTGCCGCAGTAGGCAGTGCAGGTGGCTGAGATCATCAAATTGAAAACGGTGTACAAAATTTTATGCGCGGCAACGGATAGTTTGCGACTCTTTGTTGTCCAACCTTTCAGACTCAATCAATGTTATGAACTGGAGAGCTTATGAAGAAACATCTACTGGCGGTTGCCCTGGGGATTGCAGCACTGGGCGTGACACCGGCATTTGCTGCCAATCTCGCGGTGCCGCACCTGGAAACCGTTGGCCAGGGTGAGGTCACAGCGCAGCCGGATATGGCCGAGTTCTCTGTGGCGGTGGAAGAAACCCGGACCAGCGCGAAGGAAGCCAAGCAAGCCGTGGATAAAGCCGTCACGGCGTTTGTTGAGCGTCTGGTTGCCAGCGGGGTGGACCGCAGTGATATCGTTAGTGCGAACATCAGCCTGCATCCGCAGTATCACTATCCGAAAGATGAAAAGCCGGAGCTGACCGGGTACCGTGCCAGTCGCCATATCACGGTAACAGTGCATGATCTGAGCAAACTCAATGATTATCTCGATAATGCGTTGGGGGATGGGATCAACCGGATCAACAATATTCAGCTTAAGCTCAGCAACGAGGCGGAATACATGGCGCAGGCGCGCCAGGCCGCGATCAAGGATGCCCAGACCAAGGCGGAATCTCTGGCCAAAGGCTTTGGCACCCAGCTAGATGGTGTCTGGCGGATCACCTATCAGGTTGCGCAGCCGCGTCCGGTGATGATGATGAAGATGGCGATGGATGCCGGTGCGCCGGAAATTGCAGCGACTTATCAGGATACGGAAATGACGATCCGGGACCGGGTTGAGGTAGTCTTTAAGCTGGAAGAGTAATACCAATCAAAGTAAGTCAGTGATTAGAAATAGCGCCGGAAAAATGTTTGAGAACAAGGCAGAATTTTTAGATAAGTGGTTATTCTACAATCAAAAATTCTAACGCAGTTATCGAGCATTTGAACAAGCTAGGATGACCCCTTATTTACTGCGATTGGTATAAGCGGACTGCGTTTTGAAAACGCTTTGGAATAAACGGCGAGAGGGGGAGTCCTCTCGCCGTTTTTCTTTAAGGATGATGGCGCTGATTAATGCAGAATACGGGCACGGATCGTGCCGTCGATCGCTTTGAGCTTGGCCAGGGCTTCTTCCGAGCGCTCGGTTTCAACATCAATCACCACGTAGCCAATTTCCGGGCCGGTTTGCAGGTATTGCGCGGCAATGTTGATCCCTTCCGAGGCGAAGATGGTAGTGATCTGGTTCAGGATCCCCGGGCGGTTTTCGTGGATGTGTAGCAGGCGCGAGCAGTCACGGTGCTCCGGCAGCGAGACTTCCGGGAAACCGACGGCTGACAGGGTCGAGCCGTTGTCGGAGTATTTGGCTAGCTTGCCGGCGACTTCGATACCGATGTTCTGTTGCGCTTCCTGGGTTGAGCCGCCGATGTGCGGGGTCAGCAGCACATTGTCGAACTTGGTCAGTGGCGACTCAAACGGGTCCAGGTTGGTTTTTGGCTCGACCGGGAACACGTCAATGGCCGCACCGGCCAGATGCTTGCTCTCCAGCGCGCTACATAGCGAATCAATATCGACCACAGTCCCGCGGGCGGCATTGATAAAGATCGAGCCCGGCTTCATGCGGGCGAATTCTTCGGCCCCCATCATGTCCTGGGTTTCAGCTGTTTCCGGCACATGCAGGCTGATCACGTCACACTTGTTGAGCAGTTCGGTCAGGGAAGGGACCTGGGTGGCATTGCCTAGGGACAGCTTGTTTTCGATATCGTAGAAGTAGACGTCCATACCGAGGTTTTCGGCCAGGATCCCCAGCTGAGTCCCGATATGGCCGTAACCGATGATCCCCAGCTTTTTGCCGCGGGCTTCAAAGGAGTGGTCGGCCGATTTCTGCCACTCGCCCCGGTGGGCTTTGGCATTTTTTTCCGGGATCCCGCGCAGCAGCAACAGGGTTTCTCCCAGCACGAGTTCGGCGACGCTGCGGGTATTGGAAAATGGGGCATTGAAAACCGGGATCCCGCGGCGCATGGCGGCATCGAGATCGACCTGATTGGTCCCGATGCAGAAACAGCCGACGGCATTGAGTTTTTGCGCGGCACTGAAAACTTCTTCGGTCAACTGGGTACGGGAGCGGATCCCGATGAAGTGCGCATCTTTGACGGCTTCCAACAGCTCATCGCCGGCCAGGGAGCCTTTGTGATATTCGATATTGGTGTAGCCGGCCTGTTGCAATACTTCAATTGCTGACGGGTGAACCCCTTCGAGCAAGAGAATCTTAATTTTGTCTTTATCCAGTGAAACTTTAGCCATTGGGTTCTCATCCTTAAAAACATGAGTCGGCGCTCTCAGGCGGGAAACCAGCGTGCGGACAGAAACGGCTAGCATGTGGGTAATACCTGCATACCGGTGCCCTTGGCCCTGACTCAAACGTTTGCTACATGCTGGTATTAAAGTATCAAAAAATAGTCACCATGGGTAAGAATATTACAATAAAGATAAGAAAAAACGGCATAAATTATGCCGTTTTGTAATCAAATAACAGGACTCAGCCGCTGAGGTCAAAGCACGGTTTATTTTTCGAACTTTTTCACGCCTTCCGGAGAACCGACCAGCAGGACGTCTGCGCCACGGTGGGCAAACAGGCCGACGGTGACCACGCCCGGCAGGGCATTGATTTGATCTTCCAGCACTTTCGGGTCGGTGATCTGCATGTTGTGCACATCCAGGATGATGTTGCCGTTGTCGGTCACGCAGCCTTCACGGTAGACCGGATCGCCGCCCAGCTTCACCAGCTCGCGGCCGATGTAGGAGCGGGCCATCGGGATCACTTCCACCGGGAGCGGAAATTGGCCCAGTACCTCAACCTGTTTGGTGTTATCGACAATACACACAAAGGTTTTGGCAATGGCGGCGACGATTTTCTCGCGCGTCAGGGCGGCGCCACCGCCTTTGATCATGTCGTAATCACCGTTGATTTCATCGGCGCCGTCGACATAGATATCCAGTTCGGAGACTTCGTTGGCATCGAACACCGGAATGCCGAGTTCTTCCAGGCGCTGGGTCGAGGCGACTGAGCTCGACACGGCGCCTTTGATTTCTTCCTTACGGGTTGCCAGAGCATCGATGAAGTGATTCACGGTTGAGCCTGTGCCGACCCCGACAATGCTGCCTTTCTTGACGTAATCCAGTGCAGCCCAACCGGCAGCTTTCTTCATTTCATCTTGTGTCATGCCTTTCTCCTAGTGATGACAAACGTTGCGCGGAGCGCTGATTATAGCGAACCCCAAGCCGGGCGTCAGGCAATTCTTGGGCGCCTCCCGCCGTTACTCCCAGTTGAAATGGCAGCTCGGGGTCAGAATTTCCGGCAGTGGTACATCCCAGGCTTCAAACGGCAGCATGTCGACCTGCTGGCAGTCATGAGCCAGCCCCAGCGGCTGCGGCCCTTGCCGGTGGTGGTGCCAGCGGTTAAGCGTGCGATCATAATAACCGCCGCCCATGCCCAGGCGTTGGCCGGTGCTGTCAAACGCCACCAGCGGGGTGCAGACCAGATCCAGTTCATAGACGGGTTTGACCAGGCGAATATCGAGGCGTGGCTCATCAATCCGGTATTTATTACGGGTCATCCGGGTGGCCGGCGTGTAGTGGAGAAACAGCAGATGTCCCTTGCTGAACGGGTGCAGTACCGGCAGGTAGACGCATTTTCCCTGTTGCCACAGCCAGTTAATGAGCGGTCGGGTGTCAATTTCCCCATCGCTGGCCAGGTACAGGGCGATATGGGTTGCCTGCAGGACACTGGGAAGTTGCTGAAACCGGATCAGCAGCTTATCGCTGGCTTGCTGTTGCTCGATTGGCGTCAGGGCGCGGCGACGCAGGCGAATGTGCTGACGAATATGCTGGCGCGGTGAAGATGGCTGAATCGGTTGTTCCATAGGTCATCCGGTGACTGTGAGAATTCAGCAGAAAAATGAAGACAAGTGCCGAGAAGCGCGTATCCGTTGCCGTTTCTCGTTAAAGATAGGGATGCCCCAAGGTGCCGTTGTGAATTGTGGCCCTTGAACCAGACGTTCAAGGTGGATCGGCAACATTAACCGTAGGCTTCTCAGTCGAGCTGAGCCTGCTCAGTAGCTAATCAAAGCAGATCCTGGTTTTTTGCTTATCGGCTCGGGGACGTTAATCCACTGACGTACACCCCAGGGTCAATTCATTATCAACGCTTTGGTTGAATTTGCAATGCCTTATCCAAATTTTCTGTTAGTTGGTTGATTCTATTGGATAAATCTTCGTCATTGCTTTGTTGTATCTGGCGCTCGCTATGCAGTTCATGACAAATGTTCAGGCCGGTGAACATCAACAACTGCTCGGCATTATTGATATTAGTCCGTTCGGACAAATCCTGCAGACGCTGATCAAAATCTTCGGCAGCAGCCCGGAGTGCTGCTTCCTGGCCGAGCGGGCAATTTACCTTTAGGCTACGCCCTAAAATTTGAATTTCAACAGCCTGAGTACTCATAAACTTATTTTTTTGCTCCGTGCCAGTTGGCTGTCTCAGCCAGCGCCGACGATTCGCGATAGGTGGCTAAATATAGAAAAAGCATTTTCAACATGCAAGCCTGTGCGTCACGCTTTGCCACAAGTGGTCAGGGACTAGCCAGTTGGTCTTCGCGCTGCTCCGGCGCAGACTTTCCGGTACTTTGCAACGCGTGCCAAAAGGGGATGAAGGCTGCGAATTGGTGCCAGGTCATTAGCCTGTTTTGCGCCTTAGTGGTAGCATACCACAATTAGAATGAGCACCAATGAAATTAAGGTAAACGCCCATGAGCAAAGTGACATTACCCGCGTATACAGCGGTGGAAGCGGCTTTCAAGGATCACGGTTTGGCGGTCACGCCGTCAGAGCTCCATGGCTTGCTGAGCGGGATGATTTGCGGTGGCATGTCGGTTGAAGATGAAAGCTGGGTCGGCCCGGTCTGTGACTATGCCAACGAAGGCGCCCCCCTGACGGACGGCGCCAAGGCAGCCGTCAGCGGCGTGTATGACGCCGCGGCTGCGGAGCTGGGCGGCCTGGTGACTCAACTGACCACCTCGACCGCCGCTGAGCTGGCGGATGCGGAGTTTCATGTCTCACTATTACTGCCGGAAGCTAACGCGGATTTGCTGCTGCGCGCGGAAGGCCTGAGCGAGTGGGCGACCAACTTCATTTCCGGCCTGGGCCTGATGGGGGTGGAAAAACACAAGCTGTCGCCGGAGGTCACCGAAGCCATTTCTATTCTGGAAGAAATTGCCCAGCTGGGGATTGACGAAGATGACGATCTGGCGGAGCAGGCAGCACTATTCGACAACGTGCTGGCTTATGTGCCGGAATGTATCCTGACCTGCCTGGTCGAGCTGAGCCAGCGTCAGGGTGAGCAGGATACTGCGGATGAGGAAAAGCCGTATATTCCGGGGATCAGTCCGGATCAGAAGCCGACCCTGCACTAATCATTAACACATGGGGACTGGATGTGAAGCAGTATGATGTGATCATTGCCGGTGGCGCCATGGCGGGGGCGACCCTGGCCATGGCGCTGGACAAACTGGGCAAAGGGCAGCTGCGCATTGCTGTGGTGGAAGCCGTGGCACCGCGTTTGGATCAGCACCCGGGCTATGATGCCCGCAGTATTGCGCTGTCGCTGGGATCGGCAGAGATCCTCGGGCAGATCGGCGTTTGGCAGCCGTTGGCTGAGCTGGCCACCCCGATTTCGCATATCCATGTGTCGGATCAGGGCCATGCCGGCATGGTGCATATCGATGCCGGTGCGCAGGCGGTCGATGCCCTGGGCTATGTGATCGAGCTGGCCGATGCCGGCGCCCTGTTTCACCAGCGTCTGGCGGCGCTGGCGCAGGTTGATCTGCTGTGTCCGGCGACGATCACCGGGATCGAGCGAAAGCTGGACGGGATCACCCTGACCCTGGATCAGGGCGAGATGATCCGGGGCAAATTGCTGGTGGCGGCGGACGGCGCTTTGTCTGCCTGCTGCGAGATGCTCAAGATCGGACGCCAGGAGCAGGATTTTGATCAGGTGGCGATCATTGCCAATATTACGACTGCTGAGCCGCATCAGGGCCGCGCCTTTGAACGCTTTACCCCGAGCGGTCCGGTTGCGCTGCTGCCGATGTCGGAAGGGCGCAGCTCGCTGGTGTGGTGCATCCGGCCGGAAGATCAGCAAAAAGTGCTGAGCTGGAATGATGATGCGTTTCTGTCGGCGCTGCAAAACGCGTTCGGCTGGCGACTGGGGCAGCTGGTGAAAACCGGGGCCCGCTGTGCATATCCGCTGCTGCTGCGTCAGGCGCAGCGACTGACGTCACACCGGGTAGCGGTGGTCGGCAATGCTGCCCAGACCCTGCACCCGATCGCCGGTCAGGGCTTTAACCTTGGCTTGCGCGATGTGATGACTCTGGCCGAGGAAGTGGTTCAGGGGCTGAGCCGGGGCGACGATCCGGGCAGTGTCGCGGTGTTGAGTCGTTACCGTCAGCGCCGACAGCCGGATCGGGAAGCGACGATGACTCTGACTTCCGGGCTGGTCAGTTTGTTTGCCAATACCAGCTTTCCCTTCGTGGTTGGGCGCAATAGCGGCCTGATGGCAATGAGCATGCTCGATACAATCAAAACACCGCTGGTTCGGCGGGCAATGAGGCAGGTAGAAAGATAATAATGATGCAAAGTGTAGATGTTGCCATTATTGGCGGTGGTATGGTGGGCCTGACGCTGGCTGCAGCCCTGGCAGAGACCGAATTACGGGTCGCGGTGGTGGAGGGCCGGTTGCCGGAACAAGAACTGGGTCCCCTGCCGGATATCCGTGTCTCAGCCCTGAGCCGGGCCAGTGAACGAATTTTACGTCGGGTCGGGGCCTGGGAAGGGATCGAAGCACGTCGCCTGAGTCCGTATGACAAGATGCAGGTCTGGGAGCAGGACAGCTTTGCGGCGATTGCGTTTGAGGCCGGGCGCCTGGCCCAGCCGAATCTGGGACATATTGTCGAAAACCGGGTGATCCAGCTGGCGTTGCTGGAGCGGGTTGCCCAGTTGCCCAATGTGACCCTGCTGGCGCCGGAGCAGTGCCAGAGTATTGCTTTTGGCGAAAGCGAAGCCTGGCTGAGCCTGGCATCCGGCAAAAGCCTGACCGCTAAACTGGTGGTCGGGGCCGACGGGGCCAACTCCTGGTTGCGCCGGCAACTGGACATTCCGCTGACCCACTGGGATTATGGTCATAGCGCTGTAGTGGCCAATATCCGCTGTGCCGAACCACACGGGATGACGGCCCGCCAGATCTTCCGTCCGCAAGGCCCGCTGGCGTTTTTGCCACTGCCGGACAGCGACTTGTGCTCGATTGTCTGGTCGGTGCCCCCAGAAGAGGCCGAGCGCCTGGTCGCTTTATCTGACGAGGCATTTAACAAGGAACTTACCAGCGCCTTTGATCACCGCCTGGGCTTGTGCCGGGTGGAGGGCGCGCGGCAGGCATTTCCGCTCAAGATGCGCTATGCCCGTGATTTTGTCCGCGAGCGTGTGGCGCTGGTGGGCGATGCGGCCCACACCATCCACCCGCTGGCCGGGCAGGGCGTGAACCTCGGCTTGCTTGATGCCGCCAGCCTGGCTCAGGAGCTCAAAGCCCTGTGGCAGCAGGACCTCGACCTTGGCCACAAAGCCCACCTGCGCCACTACGAGCGCTGGCGCAAGGCAGAAGCGGCCAAGATGATCACAGCGATGCAGGCGTTTCGTGAGCTGTTTGCCGGCAGCCACCCGGCGAAAAAATTGTTCCGGGATCTGGGCATGCTGCTGGCTGATAAGGCGCCGGGTGTTAAAGATGAATTTATGCGCCGCGCCCTGGGGCTGAGCGGCGAATTACCGGACCTGGCCCGTTACACGCGTTAAGTGTTCGCGTGATGCCGTATAGTCTTGTGAGAGAAAAACCGCCTGTTGGCGGTTTTTCTGTTTTTAGCGCCGGGATCCACAAGGCAAGGCGAAGGAAAGCGGCCGGATCTGAGCGGATGTTATGATTTTTTTGCGTACCTCTTGGTTTATCTCCTACAGTAAATAACGAACGTCTGGCGGCTGCCATGTCCGTTGAGAAGCTTGACGATGTTTTAACCGTATCTGCTTCATCGCATGACTGAAATGAAGGGCGAGAGGCAGGCTTTCATAAGGAAGTTTGACGATGAGCTATATTCCCTCTGAATTGAAGTTTACCAATACCCATGAATGGGTCCGTCCCGAAGGCGATGGTGTCTATACCATCGGCATTACCGATCATGCCCAGTCGATGCTCGGAGACATGGTGTTCGTCGAGTTGCCGGAAGTGGACGCGGCGACGGAAGCCGGTGAGGATTGTGCGGTGGCAGAATCGGTCAAAGCAGCATCGGACATTTATGCCCCGCTGACTGGCTATGTGGTTGCTGTGAATGAAGAGCTGGAGAGTTCACCGGAGTTGGTCAATACCGATCCGTATGGGGATGGGTGGTTGTTTCAGATTAAGGCCGAAGATGAAAGCGAAGTTGCAGATCTGCTGGATGCGGATAACTACCTGGATCTGGTTGATGAGTCGGAATAGCAGAGAAAGCCCGCTTGGGCTTCCTCATTCAAGCCGGGTGTTCAGGCCGTATGGTCTTTCATTCGCTTAATCTCCTGATTCACTTCATTGACGGTCTGAAAGTGGCGCTGTTGGGCTTTGACCGGCACCAGAAGTATGCCGTTATTAAATTCATAGCCGCCGCGACCGTCGATGTAGATCCTTCCACTAAATAAACGGCTAACGTGTTTTGCAATCAGTTTGGGCACGTAGCGTTTGAACATGCGCATAAAAGCCAACCTTGTCTGGTTTGTGAATCTTTGTTTTTGACAGCGCTGATTATATCGGATCGGCTATGAAACTTTTGTGACACTTACAGCATAATAATAATGTTAAATTGGTCATTATGGAGTAATTTTTTGTGCTACTGCGTCTGGTTCAGAATAATATTCTGATGCGTTGACGGTGCTTGCTCGGTGGGATGTGGCACGAACAGCGGGCGGCCCGTGAAAAATATTCAATATTTTTCGATTTTTTATGATCTTAGCGGCACGAAACGGGGCAGGAACGCGATCTGTTGTGGTTTATCCGGGCTGAGCATACCCGATGTTGTAGTGATAAATTGTAAAATTCGGGTCAGCGAATAGGGGTTTGTGCTAAATCGGCGCTCTGGTCTGAGTTGTCAGAGTTTTATCGGTTTTCTGAGCCAGATCAAACCCGACAGTCGCTACAATGGGGGATGCGGGGCGCATTTCAATGGCAGACTGCCTCGCCTGGGAGGCTGGCAGCCGCGACCATCACACATCCTGAGCCCTGGCTAGCTTGCTGATTCGGTGCCCGAAAGTCTTACGTTTCAGGAGGGGGCTGTTGACGCAGATGCGTCACCTGGTTTTTAACGGTTTGCCCAACACACTGCCGTAACCAAGTCAGGCGGGGGTGGCTGGCATTGCGCTTGCGCCAGATCATCCTGATATCAAAATCCGGGATGGACACCGGCGGCGGACACTGGGTCAGGTCGTCATTGAAAAGGGTGATCCGGGCCATTAGGGTGGAGACCACGCACAGCAGATTGCGCCCGCTCAGCAGGTGGCGGATGGTGAGGAAGTTGCCGGAGCCGACGGCGACGTGGCGTGAAACCCCCTGCGCCCGGAGCTGCTGGTCGACCGCGCTGGCCAGCTTACCGTCAGGGGTGACTAAGGCCTGGGGGGTCTGGATATAGCGTGCCAGATCGATCGGGGCGCTCAGGCCGGTCGCCTGGCTGTCAAACAGGCACACATGATCTTCCGTATACAGGTACTGGCCGTCGAGTTCCCGGGGGAGCTGGTTCATTGAGCCGATCACCAAATCAATGTCCTGATCCTCCATCATCGCCTGATAATTGTGGCGATCCACCTTATGGAAGCTTAATTGGCAGTTTGGAGCCTGGCTGAGGATCGCATCGAACAGCACCGGGGCGAACAGCAGTTCGGCGTAGTCGGTTAGACCGATCCGGATGGTACTCCGATCTGCTTCGGGGTTGAAGGCTTTGGGTTGCAGGATCTCGGACGTGATCAACTGGAGCACCTGCTCAATCACCGGCGCCAGTTCTTTGGCCTTGTCGGTGGCCACCATATGATGGCCACGGCGTTCGAACAGTGGATCGTTGATCAGCGTTCGCAATCGGGACAGGTTGTGGCTCATCGCCGACTGGCCAATGGAGAGTTTTTCCGCGGCTTTGGTGACGCTGCGGGTTTCCATCAAAGCGGCAAAGGCGATAAGCAGGTTCAGGTCGACCCCGCGCCAGTTGATTGACTCCACGCTTTTCCTCTCCCTAGCGGCAGATATCGGCAAACAGGGGATCGCACAGTAGCTGGAGATCCTCCATGCTGAGTTCGATCCCCGCCATCCGATCGCCGCTGCTGATATTGACGGTTGAAAATTGTCGGATCGCGTGGTCAAAAATAACCGGCATCGGGGTTTTCAGGCCGATCGGGGCCACGGTCCCGATCCGCAGCCCGGTCACCTCCTCGACATCACGGGCATCGGCGCAAGTCATCCGGCGGCAGCCAAACAGGGCCCGGACTTTTTTCGGATCGACCTGGGCCGGCCCCGGGACGCACGCCAGCACATGAAAGCCGCTCATATCCCGCAGCAAAATGGATTTAACCATCAGCTCTGGGGCGACACCACGCTCCAGGGCGGCTTCTTCAATGGTTCTGACCGGCTTACTGTGGGGAAGGAGCCGGTAGTCAACGCCTTCCTGCTGCAATAGAAAAGTGACAGGGGTTTGCATGCGTAGCGGCCTGTTACTTGTCTTCGTCCAGCGTGTACGGCAGCGGCTGCTTGTGCCAGATCGCCTCGTGCCCGGCTAAGCGGAACTGGCTGTCTTCATCGAGATCGTTCGGCAGGCCGACCAGGGCGATTGCCTGACCGTCGGCAAACTGGTAACCGGCAATGATGGTGCCGCCTTTGCGCCAGTTGTCGCCGACGCTGCGCTCCAGTGCGTCACCGGCCTGCGGGCACTGCTCGGACGGGCCGCTGACGATATACATCGCGCGCTTGTTGATCCCGCGGTATTTGGCCCGGGCCACAGTTTCCTGGCCGGTATAGCAGCCCTTGGTAAAGCTGATCGCATCCAGGGCCTGCAGATTCATCGCCTGCGGGATAAACTCGAGCTCGGTGGCGGCATCGACCCGCGGGATCGCGCGGCGGATATCGTACAGATCCCACAGGGTGCTGTCAGACAGCACAGCGTCCGCCGCCAGTTTGCCGGCAACGGTTTCAGCGTGCTCCGTGCTGAGCACCAGTAGCCAGCGCTCGGCATCAATGTTCACAGCGGTGCCGCCCTCAATGGCACGCACCTCGCCTTCGCCGCCGAAAACCTGATCGATCATAGCGCTGGCGTCTTGGCCGGTCAGGCCCAGCAGGATCTCGTCACTTTGCTCGATATCTACCTTGGAGAAAATGGCATATTTCTTCAGCTCCGGTAATTGGGTCGCCATCACGCTTTGGCGCTGGAAGAAGCCGTAGCCCTCACGATGGTGGAACAGGCGAAAGACGGTGCGCATCTTCCCTTTGGCATCACAGTGGGCACCAAGGGTGGATTGATCCTGCGCCAGTGAGACCACGTCACAGGTGACCTGCCCTTGCAGGTAGGATTTCTTGTCGTCGCCCACCAGAGTGATCAGGCCCCAGCCGGCGAGGTCGACCAGCGCCAGCGCCGGCAGGTTATCTTGTTCAGTTAAGGCTATCTTGTTGAAGTTCAGAACATTTGACCAGGTGCTCATAGGATTTCCATGATGTGCGGTAACTTGCCGGGCTCCATCGCTGAGGCGAGCGGCACGTTACAATGGGTGAATTTCAGGGTTACTTGCTATGTTAAATCGCAAGCATCGGTTTGTCAGCCCAAATACTTGATTCATCTGATAGGGTATTGGAGATAGCGTGCTGAAGAGAACGGGAAAACTGACAATAACGGCGTCAAACATGGTGCCATGGCGGGTGGTGTCGGGATAAACTGGTGCTAGCTCTCATCTTGATGTTTTGCTTTTGTCTGTGCATAGGCGAGCCCGGTCACGGCTGATAATATTGTGGTTCCTGGAGTCAGATGAGCGCTGCTGGCAGCCCCGAATCACTGTGGAGCGCCAGGCCGCTTGGTGTAAGTACATTGAGGTTGATATGTTGAGTGCAGAAGAAAAAGCACGGGTGAAATGGGCATGCCGTCGTGGGATGCTGGAGTTGGATGTGATTATCATGCCGTTTTTCGAAGAGTGCTTTGATGAGCTAAACGAGCAGGAGCAACAGGATTTTATTTCGCTGCTGCGCTGTGATGATCCGGATCTCTTTACCTGGGTGATGGAGCATGGTCGCAGTGACAACCCAGCTCATGCCGCCATGGTGGATCGCATTGTCGCTCACAACAACAGCAAGCTTCGCTGATTTTGAGGTTTCCCCTTCCCGACTTTCTGTTGCCGCACTGACGATATTTTACGCCGGTGCGGCAGCTTTCCTGCTGCTCGCCTGGGGCCGTGGTGTTTTCCCCTTTCCTCTGTTGCTGATTGGTTGCGAGTTACTCTGGCACGAGTGGCTGGGCCAGTATCATTTCATTCTTCGCCATCAGGGCCGTCTGATCCTGAAAGCGCCGAATCGTGTCTGCTGGCAGCAATCATGGTGGCGTGTGAACCGAGTCAAAATCCAGACCCGGTACTTTATTCTGATCGAGCTACATCAGGTGACCCGACGGCACTGGTTATTGATCTGCCATGATGCCTGTGAGGTTTCCGGGTATCGAGCCTTGTCTTTGATATGCCATAGCACGAAGAGAGTAAAGTAAATATCCATCTTGAACTTATAGTTTTAATTATATGAATATGGTATCCGTGCAACATATTGTACCGTACTTGACCGGTTTAGCGTGTCGTTCTTAGGCGATTTTTCTAAAGTTTTGCATCTGTCGGGCGATAAAGAAACATCTGAAGTTTCACCTTAGATTGTCGGGTGACGCCCATGCCTAGGGGACACAGTTAGGCAGGAAGTAGTGGAAATGAAAATTAAGTATAAGTTAATCGGATTGACCGTCTTGGCCGTCACGGCGTTGGTGGCTGTCCTGGGGATGAGTCAATTGGCCAACAAGCGGGTCATGATGATTAATGACTCAGTGGCCCAGGTGGCGCAATTGGAAGTCACCTTGCTGAACCTGCGTCGTAATGAAAAAGACTTTCTGATGCGGATGGATCTGAAATATCAGAAAAAGTTTCAGGATAACTATCAGCGTTTTCAAACTCAGATGAAGACGCTCAATCAGGATCTACACAGTTTGTCGATCACGATTCCGAGCCTGGAATCATTACCCAGCGTGATGGGGAACTACCAGCAGGGCATGATGATGTTGATCCAAGGGTATCAGCAGCTTGGCCTGACGCCAGCCGATGGGCTTGCCGGCAGTTTCATGGCGGCATCGGAGCAACTGATCCATGCAGCGAGCGAACAGCAGCGGGATATTCTGGCGGTCTTTAGCCTGGATGAGGCGGCGAAACTCTTTCTGATCACCGGGGATCAGGCTTATCTTGATGCTTATCAGGCGGGGCTGACCCGTTACGCTGCATTGCTGCAGGCAGACTTTGGGCACCAGTTCAGCCAGTTTGAGCAGGCTTTTGCCCGGATCGTTACCCAGAAGCAGACCATCGGCCTGAGTCACAACCAAGGCTTGCGCGGTGAGATCCGCGGCCAGTCCCATCAGGTGGAGGCGGTGTTCGGCGAAATGGTTGAGCAGCTCGAAGCTCAGGTCGCCGCAGAATACCGACTGGTGAATCAGCTTACGGTGGTGGCCGTGTTGGTGGTTGTGGCGTTGCTGGTGGGCATTTCCTGGTTGATCAGCCAGTCGATCCAGCGTCGGGTGAAAAATCTGAGCCAGTTGATGGCCACGATTGCGGAAAGCCATGACTTGACCTGTAAGGCCGATGAAACCGGTAAAGACGAGCTGGCTGAGATGGCTGTGAACTTTAACGGGCTGTTGGCGAGCTTGCGCTACCTGGTCGGTAATGTGCATCACGCCGTGAACGAACTGGGGGCGGCGTCTACCCAGCTGCAGCACCGGAGCCAGGCATCGGAAGCGGCGATGGCGCGGCAGCAGAGCGAAACTGACTCTGTCGCCACCGCCATTACCGAGATGGGGGTGACTATCCGGGAAATCGCCTCAAATACCGAGAACGCCGCCGGGAATGCCGAGCAGGGGTACCAGGGGGCGGAAGCCGGGCTGAACGAGGTCAGCGCGACCAAAGCTCGGATTCGCTCCCTGGCGGAAGGGCTGGCACTGGCCGGTGAGGAAGTCTCCAGCCTGTCGGGCTTGTCGGGCAGTATCGGCTCGGTGCTCGACGTGATTAAAGAGATTGCGGAGCAGACCAATCTGCTGGCGCTCAACGCGGCGATTGAAGCGGCGCGTGCCGGGGAGCAGGGCCGGGGGTTTGCCGTGGTGGCTGATGAAGTGCGTTCGCTGGCGCTGCGGACCCGCCAGTCTACTGAGGAGATCAGCACCATTATCGCCTCGCTCCAGGCGCAGACCGGTCAGGTGGTGAGCCATATCGGCCGCTGCCAGGAGCAGGGCGAGCAAAGTGTGCATCAGGCGGATAGTGCTGAGGAGAAAATTAGCCAGATCATGGCCGACATGCAGTTGATTATGGATACCAGCACCCAGATTGCAGCGGCAGTTGAGCAGCAGAGTCTGGTGTCGGAAGAAATTGGCCGCAATGTTACCTCGATCCGGGATATTACCGATCAGAACTCTGCGGTGGCACATGAAAATGCCCAGGCGGCCAATGCCGTTGCCAGCCAGGCATCATCTTTGGATCAGTCGATTGCGGCCTTTAAGGTATGAATCTAACTATGAGCGTCAGGCTTTCTGAGTAAACGAAAAAGCGAGCGGGGATCCCGCTCGCTTGTTTATTGGGGGGCTGTGCCCATTCATCGCTTCTTGGCTTGAAGTGTCAGCACGGCTGATCCGGCGTGAGGATAGTCGGCTGAAGGGTATCAAGCTGGTTCGGGTAATCCAGGGTGTAGTGCAACCCGCGGCTTTCCTTGCGTTCCAGCGCGCAGCGGACAATCAGCTCGGCTACCTGCAGTAGGTTACGGAGTTCCAGCAAGTTGTTGGAAACCCGGAAGTTGCCGTAATACTCGTTGACCTCTTCCTGCAGCAGTTGGATCCGCCGCATCGCGCGTTCCAGGCGCTTGGTGGTCCGGACAATACCGACATAGTCCCACATAAAGAGTCGCAGTTCATGCCAGTTGTGCTGGATCACAACCTCTTCGTCCGAGTTGCTGACCTGGCTCTCATCCCAGTCCGGCAGACTCTCAGGCAGGCTGACGTGGTCCAGCGCCTGGGTGATACTCTCCGCTGCCGCCCAGGCATAAACCACACACTCGAGCAGCGAGTTCGAGGCCATGCGGTTGGCGCCGTGCAGGCCGGTATAGCTGACTTCGCCAATCGCATACAGCCCGTCCAGATCGGTGCGGCCTTCTTTGTCGACGATCACTCCGCCGCAGGTATAGTGGGCGGCCGGAACAATCGGGATCGGCTCGCTTGTGATATCAATGCCGTAGGTGAGAAGCTTTTCATGGATCGTCGGGAAGTGCTTCTGGATAAAGTCCGCCGGCTTATGGCTGATATCCAGATACATGCAATCTGCCCCGAGGCGTTTCATCTCATAGTCAATGGCCCGGGCCACCACATCCCGCGGCGCCAGCTCGGCCCGCTTGTCGAAATCCGGCATAAAGCGGCTGCCGTCAGGGCGCCGCAGATAGGCGCCTTCACCACGCAGGGCTTCGGTCAGCAGAAAGTTACGCGCTTCCGGGTGGAACAGGCAGGTCGGGTGGAACTGGTTAAACTCCAGGTTGGCAACCCGGCACCCGGCGCGCCAGGCCATCGCAATGCCGTCACCGGAAGAGACATCGGGGTTGGAGGTGTACTGGTAGACCTTGGAGGCACCACCGGTCGCCAGCACGACAAATTTGGCGCGTACTGTTTCGACCACTTCCTGGTTCCGGTTCCAGATATAAGCGCCCAGCACCCGGTTAGGCTGTCCGGTGTTGCCGAGCTTCTGATGGGTGATCAAATCCAGGGCATTGTGCCGCTCCAGCACCTCGATATTGGGGTGGTTGTGGACATTTTCCTGAAGGGCGTTCTGAACCGCCATCCCCGTGGCATCCGCCGCATGCAGGATCCGGCGGTGGCTATGGCCGCCCTCGCGGGTCAGGTGATAGCGCGGGGCATCGTCGCTGTCGCTTTCTTCACGGTCGAACGGGACGCCGCCGTCGATCAGCCATTGCACGCAGTCTTTGGCATTCTCGGCAATAAAGCGCACTACGCTTTCGTCACATAGTTCGGCCCCGGCAATTTGGGTATCCTGGACGTGGGATTCGATGCTGTCCGACTCGTCAAAGACGGCGGCAATCCCGCCTTGGGCATAATAGGTCGCGCCTTCACTGCGCGGGCCTTTACTCAGGACAATCACTTTCCCTAGCGGTGCCAGTCGCAGTGCCAATGACAGTCCGGCCGCGCCGCTGCCGATGACTAACACGTCGCACAGATGTTCACGATTCTCGTTCATATCAATATCATATCCCTGTGGTAGTGACGCTATGGTAGCAAAATCCGTCTCATTTGTTCATTTTTGACTGCGGGTTAACCACTTCATATCTTGACGAGGTATAATCGTCCGTTAACCTAATTGCAATACAGTTTTCTCAGTAATCAGAAATCGTGCATTGTGAAGCAGAAATAATGTTGATGGCGGGAACTTTGTTTGGCGCATTGAGTCTGAATAAGTGCTCATGCTCATTTATTTCATAGATGCCTGTTTTGCCTGGGCTTTGAACAGTGGGCCCGGCGCAATGCCTGTGGCATTGCGCGTCGGTGGAGACTTGCGGCAGGTGCAGGAAATCCGAGTGAAAGACAGATATAGGAGTACACGCTCGAATGAGCGAGCAGCAAACTGATCAGGTCCTAGTAGAGCGGGTACAGCGAGGAGACAAGCAGGCATTTAACCTGCTTGTTGCGAAATACCAGAACAAGGTATGTAGTCTGGTAGCTCGGTATGTGAGTAACTCTGGTGATGTGCCGGATGTTGCTCAAGAGGCTTTTATCAAAGCTTACCGTGCCCTGCCGACGTTTCGCGGTGAAAGTGCGTTTTATACTTGGCTGTACCGGATTGCCGTGAATACGGCAAAAAATTACCTGGTGGCTCAGGGGCGGCGTCCGCCGGCATCCGATGTTGATGCGGAAGAGGCCGAATATTTCGAAAGCGGCAATGCGCTGAAAGAAATATCGAACCCTGAGAACCAAATGTTGTCTGACGAATTAAAGCGGGTTGTTTTCAGTACCATTGAAGCGTTACCGGATGATCTGAAAACAGCAATTACCTTACGTGAGTTGGAAGGACTCAGCTATGAGGAAATTGCTGAGGTAATGGGTTGTCCTGTCGGTACAGTGCGATCACGTATTTTCCGTGCACGAGAGGCTGTTGAAAAACGAATTCGCCCTCTGATGCAGCGTTAAATGTTAAGCCAAACGGTGAACAAACATGGCTGATAAGCAAAAGATTTCGGCACTACTCGATGGTGAAGAGCTCGATCAGAGCATCATCAATGCGCTGGCCGCAGATGATGACTGCCGGGAGAGCTGGCAGCATTATTCTCTGATCGGGGATGTGATGCGAGGGGAAGCGCCCCAGAATCCGGACTGGGATATTACCGCCCGGGTTGCGATGGCACTCGAAGATGAACCGGCACACCAAGGCCCGGTTGAAACCGAACCTGCGCCTGTGGTAGATCTGGCAACTGTCCGTGAACAGGCCCAGGCCCAGCCGTCCCCGCAGCAGGCCAAGCGCACCTTACCGGCCTGGCTGACCCAATTGGGTCAGGTGGCGGTCGCAGCCAGTGTTTCGCTGGCGGTGATTGTTGGGGTGCAACAATATAATGGTGGTGAGGAAACCCTGATGGTTTCTTCAGAAGAATCTCAAGTTCCGGTATTGCAGACCATCCCTTTTGCCGGCGTTGCCGAACCTGTTAGTCTGACCCGGGACTCCGTGCGGAGCAGTAACCATCATGCCGCGCCGAGTGAAGCACAAGTGATGGAGCAACGCCGACGGATTAATGCCATGCTTCAGGACTATGAACTCCAACTGCGTTTAAACGCTGAAGATGGCAGTATTGACAGAGCCTTGCTTGAACAACATTAAACTGGCGGATAAATGAGAAAAATTCTGGTCGGTGCGTTGACACTGGTCAGCCTGTTGATGCCATGGCAAGCCTCTGCTGAAGAAACAGCTTCTTCGGCAGAGGCTTTGTTACATCAAATGGACGAGGCTAGCCGCGAGCTCAGTTATGAGCTGTCGTATATACTCATCAAGAAAAATAGTATTGAGCCGCTGCGTTATCGCCATAGCTTGGAAAATGGTGAGACGTTTGCGCACCTGGTTTACCTGAGCGGGCCGCCGCGGGAAGTGATCCAGCGCGGCAGCGAAGTCAGTTATTTTGAGCCGGGACTGGATCCGTTCACCATCCACAGCAACAAGATGGTGGCGCCGCTGCCGCCAATCATGAGATCCGATATCACCGCCCTGGCGAAGTATTATGACTTCATTTCTATGGGCCGGGCCCGGGAAGCCGGGGTCGGTTGTGATGTGGTGCGGGTCGCGCCGAAAGACGGGGCGCGTTATTCCTACCTGTTGTGGGTCGATACCCGGAGCAAGCTGGTGATGCGGGCTGATTTGCTCGATCGTGACGGCGAGCCGCTGGAGCAATACCGGGCGGTGTCTTATGTGGTGAACCCGAAAGTCGGGGAAGTGCTGCAAAGCCTCAAAAACATTGAGTTACCGGCGGTGGTACAGTTGCCGCCCCAGCCGCAGGTTGAGCTGGGCTGGCAGGTGAAGTGGCTGCCGCAGGGGTTCGAGACGGTGTCGCATAATCGTCACCGGCTGATGATGACCG
The DNA here is from genome assembly GCF_024380015.1 of Photobacterium atrarenae. NCBI lineage: Bacteria > Pseudomonadati > Pseudomonadota > Gammaproteobacteria > Vibrionales > Vibrionaceae > Photobacterium > Photobacterium atrarenae. The sequence goes on from NZ_CP101508.1 coordinate 479,667, forward strand.
AGCGCCCGGTCGAGAGCAAAATGTTCAGCGACGGCTTGTTCAGCTTTTCGATTTATGTTGCCGCGGCGGATCAGTACACGGTCCGTGAGCAGCTGGTGCGCCAGGGACGCCGGACGCTGCACAGCTACCTGGCCAAGGGCAAAGAAGTGACGGTGGTGGGGGATATCCCGCCAGCTACCGCCCGCCGGGTTGCCGAATCAGTGGCGTTTACGGCGGCGAACAACAAGGGTGATCAACCATGATGCGCTCACTGGCGACCGTGGTGTCTGTCGCACCCGGCCGGATCACCGTCAGCTGCCAGCAGGAAACCAGCTGCGGGCACTGTGCCTCTCGCGACAGCTGCGGGACCGGGATTGTCAGCAAGGCAGTGCCGGGACGCAGCCACCAGATCGATATTCCTACCCGCGAGCCTGTCCGTGTCGGCGAGGTGGTGGAAATTGGTCTGCCCGAACAAAGCATGCTCAATTCAGCCCTCTTAGTCTACGTGCTGCCTCTGCTATGCTTGATTCTGGGCGCTGTTGTCGGCCAGTGGTGGTTTGTCGATCTGGCGGGCGGCGGTGAGCCGGCGGTGATCCTGACCGCGGCGCTCAGTGCCGGGGCCGGGCTGCTGCTGGCACGTCGGCTGGCCAGGCGACTGGAACATCAGACAGCCTATAAACCCAGCCTGATTCGGGTGTTAGGCAGCCCACTTGCGGCAACGCAATTGATAAATGCCGCACCGAAAGATAGCAGCTAGCGGTGAAATTGGGTAGAATCGGCCAAATTGATCTGTAGATCCCATTCATTTTTAATCACGAGTTAGTCACGCCAATTCATGAAGCACATTCGTAACTTTTCGATTATTGCACACATCGACCATGGTAAGTCGACGTTATCTGACCGCCTGATCCAAGTCTGTGGTGGCCTTTCCGATCGTGAAATGGCAGCCCAGGTGCTGGACTCCATGGACCTTGAGCGCGAGCGCGGTATCACTATCAAAGCCCAGAGCGTGACGCTCGACTATCAGGCGAAAGATGGTGAAACTTACCAGCTGAACTTTATCGACACTCCGGGACACGTTGACTTCTCTTATGAAGTTTCCCGCTCTCTGGCCGCCTGTGAAGGGGCGCTGCTGGTGGTGGATGCCGGTCAGGGGGTTGAAGCCCAGACGCTGGCCAACTGTTACACCGCGATCGAAATGGATCTGGAAGTGGTGCCGATTTTGAACAAAATCGACCTGCCAGCTGCCGATCCTGAGCGAGTTGCGGAAGAAATTGAAGAAATCGTTGGTATCGACGCCCTGGAAGCGACCCGTTGCTCGGCGAAGACCGGCCTGGGTGTCGAAGATGTGTTGGAGAATATTGTCAGCGCTATCCCGGCACCGGAAGGTGATCCGGACGCGCCGTTGCAGGCGCTGATCATCGATTCCTGGTTCGATAACTACCTCGGCGTGGTGTCGCTGGTGCGGATCAAGAACGGTGAGCTGAAGAAAAATGACAAAATCAAGGTGATGAGCACCGGTCAGGTCTGGGGCGTGGATCGCCTGGGTATCTTCACGCCGAAGCAAGTTGACACCGGCGTTCTCAAAACCGGTGAAGTGGGCTGGGTGGTTTGTGGTATCAAAGACATCCTGGGCGCCCCGGTGGGGGATACCCTGACCCACGCGAAAAACGGTTGTACCGAGGCGTTGCCGGGTTTCCAGAAAGTGAAACCGCAGGTTTATGCCGGCCTGTTCCCTGTCTCTTCTGATGATTACGAGAACTTCCGGGATGCGCTGGGCAAGCTGAGTCTGAACGACGCCTCGCTGTTCTATGAGCCGGAAAGCTCCGCGGCCCTGGGCTTTGGTTTCCGTTGTGGTTTCCTGGGCATGCTGCACATGGAAATCATCCAGGAGCGCCTGGAGCGCGAATACGATCTGGATCTGATCACCACGGCGCCGACGGTTGTGTATGAGGTGAAGAAGACCGACGGCACCATGGTGTATGTCGACAGCCCGGCCAAGCTGCCGGCGGTCAACGATATTGAGGTTGTTGGTGAGCCGATTGCCCGCTGTAATATCCTGGTCCCGAGTGACTACCTGGGTAACGTTATCACCCTGTGTGTGGAGAAGCGCGGTGTGCAGGTCGACATGGTCTACCACGGCAACCAGGTGGCCCTGACTTACGACATTCCGATGTCGGAAGTGGTGCTGGACTTCTTCGATCGCCTGAAATCCACCTCGCGTGGCTATGCGTCACTGGATTACAACTTCCAGCGCTACCAGGAGTCAGATATGGTTCGGGTCGATATCCTGCTCAATGGTGATCGGGTCGATGCTCTGGCGATTATCACACACAAGGATAACGCCCAGTACCGGGGGCGTGATCTGGTTGAGAAAATGAAAGAGTTCATCCCTCGCCAGATGTTCGACATCGCGATCCAGGCAGCGATTGGCAACCACATCATTGCTCGCTCAACGGTGAAACAGTTACGCAAGAACGTAATCGCCAAGTGTTACGGCGGTGACGTGAGTCGTAAGAAAAAGCTGCTGCAGAAGCAGAAAGAAGGTAAGAAACGGATGAAGCAGATCGGTAACGTCGAGCTGCCTCAGGAAGCCTTCCTGGCAATTCTGCATGTGGGTAAAGATAAGTAACAACGAAACTCATGGCTGTTGCCGGTTCCTTGGGGGATCGCTTGATTACCGGGTTCACGCGGCAATAACCACTGAGCAGTGCAGCAAGTTCGCTTGCTGCACTGTTACATTTATTAGGGATTAAAATGGCAAATACTTTTTCGCTTATTCTGGTGCTGGCCACGCTGGTCACCGGGATCATTTGGGTACTGGAGAAATTTTTCTGGGCGCCGAAACGTCAAATGAAGATTGATGCCGCCGCCTTAAATGCCGGCGATCAAGTCGATGCTAAAACCCTACAAGCCGTAGCACCGCAACCGAGCTGGGTCGAATCGACCAGTTCGCTGTTTCCGGTGATTGCGCTCATTATGGTATTTCGCTCATTTATTTATGAGCCGTTCCAGATCCCATCCGGCTCAATGATGCCGACGCTGTTGGTGGGAGATTTCATCCTGGTTGAGAAATACGCCTATGGCCTGCGGGATCCGGTTTTCCGACACAAGCTGGTGGAAACTGGTGAGCCGGAGCGCGGCGATATTGTGGTGTTCAAGTTCCCGCCTCAACCGAATATTGACTATATCAAGCGTGTCGTTGGCCTGCCGGGTGATACCGTTCGCTACAGTGCTCACAAACAATTGTGTGTGGCCCCGAAAGGCAGCAATGAATGTACTCCGGTCCCGCTGGACAATATGACGGACAGCGATTTCAGCCAGGGGATGACCCGTTTGGTGCAGTTCAATGAACAACTGGGCGAACAAGAACACCAAATTCTGATCCACCCGCTCAAGCGGGACCGCGTCTTGAACTACAAGCCGCGTCCGGGGATCAGCGAATGGGTGGTGCCGCAAGGACAGTATTTCGTCATGGGTGACAATCGCGACAACAGTGCCGATAGCCGTTATTGGGGATTTGTGCCTGAAGCCAATTTGGTGGGTAAGGCGGTCGGGATCTGGATCAGCTTTGAGTTTGAACGCAGTGCTGAGAGTGCACTTCCATCTTGGATTCCTACCGGTGTGCGATTCAGTCGCATCGGTGGCATAAACTGATCGGGAAAAAATGACGTCTCCTGCTAATAAACTGCAGCGTAAGCTGGGTTATCAATTTAACAATACTGATTTACTGACTTTGGCCCTGACACACCGCAGTGCCAATGGTACACATAACGAGCGCCTGGAATTTCTGGGCGATTCAATTCTGAGCTTCGTGATTGCCGACGATCTCTACCACCGCTTTCCGGCTGTGGATGAAGGGGATATGAGCCGGATGCGCGCGACCCTGGTTCGGGGCAAAACCCTGGCGGAGCTGGGCCGGGAGTTCGAGCTGGGCGATCATTTGCTGTTGGGCCCGGGGGAGCTGAAAAGCGGCGGCTTCCGCCGTGATTCGATCCTGGCGGACTGCGTCGAAGCCATTATCGGGGCGATTTACCTCGACAGCGACATTGAGAGCGTGCGTAAGATCGTACTGGGCTGGTACCAGTCGCGCCTGGAAACCATCAAACCGGGGATTAACCAGAAAGATCCCAAGACTCGCCTTCAGGAGTGTCTGCAGGGGCGCCGTTTGCCGTTGCCTGCATATACTGTAACTAAGGTGCACGGTGAGGCTCACAATCAGGAGTTTACCGTACAGTGTGAAGTCGCAGGCCTGGAGAAGCCTGTGGTTGGTAAAGGCGGCAGTCGGCGCAAGGCAGAGCAGGCAGCAGCAGAAATTGCGCTTAAGCAGTTGGAATCATGACAGACAAAACACATTGCGGCTTTATTGCCATTGTCGGCCGGCCAAATGTCGGCAAGTCGACGCTCCTGAACCGTTTGGTCGGCCAGAAGCTCTCGATTACCTCGCGTAAACCCCAGACCACCCGTCACCGGATTATGGGAGTGGATACCCGCGATGGTTACCAGGCGGTCTACGTGGACACCCCGGGGCTGCACATCGAAGAGAAACGCACCATCAACCGCCTGATGAACCGCGCGGCCAGTAGCTCACTGACCGACGTGGAGCTGGTATTGTTCCTGGTCGACGGCACCCTGTGGACACCCGATGATGAGATGGTGCTGAATAAGCTGGCCAAGTCGCAGTTGCCGACTGTGTTGCTGGTCAACAAGGTTGATAACGTCAAAGAGAAATACGATCTGTTCCCGCATCTGGAAGCACTGGCGAGCAAGATGGAGTTTGTCGATGTGGTTCCGATGTCTGCCAAGCACGGCACCAATGTTGATGCGGTCGAAAAAATTGTCCGTAAACACCTGCCGGAAGGGGAATACTACTTCCCGGAAGAGTATGTCACGGACCGTTCGCAGCGCTTTATGGCCTCGGAGATCATCCGCGAAAAACTGATGCGTTTTACCGGCGATGAGCTGCCGTACTCGGTGACGGTGGAGATTGAGCGATTTGATTACAACCCTGATACCGACGGTTTTGATATCAACGGCCTGATCCTGGTCGAGCGCAAGGGTCAGAAGAAAATGGTGATCGGCAAAGGCGGCGATAAGATCAAAACCATTGGCCGCGAAGCGCGGATCGATATGGAAGATTTGTTCGAGCGTAAGGTTTACCTGGAGCTGTGGGTGAAAGTGAAGTCGGGTTGGGCAGATGACGAGCGCGCCCTGCGAAGCCTGGGCTATATCGACGATCTGTAAGGGGCACCATGGAGGGGCTACAGCGCTGTTTTGTCCTTCATTCGCGTCCTTATAGCGAGACGAGCCTGATCCTGGATGTTTTCAGTGAGGACTCAGGCCGTGTCACCCTCCTTGCCAAAGGCGCGCGCCGCAAGCGATCCAACCTCAAAGGCGCGCTGCAACCTTTTACACCGCTGTTCATGAAGTGGTCAGGCCGGGGCTCAATGCCGGTCCTGACCCAGGCTGAACCGATCAGCATCGGTCTGCCGATGCGCAGCTATATCCTGTACTCCGCCATGTATGTCAATGAAATCCTGGCGCGGGTACTGGAGCCCAATACCCCTTACCCGGTGTTGTTTCTGGATTATCTGAATGCGCTGCGCGAGCTGGCGCAGGCGGATAACCCAGAGCCTGCACTGCGGCGTTTTGAACTGGCTCTGTTGTACCATCTCGGTTATGGCATTGATTTTCTCCACTGCGCCGGCAGCGGCCTGCCGGTCGAGGATGAAATGACCTACACCTACCGCGAGCAGCGGGGCTTTATTGCCTCGATGGTCCAGGGGCAACTGTCGTTTACCGGCCGTCAGCTCAAGGCCATTGCTGCCAGACACTTTGAAAGCCCGGATCAGCTCCGGGCGGCAAAACGCTTTACACGGATAGCCCTGAAACCGTATCTTGGCGGCAAACCATTAAAAAGCAGGGAATTGTTTACCCTCAGAGGAAGGAGTTCCGGAAAATGAACAACATCTTACTTGGCGTCAATATCGATCATATTGCGACCTTGCGCAATGCCCGCGGGACCCGTTACCCGGATCCGGTGCATGCCGCGGAAGTGGCCGAGCGTGCCGGTGCCGATGGCATCACCATCCACTTGCGTGAAGATCGCCGTCATATCACCGACCGCGATGTTCGGATTCTGCGCGAAACCATCCAGACCCGGATGAACCTGGAAATGGCGGTGACCGATGAAATGGTTCAGATTGCGCTGGACACCAAGCCGGAGTTTGTCTGTCTGGTTCCGGAAAAGCGGGAAGAGCTGACCACTGAAGGCGGCCTGGATGTGGCCGGCCAGCTGGAGAAAATCAAAGCGGCGACTGAAAAACTGGCAGCAGCCGGGATTAAGGTGTCGCTGTTCATCGATGCCGACCGGACCCAGATTGATGCAGCCGTCGCCTGTGGTGCGCCTTACATTGAGCTGCACACCGGCCACTACGCCGATGCCGAGACGGAAACGGAGCAGCAGGCGGAGCTGAAGAAAATTGCCGCAGCGGCCAGCTATGCCCATGATCAGGGAATCAAGGTCAATGCCGGCCATGGTCTGACCTATCATAATGTCAAGCCGATCGCGGCGCTGCCGGAACTCTATGAGCTCAATATTGGCCACTCGATCATTGGCCGCGCGGTGTTTGACGGCCTGCACAAAGCCGTCGCCGATATGAAAGCGGTGATGCAGGAAGCCCAGCGCTAATGGCAATCCTGGGGCTGGGCACCGATATTGCGGAGATCGGCCGGGTGGAGCAAGTCTACGCCCGGACCGGCGATGCATTTGCCGAACGGGTGCTGGCACCGGATGAACTGGCGATTTTTCATCGCCTCAGGCACAAAGCCCGTTATCTGGCCAAGCGCTTTGCGGTCAAAGAAGCCGCCGCCAAGGCACTTGGCACCGGCATTGCCTGCGGGGTGACGTTTCATGATTTCATCGTCAGCAATGACGAACTGGGCAAGCCCGTGCTGGCTTTGTCCGGCAAAGCGGCAGAACTTGCCCAGGTGATGGGCGCCCGCCATGTGCACCTGACGATTGCCGATGAGAAGCACTATGCGGTGGCAACGGTGATCCTTGAAAGTTGAAACGGATGGCATCGCTGTTGGGCGTTGCGTCTGTGATCCCTCAGGTATGATTCGCTCCAGAGAAGCAAAAAGCGAGCTGAGTGCTCGCCTTTTTGATGGGGCGGGTTTGAGTCGCGGCCTAGGGCCGGTAGGCCTTGGACGCCTTGACGACATTATTCATCTCATCGATGAGCTCAAACAGCTCCGGCTCAATATCGTCGGTGCTGGCGCCGGCCTTGAGCGCGGTTTCTAGCGTGTGGCACAAGCTCTTCAAACGTGGGACCCCACTGTAGGCGCAGCTGCCGTGTAGTTTGTGGATCGGCGGCCACAACTCGATCGCTTTGCCGTCCAGCGCTTCATTGACCAGCATTTCCACTTCCGGCATGTAGTCGAGCAGCATCTGCAGCATGTCCCGGGCCAGCTCTTCTTTTCCTGCGGCTTGTTTCAGGGCCAGATCCCAATCCCAGCTGATATTTTGATTTACGGGCTCCGGTTGTGGTTCCGGGTTGGCAAGCTGCTCACCGTTGGGGGTTGCGTCCGGCGCGGTGTCATCGGTTCGGATCCACTTGGCCAGGATTTGTTGCAGGATGTGCTCTTCAATCGGCTTGGTCAGGTAGTCATCCATCCCGGCATTGAGCAGGCGCTCGCGCTCACCGGCCATGGCGTGGGCAGTGACGGCAATCACCGGGGTGTGGTGGTTCAGATCGGTTTTATGGATTTCCTGGCAGGCGGTGACGCCGTCCATTTCCGGCATCTGGATATCCATAAAGATCAAATCAAAGTGTTTTTGGTGGGCATACTCGACCGCTTTTCGCCCGCCGGTGGCGGTGATCACGGTTTCGACCCGCTCGCTCAACAGGGCGGAAATCAGCTTGAGGTTAGCCGGGTTATCATCCACCGCCATCACCGTCAGCGGCACGATGTTCTGGCTCGGCGTCGGCAGCAGTTGCGGTGTTGGCTCTGCCAGCTCGTCCGGCTCGGTGATCAGGGTTTCCAGCAATTTGCGCTGGGCCAGGGGTTTGGGCAGACAGGCAGTTACCCCGGCGTTGATCAGGCGCTCTGACAGCGCCAGCTCGGTGGTCGGCAGGCAGACCATCACTTTCTCGCTGTGTTGCTCGGCTTTAAACACCATATCGAGCAGGGTGGCGATCGGCGGCTGCTCGCCCGGAGGCAGGCAGAGCAGGGCAAATTCATGTTGTTCGGCCTCCTCGGGCATGCTCGAGCGGTAGGTGACATGGATCCCGGCCCGGATCAGGCGCTGTTGCAGAATCGAGGCGGCCTGCATGTTTGGCTCGATCAGCAGCAGCTTTTTGCCGGTGAGCGAGGTGGTATCGATAGGCTGCGAGACCGGCAGATCGGTTTTGGTCAGGCGTAGGCTGAACCAGAAGGTTGAGCCCTGGTGCAGGCGGCTGGTCAGGCTGATCTCACCGCCCATCTGGGTGACCAGCTTCTGGGTGATCACCAGCCCCAGCCCGGTGCCGCCGTAGCGGCGGGAAATACTGGCATCGGCCTGGCTGAACGCCTGGAACAACTGGGCCTGCTGACGCTCGGAGATCCCGATCCCGGTATCGCGGACCATAAACTGCAGCTCGACGGTCTCGTCTTTATCTGCTTTGAGTTCGACCGACACATCAATATTGCCGCGCTCGGTGAACTTCACCGCGTTGCCGATCAGGTTGGTCAGCACTTGCTGGATCCGCAACGGATCGCCGATCATCCCGGTCGGGATCCGGTTGTCGATTTTCAGCGTCAGCTCCAGTCCTTTTTCATGGGCGCTCGGCGCCAGCAGTTTCATGACTTCATCGAGCGATTCGCTGAAGTCGAACGGGATATTCTCCAGCAGCAACTTGCCGGCTTCGAGTTTCGAGAAATCGAGAATGTCGTTGATGATGGTCAGCAGGTTGTTGGCTGATTTCTCGATCGTTTGCAGGTAATCCTGTTGGCTGCTGCTGAGTCGGGTTTTGAGCATCTGGCGGGTAAAGCCGATCACGCCGTTGAGCGGAGTACGCAGCTCATGGGACATATTGGCCAGGAACTCAGATTTCACCCGCGCCGCTTCCTGAGCCCGCTTTTTGGCGATGTCCAGCTCGACGTTCTGGATCTCCAGTTGCTCCAGGGTTTCCCGCAGATCCGAGGTGGCCTGGTCGATGCTTTGCTGCATTTCGATATGGTATTCCGACAGCGAGATCGCCATGGCGTTGATGCCGTTTTTCAGGGTGTCGAGCTCGCCCAGCAGCTCGCCTTCAATCCGGACATCGAGATGGCCGCGGCGTATCCGGTCGACAACGCTGACCATATGAGAAATCGGCCGGGTGACATCGCGCATCAGGCGGTAGGCAAACAGTGAGGCCAGGGTCAGGCCCAGCAGCAGGACCATCAGGGCGGTGAAGACCTCCTGGTATTGCTGTAGGCGCAGGGCGCTGAGATCAAGTTCCAGGGCGATGTAGCCGAGTGGTTTGGCCTGGCGTCCCGGATCGGAAAGAGTACTGAACTGGCCTTCACTGAGGATAGGCGCGCGTAGGATCAGGGCATTTTCATGGAGCCGGGTATCGAGCAGTAGTGGGATTGGCTGGTCGTCCGGATACATCAGGGTTTCAAAATTGCGGTGGAAGTTGGAGGTCACGAACAGCTGGTTGTCGGCATCGAACACCGCAATACTGCGGATGATCTCTGAGTGTTTGCGATGGGCATAGCTGATCAGGCGCCGGACCGCTTCGCGGTTTTTGTCGGTCATGCCGTATTCGGTGGAAATCGCAAGGGGTTCGATAATACTGGCACCGGTCGAAATCAGCTGATGTTCGAGGTCTCGGTAGCGGCTCATGGTGAAAAAAGCGCTCAGTAGCAGGCCGATAATCAGCGTCGGTGCTAATGTCAGGGTGAACACCCTGGCACGAAGTCCATATTTGGTCATGGTTCTCTTAATTACAAGAATGCGATTCTGTGGGAGAATTGTCCTCCACCTGTGGCCGTTAGCTTAATGAAATGATGGCTGCTCGACAATCAACGAATACCAAACTGCTGGCAATATCACTCAGTTTGGTTGATCTGCTCCGTGAGTCAAAACACTATGGCACGCTTTTTTAAGCCTCAGAAACGAAAATTAACCGATACCAAGCACAAGGAAATGACCATTCGCCGCCTCGATCACCTCGGCGCCGGGATTGGTCATCTCGGTAAAAAGCCGGTATTTGTTGACGGGGCGCTGCCGGACGAAACGGTTGTAGTGCAACTGACCGAAGATAAAAAGCAGTATGCCCGCGCCAAAGTGATCAAGCGCCTGAACGACAGTCCGGCGCGGACTCAGCCGCAGTGCCCTATCTATGAGCAGTGCGGGGGCTGTAATTTACAGCACTTGTCCCACGCCGGCCAGGTGGCTGCCAAGCAGCAGGCCCTGGGCGAGTTGATGGGCAAGTTTGCCGCCTCGGCGCAAGGACAGTCTTTTGAACAGGCGCCGCCCATTGCCGCGGACGCCTGGCACTATCGCCGCCGGGCGCGGTTCAGCCTGCGCGCTGAGGGCGGGCCGCTGCAGTTTGGTTTTCGCCGCAAGCAGAGCAAAGCCATCGTTGATGTCAGCCACTGTCCGGTACTGGTCGGATCCCTGAATGCATTGTTGCCGCCATTGTGGGAATTGCTGGCGGGCCTGAAGGGGAAAAAGCATCTCGGACATGTCGAGCTGGTGGAAGCAGACAACGGCCGGGTGGTGATGATCCGCCATCTGCAGCCGTTCAATGAATCAGACCGGGCAGCCCTGCTCAGTTTTGCCGAGCAGTACGGGGTGATCCTGTACTTGGCTCCGACGGCCGACAGCCTGGAGCGCGTTGCCGGTGAGGCACCTTATTATGCGCTGGACGGACAGAAGCTTTATTTCACCCCGCGCGATTTCATCCAGGTCAACGCATCGGTCAATGCCAGGATGGTGCAGCAGGCGCTGGACTGGCTCGAGGTCGGGCCGCAGGATCGGGTGTTGGATTTATTCTGCGGTTTAGGTAACTTTAGTTTACCCTTAGCCAAAGTCGCGCAGGCGGTGGTCGGCGTCGAAGGGGTGGATGAGATGGTCCACCGGGCGACGGACAATGCGACGCAGGCGCAGTTGACCAATACCGAATTTTACCAGGCTAACCTGGAGCAGGATGTGACCACTCAGCCCTGGGCGCAGACGCCGTTTTCCAAGATTTTGCTTGATCCGGCCCGGGCGGGGGCGGCGGGCGTGATGGCGCATGTGGTCAAGCTGGCTCCAGAGCGAGTGGTGTATGTGTCCTGCAACCCGGCCACGCTGGCCCGGGACAGTCAGGTCTTGTTGCAGCAGGGGTATCAGTTGGCGCGTTTGGGAATGCTGGATATGTTCCCTCACACCGGACACTTAGAATCAATGGCCTTGTTTATCCAGTCGGAGCAGGGTCGCAAAAAATAGTGTTGAATCACGATAGAACAACAGGATAGAGAAATGGTCGCAGTTCGCGGTGCGCATTTAAAGGAAAATGAGACATTTGAGCTTGCTGCTTGGGTCGAGAGCCTGAAGCAGGACGCCGGTGTGGCGAAGCAGATCAAACACACCTATCAACGTTGTATCGAGCTGACGGGCGAGGAACCGTCGGCGCCACAGCTGTTGTGGCGCGGTCGCGAGATGGTTGAGATCCTGGTGACCCTGAGTATGGATCAGGACACCCTGGTCTCAGCCTTGCTGTTCCCGCTGGTAGAGGTGGGCGTCTACAGCCACGAGCAGCTCATGGAAGATTACCAGAATCCCATCGCGCAGATGGTGGCCGGGGTGGAGCAGATGGCGGCGATCGGTCAGCTAAAATCCACGACCGAAGGAGCGACGCAGTCGGCGCAAGTGGATAACATCCGCCGGATGCTGCTGTCGATGGTGGATGATTTCCGCTGCGTGGTCATCAAGCTGGCCGAGCGGATCTGTAACCTGCGGGCCGTCAAAGATGAGCCGGATGAGGTGCGCCGCGCGGCAGCGAAGGAGTGTGCCAACATTTATGCCCCGCTGGCCAACCGGTTGGGCATCGGTCAGCTCAAATGGGAAATTGAAGATTACGCCTTCCGCTATAACCACCCCAATACCTACAAGCAGATTGCCAAGCAGCTGTCTGAGCGTCGGATCGACCGTGAGCATTATATTGAGCATTTTGTCGAAGACTTAGACCGCGCCATGAAGGCGTCCAATATCAAGGCGGAAGTCCACGGTCGCCCGAAGCATATCTACAGTATCTGGCGTAAGATGCAGAAGAAGAACCTGGCATTCGACGAGCTGTTTGACGTCCGGGCGGTGAGGATCATCGCCGATCAGCTGCAGGACTGTTACGCCGCGCTGGGTGTGGTGCATACCAAGTACCGTCATCTGCCGAAAGAGTTCGATGACTACGTTGCCAATCCGAAACCGAACGGTTATCAGTCGATCCACACCGTGGTGCTGGGACCGGAAGGGAAAACCATCGAGATCCAGATCCGGACTAAGCAGATGCATGAAGAGTCGGAGCTGGGGGTGGCCGCGCACTGGAAATATAAAGAAGGCGCAACCGGCGGCGCCAAGTCGGCCTACGACGAGAAAATCAACTGGCTGCGTAAGCTGCTGGCCTGGCAGGAAGAGATGTCCGATTCCGGCGAGATGCTCGAAGAGCTGCGCAGCCAGGTGTTTGATGACCGGGTTTATGCCTTTACCCCGAAAGGGGATGTGGTCGATTTGCCGATGAATGCCACTCCGCTGGATTTTGCCTATCACATCCACTCGGAAGTGGGGCACCGTTGTATCGGGGCCAAGGTGGAAGGACGGATTGTACCGTTTACCTATCATCTGCAAATGGGCGATCAGGTTGAGATCATCACCCAGAAAGAGCCGAACCCGTCGCGCGACTGGCTGAACCCGAACCTGGGCTTTGTCAATTCCAGCCGGGCCCGGGCCAAGGTGCATGCCTGGTTCCGCAAACAGGATCGCGATAAGAATATCCTCGCCGGGCGCGAGATTTTGGAGACCGAGCTGGCCAAAATTGGCGCGACGCTCAAAGATGCCGAAGCTTATGCCCTGAAGCGGTTTAATGTGCCCTCGCCGGTAGAGCTGTATGCCGGGATCGGCAGCGGCGACTTGCGGATCAACCAGGTGGTTAACCACATCAATGCCCTGGTCAACAAGCCCACCGCCGAGGAAGAAGATCAGCAACTGCTGGAGAAACTCAGCGAGACCGGGACCCGGACCATCAAGAAACCGCAGCGCGATGCCGTGGTGGTCGAAGGGGTCGATAACCTGATGACCCATCTGGCACGTTGCTGTCAGCCAATTCCGGGCGACGATATCCAGGGCTTTGTCACCCAGGGGCGCGGTATTTCCGTGCACCGGCAGGACTGCGAGCAGCTGGAAGAGTTGCGCCATGTCGCGCCGGAGCGGATCATTGATACCGTTTGGGGCGGTGGCTTTGTCGGTAACTATACCCTGACAGTGCGAGTGACTGCCGCCGAGCGCAACGGGCTGCTCAAGGAGCTGACCAATACCTTTGCCAACGAGAAGGTGAAAGTGGCTGGGGTGAAGAGCCGGATTGATTTCAAAAAGCAGATGTCGATCATGGACTTCGATCTGGAGCTGACCGATCTGGAAGTGCTGAGCCGGGTGCTCAAGCGGGTCGAGCAGGTTAAAGACGTTGCTGAGGCCAAGCGGCTTCATTAAGGTTGTCAGCGTTCAAGCGCGAACAACGCATTGCGACAACGGGTAGCCTGGCTGCCCGTTTTTGTATCGCCAGCAGATTAAACAGGTAGTATTTGACATGAGTGATAAAGCACCGGCGCCAATCGAGCAACTGATCGAAATTATGGCCAAACTCCGAGATCCGGAGACGGGGTGTCCGTGGGATCTGAAGCAGGATTTTGCCTCTATCGTGCCGCACACCCTAGAAGAAGCTTATGAAGTGGCTGATGCCATTGCGCAGCAGAACTGGGGCGAGGTTCGCGAAGAGCTGGGCGACTTGTTGTTTCAGGTGATTTTTTACAGCCAGCTCGGCAAAGAGCAGGGGCTGTTTGCCTTTGATGATGTGGTTCGCAGCATCAATGAAAAGCTGATCCGTCGCCATCCCCATGTGTTCGGTAACACTGAGTTTGCCAGCGAAGCCGATATCCATGCTAACTGGGAAGCGGAAAAAGCCAAAGAGCGGGCCGAGAAAGGCGAAGACCTCAGCCTGTTGGCCAATATTCCCAAGGCGCTGCCGGCGCTGATTCGGGCGGAGAAAATTCAAAAGCGCTGCGCCAAGCACGGGTTTGACTGGGACAGTCTGGGACCTGTGGTGGATAAGGTACGCGAAGAGATTGACGAAGTGATGGAAGAGGCCATCCAGGTGGCACCGTCCCAGGACAGAGTCGAAGATGAAATCGGCGATCTGCTGTTTGCGGTGGTCAACCTTAGCCGTCACCTTCAGGTGAAACCGGAGGTGGCGTTGCAGCGGGCCAATCAGAAATTCGAGCGCCGCTTTCGCGAAGTTGAAAAAAGTGTGCTAGAACAAGGAAAGCGTGTTGAAGAGTGCTCTCTGGAAACGCTGGATCATGAGTGGAATCGCGTCAAACAGCGTGAGCGTTAACCCGGTGCTGCAACACGGTTGAGTGGCTGAGGTGCTGACGATAGCCTACTTGGGGATCTTTGATTTGAGACAAAAAAAAACTGCGAATGCTGTGATAGTTTTCACGTTGTGGCGATAAAGTGTGTCTGGTATACTAATTTCCCGTCCAGATACTTTTTATATCCTCTATACCAATCTTCCAGGTAAAACATGACGACGAATTACATTTTTGTTACGGGCGGGGTCGTATCCTCTCTAGGTAAAGGTATTGCTGCAGCTTCTCTGGCGGCGATTCTCGAAGCGCGTGGTCTGAAAGTGACCATGATGAAGCTAGACCCTTATATCAACGTTGATCCAGGCACCATGAGTCCGATTCAACACGGTGAAGTATTCGTAACGGAAGACGGTGCAGAGACCGACCTTGACCTGGGTCACTACGAGCGTTTCATTCGTACCAAAATGACCAAGCGCAACAACTTTACGGCTGGCCGCGTGTATGCGGACGTGCTGCGTAAAGAGCGCCGTGGCGACTATCTGGGTGCCACCATTCAGGTGATCCCGCATATTACCAATGAAATCAAAGAACGTGTGATTGCCGGTGCCGAAGGCCATGATGTGGCGATCGTCGAAGTCGGTGGTACTGTGGGGGATATCGAGTCCCTGCCGTTCATGGAAGCGATTCGTCAGCTGGGCGTTGAACTGGGCCGTGAGCGCGCCATGTTTACCCACCTGACGCTGGTCCCTTACCTGGCAGCGGCCGGCGAAGTGAAAACCAAACCGACCCAGCACTCGGTGAAAGAACTGCTGTCGATCGGGATCCAACCGGATGTGCTGATCTGCCGGAGCGACCGCGTGATCCCGGCGAACGAACGTGCCAAGATTGCACTGTTCTGTAACGTGCCGGAAAAAGCCGTCATCTCGATGAAAGATGTCGACTCCATCTACAAAATCCCACAACTGATCAAAGCCCAGGGCCTGGATGATCTGGTGTGTCAGCGCTTCGGCATCACTGCCCCTGAAGCCAATCTGTCTGAGTGGGAGCAGGTGATCTACGAAGAAGCCAATCCGACAGATGAAGTCACCATCGGGATGGTCGGTAAGTACATTGAACTGCCGGATGCGTACAAGTCGGTCAACGAAGCCCTGAAGCACGCAGGCCTGAAAAACCGCCTGTCGGTTAACATCAAGTATGTTGACTCACAAGATGTAGAGTCGAAAGGCACAGAAGTGCTGGAAGGCCTGGATGCAATCCTGGTTCCTGGCGGCTTCGGCGGCCGTGGCGTAGAAGGGAAGATCACCACGGCGCAATATGCCCGTGAGAACAAAATCCCGTATCTGGGGATCTGCCTGGGAATGCAGGTCGCGCTGATCGAATATGCCCGTCATGTCGCGGGCCTGGAAGGCGCGCATTCGACTGAATTCAATGCTGATACCAAACACCCGGTGGTGGGTCTGATCACCGAGTGGATTGACAGTGAAGGTAAAGTGGAAGAGCGTAGCGAAGAATCAGATCTGGGCGGCACCATGCGTCTGGGGTCACAGCTATGTCACCTGGCCGAAGGTTCGAAAGCCCGTGAACTGTACGGTAACGCGACGATCCACGAGCGTCACCGTCACCGTTACGAAGTGAATAACAACCTGCTGCCGAAACTGGAGAAAGCGGGCTTGAAAGTTTCGGGTCTGTCTGCAGACAAGAAGCTGGTGGAAATTATCGAGATCCCGAACCACCCATGGTTCGTGGCGGCTCAGTTCCACCCTGAGTTCACCTCAACACCTCGCGATGGCCATCCGCTGTTTGAAGGCTTTGTGAAGGCGGCGGGCGAGAACCTGCGCGGTGAGCTGAATAAGTAAGGATTACGGATAGCTGTAACCATAAGCGTTGCAGCTATTTTTTTAGCTTTTAAATTGAAGATAAAGCAAGAGGAAACATAATGTCTAAGATCGTTAAAGTTCTAGGTCGTGAAATTATCGATTCACGTGGTAACCCAACTGTTGAAGCGGAAGTTCACCTAGAAGGCGGTTTCGTCGGTATGGCTGCTGCGCCGTCTGGTGCATCGACTGGTTCTCGCGAAGCACTTGAACTACGTGACGGCGACAAGTCTCGTTTCCTGGGTAAAGGCGTTCTGAAAGCTGTTGAAGCTGTGAACGGCCCAATTGCTGAAGCACTGGTTGGGAAGGATGCGAAAGCTCAGGCTGACATCGATCAGGTGATGATTGACCTGGACGGTACTGACAACAAGTCTAACTTCGGTGCAAACGCAATCCTGGCTGTTTCTCTGGCCAACGCCAAAGCCGCTGCGGCAGCAAAAGGCATGCCGCTGTATGAGCACATTGCTGAGCTGAACGGCACTCCAGGTCAATTCTCTATGCCGCTGCCTATGATGAACATCATCAACGGTGGTGAGCACGCGGACAACAACGTCGACATCCAGGAGTTCATGATCCAGCCTGTCGGTGCCAAGACCCTGAAAGAAGGTCTGCGTATCGGTGCTGAAGTGTTCCACAACCTGGCCAAAGTTCTGAAAGCGAAAGGTATGAGCACTGCAGTTGGTGACGAAGGTGGTTTCGCGCCGAACCTGGAATCAAATGCTGCTGCCCTGGCTGCAATTAAAGAAGCGGTTGAGATGGCTGGCTATGAGCTGGGCAAAGACGTGACGCTGGCGATGGACTGTGCGGCCTCTGAATTCTTCGATAAAGAAGCTGGCAACTACAACATGAAAGGTGAAGGTAAAATCTTCACTTCTGAAGAGTTTAACCACTACCTGGCTGGCCTGGTTGATGAATACCCAATCGTCTCTATCGAAGACGGCCTGGACGAGTCTGACTGGGACGGCTTCAAGCACCAGACTGAACTGCTGGGCGGCAAAATCCAGCTGGTGGGTGACGATCTGTTCGTAACCAACACCAAGATCCTGAAAGAAGGGATTGAGAAAGGTGTTGCGAACTCTATCCTGATCAAATTCAACCAAATCGGCTCTCTGACCGAAACGCTGGCTGCGATCAAGATGGCGAAAGACGCCGGTTACACTGCGGTTATCTCTCACCGTTCAGGTGAGACTGAAGATGCAACGATTGCCGACCTGGCAGTGGGTACTGCAGCGGGCCAGATTAAGACCGGTTCTATGAGCCGTTCTGACCGTGTTGCGAAATACAACCAGCTGATCCGTATCGAGGAAGCGCTGGGTGAAAAAGCACCGTACAATGGTCTGAAAGAAGTGAAAGGCCAAGCGTAATCCACGCTGGACCGCTCGGGTGAGTTCAAATCATCCGCACCGAGAAAACCGCCTGACTCAGGCGGTTTTTTTTCGCCTGAAGCCTGTGTCTCTGTACTGAAATGCTTGCTGCTCAGAAGGTTATCTTGCGGGTCATCAGCCCTTTTTATGATCAGTTTGCCTTGAACTGGCCCTAGTCACACCCAGCGCTTTATGGGATTATTAGGGCTATTTTCTAAATAGCCCCACGGGGTGATCGCCAAGATCATGCTGAGGGAGCAAAAGTGCCGTACACGGATTGAAAGAATGGGAGCCGTATGCGTTTGTTCACGGTCGCGCTACTGATGGTGCTGGCATGGTTACAGTACGATTTCTGGTTGGGTAAAAACGGCATGAGTGACTACCTGACTGCAACGGAAAATGTTGCCTTGCAGCAGCAGGCCAATGCCGAGCTTGCCCAGCGCAACCATCAGATGTATGCCGAAATCCATGATCTGCATCGCGGTCAGGAGGCAGTCGAAGAGCGGGCCCGAAACGGCCTGGGGATGATCAAGCCGGGCGAGACATTCTTTCGTATCGTCGGTGAGTAACTGTGCGGTCGTTGCCAGCTCCGGCGGCGTACCAGTACGTGTAGATGTAATCAGCGAAAAGCAGTACCTGAATTCATGACCGAAACCATCACAGCTGTGGTGCCGGCAGCCGGGATTGGCAGCCGCATGGCAGCGGACCGACCCAAACAGTACCTGCCTGTTGCAGGCAAAACGATTTTAGAACATACCGTCGCGCGGCTGCTGAGCCATTCGGCCATCAGCCGGGTGGTGATAGCCATTAGCCCGACGGACCCTTATTTCCAGGCGTTGCCGCTGGCCGATGATCCGCGGATCACTGTGGTTAACGGGGGCGCTGAGCGAGCCGATTCGGTATTTGCCGGACTGGCAGCAATTGATGATGCGCAGAGCTGGGTGCTGGTTCATGATGCGGCCCGGCCGTGTGTACGTCTGGCGGATCTGGACAAATTGATCACGGCCGCATTGCACAGTGACAGCGGCGCCATTCTCGCCGCGCCGGTGCGCGATACCATGAAAAGGGGCAATGGCTGTCAGGGCATTGCTGAAACCGTGTGCCGGAACGATCTCTGGCATGCGCTGACACCGCAGATGTTTCGGGTCCAGCAGTTGCGCGATTCACTCAAGCATGCGCTGGCACAAGGTGCGGTGATCACTGATGAGGCCTCGGCGCTGGAGTTTTGTGGTTTGCAACCCCGGCTGGTTCCGGGACGGGCGGATAACCTCAAAGTTACCCAGCCCGAAGATCTGGCACTGGCCGAATTTTATATACAACAATTGATGAAGGATGAGCCATGATTCGCATTGGACACGGTTTTGACGTGCATAAGTTTGGTGGTGAAGGACCGGTCATTATTGGTGGGGTGGCGATTCCGTACGAGCAGGGGCTGATCGCCCATTCCGACGGCGATGTGGCGCTGCATGCGGTGTGTGATGCGCTGCTGGGGGCGATTGGCGCCGGGGATATCGGCCGTCACTTCCCTGATACCGATGCTGAGTGGGCCGGTGCGGACAGCCGTTTTTTGCTGCGTGATGTCTATAGTAAAGTGAAAGCCAAAGGCTACCGTCTGGGGAACCTGGATGTGACCATTATTGCCCAGGCGCCGAAAATGGCGCCGTATATTGAGGCGATGTGCCAGGCGATTGCGGCCGATCTGGAAACTGACCTGGGTAACATCAATGTCAAAGCGACTACTTCCGAGCGATTGGGGTTTACCGGCCGCAAGGAAGGGATCGCCTGTGAAGCTGTCGTTCTGCTTCAGCAACAATCATGAGAATCAGTGTAGCCGGCCCTGACGGTCAGCTGCTTTGCGGCAGTGTGTGACTGCCTCCATATGGTATTTTTATATGTCTAATCTAATGGACAGCTTTTGCTGGTTGTATGGTCAGCCGAGTTGCCAGGGACGCATGAAGGTTCAGCCTGAACATTTCGTGGTCAAAGAAATTCTGGGTTTTGCGTTTGCCGGTGCCGGTGAGCATTTGATGGTGAAGATCCGCAAAACCGGTGAAAACACTAAGTATGTGGTCAATGAGCTGGCCAAAGCATGCGGGGTGAAATCCCGCGATGTCAGTTGGGCCGGGCTGAAAGATCGCCATGCTGTGACCGAGCAGTGGCTCAGTGTGCATTTGCCGGGCAAGCCGGATCCGGATCTGTCCGAGTTCGAGGCGACTCACCCGGGGGTAGAAATCCTCGAAACCGCACGTCACGATAAAAAGCTTCGCCCGGGCGATCTGCAAGGCAACTGGTTTGAGCTGCGCCTGACCGAGCTGGATCAGCCGCAGGACGTGGTCGCCCGCCTGGAAAAAATTGCAGCCCAGGGGGTGCCGAACTATTTTGGTGAGCAGCGCTTCGGCCATCACGGCAACAATGTGGTGAAGGCCCGGAGCTGGGGCAATGATGAATTTCGCGTTCGTGACAAGAGCAAGCGCAGCTTCTATCTGTCTGCGGCTCGCTCCTGGTTGTTTAACCAGGTGCTTTCTGCACGGATTGAACAGGGTAATGTCCACACGGTGCTGGCCGGGGATTACCTGCAGGGGCCAACTGCTGAGCAGGATGTGGTGATTGACACCGTGACGGCTGATATTCAGGCCCGGGTTGAACGGGGCGAGCTGGCGATCACCGCGCCGATGATGGGGGATAATGCCCTGCCGACTTCGGCAGAAGCTGAGGCGCTGGAAATGGCGGTGGTCGAGCAGGAGCCGTTGCTGCTCAAGCTGATTCGCGACAACCGTATGCGCCATGAGCGACGCCCGCTGTTGCTGCAACCGCAGCAAATGGTATGGCAGCAACATGATGAAACCGTGACCGTGTCTTTTGTCCTGCCGGCAGGCTGTTTTGCGACTGCGGTGGTGAGAGAATTAATGATTGAGCGTGAGCTAGAGGATGGCAGACATGCGAATTTTGATCAGTAATGATGATGGCATTTTTGCCGAAGGGATCAATACGCTGGCCACAGCGTTGGAGGCGTTTGGTGAAGTCACGGTGGTGGCGCCGGATCGCAATCGCTCCGGAGCTTCCAATTCACTGACCCTGGAAACGCCGTTGCGGATTCGGGAAGAAGGCACGCGCCGGGTGTCCGTGGAAGGGACACCGACCGATTGTGTTCACTTTGCGCTGAACGAGTGGCTCGACTATCGCCCGGACCTGGTGGTCGCCGGGATCAACCACGGTGCCAATTTAGGCGATGATGTGCTTTATTCCGGCACGGTTGCGGCAGCGACGGAAGGGCATTTCCTCGGGGTGCCGGCAATCGCGGTCTCGCTGGTTGGCTCGCGTTACTTTGCGACGGCAGCCCACGTGGTGAAAGATATTGTCGCTAAACTGGCGGAGCAGCCGCTGCCGGCCAATAAGATCCTCAATGTCAATGTTCCGGATGTGCCGCTGTCTCAGCTGAACGGATGGCAGGTGACACGCCTGGGTGCGCGCCACCGGGCTGAGAAAATGGTCAAAGAGACCGACCCCCGCGGGAAGGCGATATACTGGCTGGGTCCTCCTGGGGCGTGTCAGGATGCCGGGCCGGGGACTGATTTTTATGCGATTGAACATCAGCAAGTTTCGATTACGCCGTTGCAGGTTGATCTTACAGCGCATGATGCGCTGGAAGGGATGCAGCAATGGCTGGCACAAGGGGAGACCAAATAAGGATGCGCTATGTGGAAGAGCGGCATAGTTTGCTGACATTTTTGCATCAACAGGGGATCCGCGACGAGCGGGTCCTGCAGGCGATGGACGCGGTGCCTCGCGAGCGGTTCATTGATGAAGCGCTATCGCATAAAGCGTATGAAAATAATGCCTTGCCCATTGGCAATGGCCAGACGATCTCGCAACCTTATATCGTGGCTAAAATGACCGAGCTGCTTGCGCTGACCCCAAGCGCCCGGGTCCTGGAAGTCGGCACCGGCTCCGGCTACCAGACTGCCGTGCTGGCACATCTGGTGGATCATGTTTATTCCGTGGAGCGGATTAAAGCCCTGCAATGGCAAGCCAAGCGCCGCTTTAAGCAGCTGGATTTGCATAATATCTCAACCAAGCACAGTGACGGCTGGCTGGGGTGGCAGAGCAAAGGCCCGTTTGATGCCATTATCGTGACCGCAGCAGCCGAGCAGATCCCGGTTGAGCTCCTGGCCCAGCTGGCTGATGGTGGTCGACTGATTATTCCGGTGGGTGATGCATCTCAGGTGTTGAAACAGATCGTGCGTCAGGGCGATCAATATCGCTATCACGATGTCGAAGCGGTTCGTTTTGTGCCGTTGATTGCCGGAGAGTTGGCATAACGGGCGATGAAAATGGCGGTGAGTACTTTGTCCTGGCGAAAAACAACGGTCGCGGCAGCAATGTTGCTGCTGTCGGCTTGTAGCAGTCACTCCCCGGCGCCGGTTGCCAGCGTCGGCAAAGACTATACAAGCCTGGAGCGCGGTAGCTTTCGTGGCAGTTATTACACCGTGAAAAAGGGTGATACCCTGTACTTTATCTCCTATATTACCGGCAGGGATGTCAAAGAGATCATCGCCAATAACCAACTCTCTCCCCCTTACACTATCTACCCGGGGCAATCCCTGGAGCTGTGGAAGCCCAAATACGTTGCCCCGTCTTACGGCAAGCCCGCCCCGGTCCCGGCTGTCAAAATCCCAGAAAAAACAGTCAGCAAAACTCCGGCACCAGCGGCGAAGCCTACGCCCAAGCCCGCCCCCCAGCCGAAGCCGGTTCCACCTGTGGCAAAAAACAAGCCAAAACCTGCACAGTCAGAGCAAAAATCCAGCAATAAAGATGTTGATCAGGCTCGCACAAAAGAGTACTCTCAAAATTCCAAAAGTAACAAAGTTGTTACAAAAAAGGAGCCGGTCAGTAACAAGGTGGCCAAGTGGTCATGGCCGACACGGGGACGTGTGATTGGAAAATTCTCCAGTTCTGAAAACGGCAATAAGGGAATTGACATTGCCGGTCAGCGGGGACAGGCCATCAAAGCCTCGGCTGCAGGGGTCGTGGTCTATGCAGGCAATGCCTTGCGTGGCTACGGTAACCTGGTGATCATCAAGCACAACGATGACTATCTCAGTGCTTATGCTCACAATGACAGGATACTGGTCCGGGAACAACAGACGGTCAAAGCCGGTCAGAAAATTGCTGCCATGGGTAGCTCTGGTACCAGCAGTGTCCGTTTGCACTTTGAGATCCGTTACAAAGGTAAGTCCGTGAATCCGTTACGGTACCTACCCAAGTAGACAATATGGCACAGTAATCTTGTGATGTTTTGCTAACTCGCCATCTGGGAGGCGCTATGAGTAGAAGCAATACTGCTACCGATGTCGACAATTTCGACTTTGAAGACGATATGGAACTGGACGCGGAAGCTATCGAGACTAAGGCAGCCGCTGAAGTAGACACTACTGATGATGTCGATATGTCGCAATACGGCGCAACACAGAAGGCGTTGGATGCGACGCAGCTTTACCTGGGGGAAATCGGCTTTTCTCCGCTGCTGACTGCGGAAGAAGAAGTTTTGTATGCTCGTCGTGCACTCCGGGGAGATGAGGTTGCCCGCAAGCGGATGATCGAAAGTAACCTGCGCCTGGTGGTGAAAATCTCCCGGCGGTACAGCAATCGTGGCCTGGCCTTGCTGGACTTGGTCGAGGAAGGTAATCTGGGCCTGATCCGTGCGGTTGAGAAATTCGATCCCGAACGCGGTTTCCGTTTCTCAACTTATGCAACCTGGTGGATCCGACAAACGATCGAGCGGGCGATCATGAACCAGACCCGGACGATCCGACTGCCGATTCATGTGGTTAAAGAACTCAATGTGTACCTGCGGACGGCCCGTGAGCTGGCGCAAAAACTGGATCATGAGCCGACTGCGGAAGATATTGCCCTGAAACTGGATAAGTCCGTTGACGATGTGAACCGAATGCTGCGCCTGAATGAGCGGGTCGGCTCGGTGGACAATCCGATTGGCGGCGATTCGGAGAAAGCGCTGCTGGATATCATCCCGGATGAGAAAAGCGGCGGACCGGAAACCTCGACTCAGGATGACGATATCAAGACGTCGATTGTAACCTGGCTGCAGGAACTGAACCCGAAACAGCGTGAAGTGCTGGCCCGTCGGTTTGGTCTGCTCGGTTATGAAGCGTCCACGCTGGAAGATGTTGGCCGTGAAATTGGTCTGACCCGGGAGCGGGTCCGTCAGATCCAGGTTGAAGGATTGCGCCGCCTGCGTGACATGTTGACTCACCAGGGACTGAATATTGAATCGCTGTTTAATCAGGAGCAGTTGTAATACCAATCGCAGTAAATAAGGGGTCATCCTAGCTTGTTAAAATGCTCGATAACTGCGTTAGAATTTTTGATTGTAGAATAACTACTTATCTAAAAATTCTGTCTTGTTCTCAAACATTTTTCCGGCGCTATTTCTGATCACTGACTTACTTTGATTGGTATAAGTCGAGACTCATAGAGGACAAACAAAAAGGGTTGATGCGCTGGCATCAACCCTTTTTTGATCGCTGGTGCTTGGTATTACAGAAGGGCTTTGAGGCGGTAGAGCTCATCCAGCGCCTGGCGTGGGGTCAGCTCATCCGGGTTGACGCCGGCCAGTGCTTCTTCCACTTCGCTCGGCTCCGGTAGCAGGGTGAGCTGCTGCTCTGTTTGTGGCTGTGATACTGGTGCGTCAATCGCCTGCTGGTGGCCACTGGCTTCCAGCTGCAGCAACTTGGTTTTTGCCCGCTTGATCACCGATTTCGGCACCCCGGCCAGGCTGGCGACAGCCAGGCCGTAGGATTTACTGGCTGCGCCTTCCTGGACGGCGTGCATAAAGGCAATTTCATCGCCATGTTCGACCGCATCCAGGTGAACGTTCGCCAGGCCATCGATGAGGGATGGCAGCTCGGTGAGTTCGAAATAGTGGGTCGCAAACAGGGTCATGGCTGCGATTTTCTCCGCCAGCCACTCGGCGCTGGCCCAGGCCAGGGACAGGCCGTCGTAAGTGCTGGTGCCGCGGCCGATTTCATCCATCAGCACCAGGCTGTTCGGGGTGGCATTGTGGAGAATATTGGCGGTTTCGGTCATCTCGACCATAAAGGTCGAGCGGCCGGAGGCCAGATCGTCTGACGCGCCTATCCGGGTGAAGATCCGATCCAGCGGACCGATGCTGACCGCTTCAGCCGGGACAAATGAGCCGACATGAGCCATCAGGGCAATGAGGGCCGTCTGGCGCATGTAGGTCGATTTACCCCCCATGTTCGGACCTGTGATGATCAGCATCCGGCGATCCCGGTGCAATGAGATCGGGTTGGCGATAAACGGTTCGCTCAACACCTGCTCCACGACTGGATGACGTCCGGCGGTGATTTCAATGCCAGGCGCTTCGGTGAGCTGCGGGCGGCAGTAGTTCAGGGTGTCCGCCCGTTCGGCCAGGTTGGCCAGCACATCCAGCTCCGACAGAGCGTTGGCGGCATTTTGCAATTGCTCCAGGTGCGGTAGCAGTTGATCAAACAGCTCTTCCCACAGTTTTTTCTCCAGCGCCAGTGCTTTGGACTTGGAGTTCAGTACCTTATCTTCGTGCTCTTTGAGCTCTGGAATGATATAGCGCTCGGCATTTTTCAGGGTCTGGCGGCGAATATAATGGCTCGGCACCTGGTGGCTCTGGCTGCGACTGACCTGAATATAGAATCCGTGGACCTGATTGAAGCCGACTTTGAGACTGTCGAGATCGTGACGCTCCCGCTCGCTGGCTTCCAGCTCCTCAAGGAACTTGGTGGCACCGTCAGCCAGATCGCGCCATTCGTCTAATTCGGCATGGTATCCCGGTGCCAGCACGCCGCCGTCACGGATCACCACCGGCGGATTCTCGATAATGGCACGCTCGAGCAGTTCACAGAGTTCATCCATCGGTGCGGCCAGTTGGGCCAGCTCGACAATCCGGGGCTGATTGCTTCCCGCCAGCACGTCAGCCAGCTCCGGCAAGTGCTGTAGTGCCGTGCGCATGCGGGCCAGATCGCGCGGGCGGGCCGAGCGCAGGGCCAGGCGGGCGAGGATCCGCTCCAGATCGCCCATATGACGCAGGACGCCGGCGACATCGGTAAACAGCCCGGTGTCTTTGAAGGCGCTGATCGCATCCAAGCGGGCGTTGAGCTGCTTTTGATTGCGGATCGGCTGATGCAGCCAGCGCTTGAGCAGCCGGCTGCCCATTGGCGTGGCGGTCTGATCCAGCACCGCGGCCAGGGTATTGTCAAAGCCACCGGCCAGATTCTGGGTCAGCTCCAGGTTACGCCGGGTCGCCGCGTCCAGGATCACCGCATGATCTTTGGTGTCCTGGGTAATGGCGCGAATGTGCGGCAGGGCGGTACGCTGGGTATCCTTGACATATTGAAGCAGGCAGCCGGCTGCACACAGACCGCGTTCAGCATGCTCGACGCCAAAGCCGACCAGATCGCGGGTACCGAACTGCATGGTTAATTGCTGGCGGGCGGTGTCTAAATCGAACTCCCACACCGGTCGGCGACGAGCGCCTTTGCAGGCCTGAAGCAGGCCGGGCAGGGCAAAGTCTTCCGGATACAGCAATTCAGCCGGGCTGGTGCGCTGCAGTTCAGCCTGCATGGCTTCTTCGGTTTCCGGCTCGGTCAGCATAAAGCGACCGGAGGTAATATCCAGCGTAGCATAGCCAAAACCTTGGCTGTTTTGGAAAATCGCGGCGATCAGATTGTCGCGCCGCTCGTTGAGCAGCGCTTCATCACTGACAGTTCCCGGGGTGACGATCCGTACGACCTGGCGCTCAACCGGCCCTTTGCTAGTGGCCGGATCGCCAATTTGCTCACAAATTGCCACTGACACGCCTTGCTGCACCAATTTGGCCAGGTAGCCTTCGACGGCATGGTAAGGCACCCCAGCCATCGGGATCGGCTGGCCGTTAGAGGCGCCGCGTTTGGTGAGGGAGATATCCAGTAGCTGGGAGGCCTGTTTGGCATCGTCGTAAAACAGCTCGTAGAAATCCCCCATCCGGTAAAACAGCAGCACGTCCGGATTTTCGGCCTTAATCCTCAGGTATTGCTGCATCATAGGGGTGTGTTTGGTTTGATTATCTTTGGTTGTCATGGCGTTATGATTCCTATGATGCTGGTTCCTGATGTTGTCGGGTGTGGGGGGAGATCCCCGTTCATCGTTTGCTTGTTCATACTGCTCGTGGTGTGGAATTTTCGCGTTTTCATCCCGCAGGATGCGGGTTGCTTGAGCCGTTCAAAACGAGTGTGTGAGTTGCTTGCGGCCAGGCCACAGACAGCCCTGAAGGATACCAAATCGCAGTCTGAAAGAGCAATGAGGAAACGTAGGCTTGTAAGCTGCCGGCAGATCTTCGAGGTGAGTCCCATGACTCGATGCGCTTTTGCAAAGAAGATTGAACTACGGGGGCGAGGTGGCATAATGATTTTCTCATGAGCAACTATTTGCATTTGCGGCATTATGACAGGCAGATCACGGTTGAAAAGCGCAGTGACCAGAGGTGGCCTGAAGGTTCGCGGTGCTTTCAGAACACAGGATAAAGCGGATGAAAAGAAAAGCAGCGGTTGCGATGCTGCCACTGGCCTTATTGGCAGGATGTGGGAGCGAAGGTGAAAAATTAGGCCGCACCTCCCCTTATGATTTGTCTAAAATTCCTGCGACTTGTTATTTGGATCATCAAGAAACACGTGATAGCAGCGGGCAAGGGATTTATCTGCCGACGGGGGCGAGCGTATATGCATATACATCTTCCGACCTTGCGCAGCTGAACCAGTGCTCACCTGAAGGGACGGATATTCCTTCATTTTTAGTCAATGACAATTTGTTATCTGTGCTGGGGTATGCTCAGGATGTCGGCAGTACGCACTATGCGTTCGCCTATGTCGTGCCGGATCCCGCGACATCTGTTGTCGGGCTCGATCTCGCGGATGATGCTTGGCCGACACTGATTGCGGTTCAGGGGACGAATGCTCAGGGAGATTACACCATTGAAATTAATCTGGCGCTGAATGTCCGGGTCTTTACCCAGAACAGTGATGAACCTGTCGTTGAAGTCTATACGCTGGCACAAGCCAAAGATGAGTTTCCGAAGATGTTGCAGCAAGACGCTGCAATGTTCCTGTTTCAGTTAGCGAATGGACAGGAGCCATCGCTTTAATTCCTGCCGATGCCAAGGAGGCCGCCTTGGCTTTTTCTATTCGAGTTATTCGCCTCACTTTTGTTTATTTTCGTTGGTTCGTCGTCTATTTTGAGGGCGGTCCAACCGAGCGATGGGGACTCAGGCTGATGCTTGCTGTCCGGCTGGCGTCAGCGTATGGTGTGGTAAACTTTTGTCTGAGGGGGGATGGAGCAGATGGCAGAGGTAGCGCAACTGGCCCGGGAATTGGGGGAAGCGTTGAGCCGGCAGGGCTGGATGGCAACCACAGCAGAGTCCTGTACCGGTGGCGGGGTGTCGATGGCGATCACCGAGATTGCCGGCAGCTCTGTCTGGTTTGATCGGGCGTTTGTGACTTACAGTAATGAAGCCAAACAGCAGATGCTAGGCGTGGCAGCGGCCACGCTGGCTGAGCATGGTGCGGTCAGCGAAGCGGTAGCCGCAGAGATGGCAACCGGCGCGCTGGTGCACTCAGATGCCTCGATTAGCGTCTCTGTCAGCGGGATCGCCGGACCGGGCGGCGGCAGCGTGCTCAAGCCGGTCGGAACCGTGTGTTTTTCCTGGGCTGACCGAACCGGCTGGACAGCTTCAGAAACCTGCCACTTTGCCGGGGATCGTCAGGCCGTGCGGACCCAGGCGATCGAAAAAGCCCTTTGCGGTTTATTACATCGCCTGCAACAAATGCCTTGAGCCTGCGGCTGCTCCCATTTCCAGCGCTGGGATAAAAAATTTTCATCCAGCGCTAGACACTGTATGAATAGACAGTATACTAAGCTTCATAAACAAGCTCCGTTTTTTACTTTAAGCATCCGTTGGAGAGTCGAATGGACGACAACAAGCAGAAGGCTCTTGCCGCCGCGTTAGGTCAGATTGAAAAGCAGTTCGGTAAAGGGTCGATCATGAAGCTCGGCGACAACCGGACGATGGATATTGAAACTGTGTCTACAGGTTCCCTGTCGCTGGATATCGCACTGGGCGCGGGTGGCCTGCCGATGGGACGTATCGTTGAAATATACGGCCCGGAGTCCTCCGGTAAAACAACGCTGACGCTTGAAGTCATTGCGGCGGCGCAGCGCCAGGGCAAGACCTGTGCATTTATCGATGCCGAGCATGCGCTGGATCCGGTATACGCCCAGAAGCTGGGTGTAGATATTGATAACCTGCTGGTGTCCCAGCCAGATACCGGTGAGCAGGCGCTGGAAATTGCCGATGCGCTGGCCCGTTCGGGTGCGGTGGACATTATGGTGGTGGACTCCGTGGCGGCACTGACCCCGAAAGCCGAGATTGAAGGTGAGATGGGTGACAGCCACATGGGTCTGCAGGCGCGGATGCTGTCTCAGGCGATGCGGAAGATCACCGGTAACCTGAAAGCGTCCAACTGTATGTGTATCTTCATCAACCAGATCCGAATGAAGATTGGGGTGATGTTTGGTAACCCGGAAACCACTACGGGTGGTAATGCGCTGAAATTCTACGCTTCTGTTCGTCTGGACATCCGCCGTACCGGTGCAATCAAAGATGGTGATGAAGTGGTGGGTAACGAAACCCGCATTAAGGTTGTGAAGAACAAGATTGCGGCGCCGTTTAAACAAGCGGAAACGCAGATCCTGTATGGTCAGGGCTTTAACCGCCTGGGCGAGCTGGTTGATCTGGGCGTGAAGCATAAGATGGTTGAAAAAGCCGGTGCCTGGTATAGCTACAAGGGGGATAAGATTGGCCAGGGTAAGGCTAATGCTTGCAAATTCCTGGGTGAGCACCCGGAACTGGCTGAAGAGCTGGAGAAGAACCTGCGTGCGCTGCTGCTGACCCCGAGCAATGCCGAAGATGCAAATGCTAATGAAGCAGAATCTGAAAGTAGCGCAGAAGATCAAGCATTCTGAGCACGGGCCTTCAGGTTATCTGTGAACAGTGACGGTTGATAACTTCAGTGCCATGACAACATGGCTTTTGAAGCAGATGTCTCGACAACGGGCCTTGTACAGTGTACAAGGCCCGTTTTGTATCACGCTACCGAGGGGCCGTACGCGCACAAGGAGCAAAGATGAAGAAAACACCGCCGAAACTCACGGTAAAAGAAGCCGCTGTCGGGTACTTGTCGCGCCGGGATCATGCGGAAAAGGAGCTGCGGCAAAAGCTGAAAAACCGTGGCTACAGTAGCGAAGATGTAGAAGAAGCGATTGCTTACTGTCAGGACTATAACTGGCTGGATGATGCCCGCTATGCCGGGATGATGTTGCGAAGCGGGATCGCCAAAGGGTGGGGGAGTTTACGGATCCGTCAGGAGATGAAGCTCAAAGGGGTCCATGACACCATTGTCCGCCAGGTGCTGGAAGGATGTGAGCATGATTGGTATGAACAAGCCCGCGACGTCGCCCGGCGTAAATTTGGCGATGCGCCCGCTGACACCCCGAAAGAAAAGGCTCGCCGCTTCCGGTTCATGCAGTATCGCGGCTATGATTTTGACCAGATCCAGTATGCACTGGGAAGCGACGACGAGTACTGACGTTTCATATGGCGGTCGGCCAACCTGGTCGGCCTGCTTTCCAGCCTGCCGTTGTGCAGCGTTATTTTGCCACAATTCTTAACATAACATTTCCCGTAGCCCCCACCCTTGTTTTACAATGGCCGGCAAAGATTTTATTTTAGAACCTGACCAGCGTATGGATCCCGTGATATGGCGCGGGATTGTGGGTGACAGGTCGCCTGGCTGCTCTGAAGCGGCTATTCAGTATTTATAAAAGTATTTATTCAGGATTTTCCCATGTACATGAGCACTGATGAGATTCGCCGTGCGTTTCTTGCGTTTTTTGAGAGCAAAGGTCACCAGATCGTAGACAGCTCTTCTCTTGTACCTGCTAATGACCCGACATTGTTGTTTACCAACGCAGGTATGAACCAATTTAAAGACACTTTCCTCGGCCTGGAAAAGCGCAGCTACACGCGAGCCACCACGGCCCAGCGCTGTGTTCGTGCCGGTGGTAAGCACAATGACCTGGAAAATGTCGGCTTTACCGCTCGTCACCATACCTTCTTTGAAATGCTGGGCAACTTCAGTTTTGGCGATTATTTCAAGCAAGATGCGATCAAGTACGCCTGGGAGTTTCTGACCGAAACCCTGAAACTGCCGCAAGATCGCCTGCTGGTCACCGTGTATGAGACCGATGACGAAGCATTCGAGATCTGGAACAAAGAAGTCGGTATCCCGGCCGATCGCATTGTTCGCATCGGCGACAAGCAAGGTGGCAAGCCATACGAGTCCGATAACTTCTGGCAGATGGGTGATACCGGTCCTTGTGGTCCGTGTACTGAAATCTTTTACGACCACGGTGAGCACATTTGGGGTGGCCGTCCGGGGACGCCGGAAGAAGACGGTGACCGTTTCATCGAGATCTGGAACAACGTCTTCATGCAGTTTAACCGTCAGGCCGACGGCACCATGGAGCCGCTGCCGAAGCCGTCGGTGGATACCGGAATGGGCATTGAGCGGATTGCTGCGATCATGCAGGGCGTTCACTCCAACTACGAGATTGATATCTTCCAGACCCTGATCAAAGAA
Organism: Photobacterium atrarenae; assembly: GCF_024380015.1. Classification (NCBI taxonomy): domain Bacteria; kingdom Pseudomonadati; phylum Pseudomonadota; class Gammaproteobacteria; order Vibrionales; family Vibrionaceae; genus Photobacterium; species Photobacterium atrarenae. The sequence continues at coordinate 511,215 of NZ_CP101508.1, forward strand.
GCGGCTTCGGTGATTGGCCATGATGATTTGTCCAACCAGTCGCTGCGTGTGGTTGCAGACCATATCCGCTCTTGTGCCTATCTGGTGGTTGACGGGGTAATGCCGTCGAACGAAGGGCGTGGTTATGTCCTGCGCCGGATCATTCGCCGTGCGGTACGTCATGGTAACAAGCTGGGCGCGAAAGGGGCGTTCTTCTACAAGCTGGTGGGTCCATTGGCCGAGATCATGGGGACCGCGGGTGCAGAGCTGAAGAAACAGCAGGCGATGGTTGAGAAGGTACTGAAGATCGAGGAAGAGAACTTCGGCCGGACTCTTGACCGCGGGATGACAATTCTGAACGAAGCGCTGGATAACCTTGACGGCAAAGAGCTGGATGGCGAAACCGTATTTAAGCTGTACGACACCTACGGCTTTCCGGCGGATCTGACTAATGATGTAGCCCGCGAGCGCGGCTTTTCGATTGACGAGGAAGGCTTCAACAATGCGATGGAAGCTCAGCGTCAGCGAGCCCGCGAAGCTGGTCAGTTCGGCGTAGATTACAATGACGCGATTAAAGTCGACGCCAATACTGAGTTCTGCGGTTATACCGGCACGCAAGGCGAAGGGAAAGTGATTGCCCTGTACCGCGATGGTGAGGCGGTCGAGTCAATCCAGGCTGGCGAAGCTGCCTTGGTGGTGCTGGATAATACCCCATTCTACGCTGAATCCGGCGGTCAGTGCGGGGATACCGGGAGCCTGAAGGCGTCCGGTGGGCTGTTCAGCGTGACGGATACACAGAAATTTGGTGGCGCGATTGGTCACCAGGGCACCCTGAGTGAGGGAAGCCTGCAAGTGGGCGAGCAGGTGATGGCTCAGGTCGATGCTGAGCGCCGCGCGGCGATCAGCCTGAACCACTCCGCGACGCACCTGCTCCATGCAGCACTGCGCAACCTGCTGGGCGAGCATGTGACCCAGAAAGGCTCGCTGGTGAAACCGGATGGCCTGCGCTTTGACTTCTCGAACCTGGAAGCGGTGACGCCGGCGCAGCTGCGTGAGATTGAACGTGTGGTCAATGAGCAGATCCGTTTAAATCATGCCATTGAAACCGAGCTGATGGATATTGAAGCGGCCAAGCAGAAAGGCGCGATGGCGCTGTTTGGCGAGAAATACGACGATGAAGTGCGTGTGCTGAGCATGGGAGACTTCTCGACGGAACTGTGTGGTGGTATTCACGCCAGCAACACCGGGGATATCGGCCTGTTCAAGATTGTTTCGGAAGGTGGGATTGCCGCAGGGATCCGTCGAATCGAAGCGGTGACCGGTGCAGCGGCAATTGAAGCGCTGCATGCCCAGGAAGCCCTGTTGTCAGAAACTGCCGGCTTGGTGAAATCTGACAGCGCTTCTGTCGTGACGAAAGTGGGCGCTCTGGTTGCCCAGAACAAGCAGCTGGAAAAAGAGATCCAGCAGTTGAAAGATAAACTGGCGGCGCAGGAAAGTGCCGGTCTGATCAACCAGGCGCAGGATATCAACGGCGTGAAAGTACTGGTTGCCAAGCTCGATGGTGCGGACAACAAAGCCCTGCGTGGTATGGTTGACGAGCTGAAAAACCAACTGGGTAGCGGCATTGTGGTACTGGGCAATGCCAGTGGTGACAAAGTCGGATTAATTGCTGGGGTGACCAAAGACCTGACCGGTAAAGTTAAAGCTGGTGAACTGGTCAACATGGTCGCCCAGCAAGTCGGGGGTAAAGGCGGCGGCCGTCCGGATATGGCACAGGCAGGGGGCTCTGATGTATCAGCGCTTCCGGCTGCGCTTGAATCGGCACAGGCATGGATCGCAGAGCGCCTCTAGGGCGCTCTTTACCGAGATGTTTAGCAACGGGGTACAAGCCCCAGGAAGGTGAAGTAAAGTGACGCAGATTGCGCGTGAATCGCTAATAGTGCAAAAGTTTGGTGGAACATCAGTCGGTTCGATTGAGCGGATTGAGGCGGTTGCCAAACGGGTCATGAAAGCTAAAACTGAAGGCCACCAACTTGTTGTAGTTGTTTCGGCCATGTCTGGTGAGACCAATCGTCTCCTGGGCCTTGCACAGCAAGTTGATGCTGTGCCTGCAGCGCGAGAACTTGATGTTCTCTTGTCAGCGGGTGAACAAGTCTCTATGGCTTTACTCGCGATGATGTTGAATAAGATGGGACAACCCGCCGTGTCACTGACTGGTTGGCAGGCTGGCATCGAAACGGACAGTATGTTCAATGATGCGAGCATCACCCATATTGACCCTCGTCCTATTCAACAGTTACTGGCACAAGATAAAGTTGTGATCGTAGCTGGCTTTCAAGGCATGAGTGATGAAAGGGAGATCACGACTCTGGGGCGCGGTGGTTCCGATACCACGGCCGTTGCACTGGCAGGCGCTTTACACGCAAATGAATGTCAGATCTTTACCGACGTGGACGGGGTTTATACCTGCGATCCACGAATTGAGCCCGAAGCCCGTCGACTGGACGTCATCCATTTTGATGATATGACGTCCATGGCACGAAATGGCGCGAAAGTGCTACAATTACAATCAGTTGAGCATGCGAGAGAAAACGGTGTCCCGTTGAGGGTACTGTCTTCATTTGAAGATGGTGACGGGACGCTGGTTAGCTTTGATTCTCATGTTTCAGCTGAGGTCGTCGGTGTGGCGCTGAAAAGCCAGCAAACGCAGCTGGAGGTGGCCTTACCGATAGCTGAGCTGCAAGATCAGCTCAACCTGTTTGGCGTGTCGTGCTGGTGTCAGCCCACGACGGCAAATACAACACAATTAGTGACAGCCAATGAGCAGCTGGCCCGTCTGGAGCTGGTGCTGGCAGGAAAAATGCGACCGCTCGCCGGCGTGGCGACCCTGTCGTTGGTCGGTAATGGGGTCGCAGCTCTGGTCGAACCGGTGTGCGCTGTGCTGGCGAAAGCCGGAATCCAGGTGCAGCAACATACGTGTTCGACGCATTGCCTTTCCCTGCTGGTGAGCGATAGTGATCAACAGTTGGCTGTCAATATTGTCCATAAAAGGTTTGTGGTCGAGACCGAAAGTCTGGATAATCGACCGCTTCTCGCTGTTTCTTGAGCAGTGAATATTTACGAATTCGTAGATATTGTTGGATAATAAACATTAAACGCTTATAAAACTGAGATGACTCAAGGAGCACATGAATGCTTATTTTGACACGTCGCGTAGGTGAGACGCTAATGATTGGTGACGAAGTAACCGTTACTGTTCTGGGTGTAAAAGGGAATCAGGTTCGCATTGGTGTAAACGCACCAAAAGAAGTTTCTGTGCACCGTGAAGAAATCTACATGCGTATTCAGGCAGAAAAAGAAACGGGTTCACAAGGATCCGGTAACTACTGATGCAAAAAAGGTCGGCTTAGGCTGGCCTTTTTTATATTTCCTGCACACAGGCCCTCACGCTTGTGGTGATATTTTATTGAAATCAAATGTGATACGGCACAGTGACGTTGGATATATTGCCGGGTTGGCTATTAAGTATCCATCTGCGTCGGCAATGTTACTTTTTGACAATAAAGTGTTTGACTTATTTTGGGGTGGCAGTAATATGAGCCCCCGCAAGACGGTGAGGTGGCCGAGAGGCTGAAGGCGCTCCCCTGCTAAGGGAGTATACGGTTTGTAGCCGTATCGAGGGTTCGAATCCCTCCTTCACCGCCATTCATTTTATGAATGGCCTGCATTGCGCGTCCGTAGCTCAGCTGGATAGAGTACCTGGCTACGAACCAGGCGGTCGGAGGTTCGAATCCTCCCGGACGCGCCATTTTTTATTGCAACGCCTAAAGCGGTGCAAAACACGAATAAAGCGTGCGCTCGTAGCTCAGCTGGATAGAGTACCTGGCTACGAACCAGGCGGTCGGAGGTTCGAATCCTCCCGAGCGCGCCATTATTTAGTGTGGTGAGGTGGCCGAGAGGCTGAAGGCGCTCCCCTGCTAAGGGAGTATACGGTTTGTAGCCGTATCGAGGGTTCGAATCCCTCCTTCACCGCCATTCTTCTCTCCAAGTCATGCTTGAGAAAGAAACCCTGCGCGTCCGTAGCTCAGCTGGATAGAGTACCTGGCTACGAACCAGGCGGTCGGAGGTTCGAATCCTCCCGGACGCGCCATTTTTTATTGCAACGCCTAAGGCGGTGCAGAACACGAATAAAGCGTGCGCTCGTAGCTCAGCTGGATAGAGTACCTGGCTACGAACCAGGCGGTCGGAGGTTCGAATCCTCCCGAGCGCGCCATTATTTAGTGTGGTGAGGTGGCCGAGAGGCTGAAGGCGCTCCCCTGCTAAGGGAGTATACGGTTTGTAGCCGTATCGAGGGTTCGAATCCCTCCTTCACCGCCATTCTTCTCTTCAAGTCTTTCTTGAGAAAGAAACCCTGCGCGTCCGTAGCTCAGCTGGATAGAGTACCTGGCTACGAACCAGGCGGTCGGAGGTTCGAATCCTCCCGGACGCGCCATTTCCCTTTAAGTATCAACGGACTGTTACTTAATACCGATGTTGTTTCAACATTGGGGTTAGGCTTTTCCTGACCAAATGCAACAATATCTGCGCGCTCGTAGCTCAGCTGGATAGAGTACCTGGCTACGAACCAGGCGGTCGGAGGTTCGAATCCTCCCGAGCGCGCCATGATTAAGGTCACAGACCTGATATTGCAACTGCGATATCGAAAGCCTGCGCGTCCGTAGCTCAGCTGGATAGAGTACCTGGCTACGAACCAGGCGGTCGGAGGTTCGAATCCTCCCGGACGCGCCATTTTTTATTGCAACGCCTAAGGCGGTGCAGAACACGAATAAAGCGTGCGCTCGTAGCTCAGCTGGATAGAGTACCTGGCTACGAACCAGGCGGTCGGAGGTTCGAATCCTCCCGAGCGCGCCATCATTAAGGTCACAGACCTGATATTGCATTGCGATATCGAAAAGCCTGCGCGTCCGTAGCTCAGCTGGATAGAGTACCTGGCTACGAACCAGGCGGTCGGAGGTTCGAATCCTCCCGGACGCGCCATCACGACTTTGCAGCGTGATCACGTTGCATTCCTTCAAGATTAAGTGTGCGCTCGTAGCTCAGCTGGATAGAGTACCTGGCTACGAACCAGGCGGTCGGAGGTTCGAATCCTCCCGAGCGCGCCATTTTCTCAAAGCCCGGCCATTGGCCGGGCTTTTTTATTTCTTGCCTTTTTCCTGACAATTGGTCGAAGTGGTTCATTTTGCTATATGAAGTAACGAGATGATCTATCATCGAGCGACTGATTGCATGAATGACATGACGAGTTATCATCTTGTTATGAAACGCTAAATAACGGTGAATCCCCAGTGGTTTGTCTGGCTTGTTGGCCACAGTCAGCGCGATTGCGCCCGTATGCTGCCTTGAAGCGTCCTCCAATCCCCCAGGTTTAATCAGGCACTGTGAGTGTTTAAAATTCAACCTGTTATGTCTAATTGGAAACTTTGTTAAAAAATTGCTGCTAAATCAGGATAAATTGAGGTTAAATGCAGATAATGGCGCTTAAATTGTGAATCAATTTGACATATTTCAGCCACCCGTGTTAATTCTTAGCCAGCCAAACACTCGCTATGAAAGGAATCAATAATGGCAGATTTAAATAATCTGCTGTGGGAGGCGGCGACAATCATGCTCACCGGGATGGTGGTTGTGTTTGCCTTTCTCAGTACCCTTATCTTTCTCGTGCAGCTGCTCGCCAAAGTAGCCCCCAAAGATGACCAGATGGCATCTGCTCCGCAGCCTAGCCCGGCCGCGGCCAATCCCCAAGGCGGGGTACAGGCCGATGTGGTTGCTGCCATCACCGCTGCGGTACATCAGTACCGACAGCGTCACCGCTGATATCAAGGTTGTCGGATAATTTTAATTACAAGGAGTTTGTGAGCATGTCCAAGTCTTTAGCGATCACTGACGTGGTGTTACGTGACGCCCATCAGTCTCTATTTGCTACCCGTTTACGTCTCGAAGATATGCTGCCGATCGCCGAGCAGCTTGATAACGTCGGCTACTGGTCTCTGGAAACCTGGGGCGGGGCAACGTTTGATGCCTGTATCCGTTATCTAGGGGAAGATCCGTGGGAGCGCCTGCGGGCATTGAAACAAGCGATGCCCAAAACCCCGATGCAGATGCTGCTGCGAGGGCAGAACTTGCTGGGTTACCGTCACTATGCCGATGACGTGGTCGAGAAGTTCGTCGAACGTGCCCATGCCAACGGGATGGATGTGTTCCGCATTTTCGATGCGATGAATGATGTCCGCAACTTCGAGCGTGCGGTGAAAGCTGCCGTGGATGTCGGTGCCCACGCCCAGGGAACGATTTCTTACACCACCAGCCCGGTGCACAATTTAGACACCTGGACCGATCTGGCCAAACGCCTCGAAGATCTCGGCTGTCATTCGATCTGTATCAAGGATATGTCCGGCTTGCTCAAGCCGTATGAGGCCGAAGAGCTGGTGAAGCGGATCAAAGCCTCCTGTGATGTGCCGCTGGCTTTGCATTGTCATGCCACGACCGGTCTGTCGACCGCAACGGCGGTGAAAGCCGTCGAGGCCGGATTGGATATTCTTGATACCGCGATTTCGTCGATGAGCCAGACCTACGGCCACACCCCGACGGAAACTGTTGTCGCGATGCTGGAAGGCACTGAGCGCGATACCAAGCTTGATCTCCAGCAGTTGGAGCCGATTGCCGGTTACTTCCGGGATGTGCGCAAGAAATACGCGCAATTTGAAGGCAGCCTGAAAGGGGTGGATGCCCGTATTCTACTGGCCCAGGTGCCGGGCGGTATGCTGACCAATATGGAAAGCCAGCTCAAAGAGCAGGGGGCGGCCGATCGCTTTGACGAAGTGCTGGAAGAGATCCCACGGGTGCGGGAAGATTTGGGCTTTATCCCGCTGGTGACCCCGACGTCGCAGATCGTGGGCACTCAGGCGGTACTGAATGTACTGACGGGTGAGCGATACAAGAGCATCAGTAAGGAAACTGCGGGTGTTCTGAAAGGAGAATACGGTGCGGCGCCTGCGCCGGTGAACGCCGAGCTTCAGGCCCGGGTTCTGGATGGGGCGGAGCCAATTAACTGCCGTCCGGCAGATTTGCTCGATGATGAACTTTCCAGCCTGACCGAAGAGCTGACAGCAAAAGCCAAGGCGGACGGGATCACCCTGGCCGATGAATCGATTGATGATGTCCTGACTTATGCCCTGTTCCCGCAGGTGGGACTGAATTTCCTTAAAAACCGCAACAACCCGGAAGCCTTTGAGCCGGCGCCTGGGACTGAGCCGGAAGCCACACCTGCGCAACCGGCAGCAGCGCCTGTTGCAAGCGGTGGGGTCGAAGCTTACAGCGTGCGTGTGAACGGTCAGGTCTACAACGTGGAAGTGGGACCGGGCGGTGAGTTGTCTTCGGTTGAGCCAGCTGCACAGGCTGCACAACCGGCAGCTGCCCCGGCGACGACGTCGGCTGAGCCGGTTGCGGCGCCACTGGCCGGCAATATCTTCAAAATCAATGTCCAGCCGGGCCACTCGGTGTCGGAAGGCGACGTGCTGGTGATCCTGGAAGCGATGAAAATGGAAACCGAAGTTCGCGCCGCCCGCAACGGGGTTGTCCAGGACTTGCATGTGAAAGAAGGTGACTCCGTGGCGGTCGGCTCTCCGATCCTGAGTTTGGCATAAGAGGAAACCATGGAAGGTTTATTGAAACTTTGGTTAGAAACCGGGATCGCCAACTTTGAGTTCGGCCAGCTGGTGATGATCCTGGTGGGCGCAGGTCTGCTGTTTCTGGCGATTCGCAAGGGGTTTGAGCCCCTGCTGTTGTTGCCGATGGGCTTTGGCGCAATTCTGGCGAATATTCCCAATGCCGGATTTACCGAGCCGGGCGGGTTGCTGTACTACATCTACCATGTCGGGATTGAAACCGGGGTCTTCCCGCTGCTGATCTTCATGGGTGTGGGAGCGATGACCGACTTCGGTGCCCTGATTGCGAACCCTAAAACGTTGCTCCTGGGCGCGGCGGCCCAGTTCGGGATCTTCTTCACCCTGTTCGGCGCGATTTTGCTGAATCTGGTGCCGGGAATGGAGTTTAGTCTGGCGGATGCCTCGTCGATCGCCATTATCGGTGGCGCGGATGGCCCGACGGCGATTTTCCTTGCCAGCCGGTTGTCCCCGGATCTGCTTGGGGCGATTGCGGTAGCGGCATACAGCTACATGGCTCTGGTGCCGATCATCCAGCCGCCGATCATGAAAGCCCTGACGACACCGGAAGAGCGGATGATCCAGATGGAGCAGCTGCGCCACGTCAGCAAAACTGAAAAGGTGCTGTTCCCGCTGGCCGTGCTGCTGATGACGATCCTGTTTCTGCCGTCGGCCACGCCGTTGGTCGGGATGTTCTGCCTGGGCAACCTGATGCGCGAGTCCGGTGTTGTGGAGCGCTTGTCCAACACGGTGCAGAACGAGCTGATCAATATTGTCACCATCATGCTGGGACTGGGGGTCGGCTCTAAGCTGGAAGCGGATAAGTTCCTCCAGTTCGAAACCCTGGGGATCCTGGTGCTGGGTGCTGTTGCGTTTAGCGTCGGGACTGGCGGGGGGGTACTGATGGCCAAGCTGCTCAACCGCTACAGCAAAGAAGCGATCAACCCGTTGATCGGCGCGGCCGGGGTGTCGGCGGTGCCGATGGCGGCCCGGGTGGTGAACAAGGTCGGCCTGGAAGCCAACCCGCATAACTTCCTGCTGATGCATGCCATGGGTCCGAACGTGGCCGGGGTCCTGGGCTCTGCGGTTGCGGCTGGTATTTTGCTCGCCCTGGTGGGGTAGCGCGAAAAATCTCGGAGAACCATCAAAAACGGGTAGCCACAGGCTGCCCGTTTTTTTATGGTCAGTTTGATATGATGCAGAGATTCAGAACCATAAGGAAAGGTGAATATGACAACCTATCAGCAACTGGCGATCACCCGTTTTGGCGAGCCTGCCGTGTTGGCGATGCAAACTCAGCCGTTACCGGCGTTGGCCGACGATCTGGCGCTTTTGGATGATCAGGTCTTAGTGAAGGTGGTGTATGCCGGGGTCAATCCGATCGATGCCAAAACCCGGGCGGGCCTAGGTTGGGCAGCGGCGCAGAATAAGGACAAGCTGCCCTGGGTACCGGGCTATGACATCGCCGGCGAAGTGGTGGCTAGTTGTGAGGCTGCGGGCCGATGGTCGGCTGGCGATCGGGTGTCGGGTTTTATCGGCTTTCCGCTCCAGGGGGGCGGCTATAGCGAGTACGTTGCGGTTCCGGCGGAGCAGCTGAGCCTGGTGCCGGCATCGGTACCTTTGCGTCAGGCGGCAGCTTTGCCGCTGGCCGGACAAACGGCCTGGCAGGCACTGGAGAAAGCGGCGGTGAACGCCGGCGATCAGGTGTTGGTGCTGGCGGGTGCCGGCGGCGTGGGGCATCTTGCCATTCAGCTGGCTGTTGCGCGCGGTGCCAAGGTTTTTGCCAGTTGCTCGGCAGGCAATGCCGATTTTGTGCGCCAGCTTGGAGCGACAGCGCTCGACTACCGGCAAGGGCCGTTGGATGTGCAGCTCAAGGATGCGGATGTGTTGATTGACCTGATGGGCGGCGATGTTGGTATCGGTGCACTCGGTTGTGTCAAAGCCGGTGGCCGGGTGGTGACGGTGCCGACGATCACCGCCGAGCAAGTCTGCAAGCAGGCGCGTCAGCGCGGGTTGCTGGCCGAGGGGATGCTGGTCACGCCATCGGTGATGCAGAACGATGCGATGATGGCCATGCTGGCTGCCGGAACCTTGCGTTTGCATATCGACGCTGTATACCCGCTGGTGGACGGCGCGACGGCCCACCAGGCGATTGAAAGCGGCCATACCCGGGGCAAAATTGTGCTGGCGGTAGGTGGTGATGCGTAACGGTTGTCCGGGCTCGGCCCGGCTCCGCCGAAAGCAAGTGATCTTGTGCCGGGCATTTCAATGCTAGAGTTATTTCAAGGCAGCTCAGCCCTTTGGGTGCTGTTCTCGACCGGCCTGCTCAGTGCAACCCTGCTTCCCGGCGGTTCGGAAGCCAGCCTGGTAGCAGCCTTGAAGCTGGGGGAGCAGCCCGCCTGGCTGCTGGTGATCGTGGCTACGGTGGGCAATACCCTGGGCGGGATGATCAATTACTGGCTGGGAAGATGGCTGCCAGATAAAACTTCTGAGGAGAAAAACGGTCATAAAGCTTTGCAATGGCTGAAAAAGTACGGCTATTGGTCGTTGCTGTTCAGCTGGTTACCCGTGATTGGGGATCCGTTATGTCTGGCTGCGGGCTGGCTGCGCATGCGCCACGACTTGAGCCTGGTACTGATTTTTGTGGGCAAAGCCGTGCGCTATCTGCTGCTGGCGCTGGTTGTCCAAGGTTTATGATAAGGAATGCTTACGTGCAAAAGTGGATTCTAGGTGTCGCTTTGCTTTCTCTTGCGGGGTGCTCGGCCCTTGAGGCGACGCAGGACAAGAGCCCCGCATTACCGGGTGGGGTGACATTTGTTGAACAGGTGACGGATACGGATGATCAGGCCCGGCCGGTGATCCCGTATCGTAAATACATGCTGGAGAACGGACTGACGGTGATCCTGCACGAAGATAACTCCGATCCGCTGGTCCATGTTGACGTGACCTACCATGTCGGTTCGGCGCGTGAAGAACTGGGGAAATCCGGCTTTGCACATTTCTTTGAACATATGATGTTTCAGGGGTCGGAAAACGTCGGCGATCAGGAGCATTTCCGGTTGATCACCGAAGCCGGCGGTACGCTGAACGGCACCACCAACCGGGATCGGACCAACTATTTTGAAACTGTGCCGTCCAACCAGCTGGAAAAAATGCTGTGGCTGGAGTCTGATCGGATGGGTTTTTTGCTCAACGCCGTCTCCCAACGCAAATTTGAGATCCAGCGCTCGACCGTGAAAAACGAGCGCGCACAGCGCTATGAGAACCGCCCTTACGGCTTGGTTTACGAGCGGATGGGCGAAGCACTGTTCCCACGTACCCACCCTTATTCCTGGCAGACGATTGGCTATGTTGAAGATCTCGACCGTGTTGATGTCAATGATCTGAAAGCCTTCTTCCTGCGCTGGTACGGCCCGAACAATGCCACGCTGACCATTGGCGGTGATCTGGATGTGGAGCAGACGCTGGCCTGGGTCAACAAGTATTTCGGCTCGATTCCGCGTGGCCCGCAAGTTGATAAGCCGCAACCACGGTCGGTGACGCTTGAGTATGATCGCTACCTGACATTGGAAGATAAGATCCAGCAGCCGATGCTGCTGATGGCCTGGCCCACCTCGTACCTGGGGGCCGAGGATGAAGCGTCGCTGGATATGCTGGCCCAGGTGGTTGGCGGCGGCAAGAACAGCTTGCTGTATCAGGATTTGGTCAAAACCGGTGAGGTGAACGATGCCGGGGCATTCCATGATTGCGCGGAGCTGGCGTGTACCTTCTATGTTTATGCCATGGCCCAGAGCGGGGAAAAGGGCGATCTGAAGTCACTACGCGCCAAGGTGATGCGGATACTTGAGGGGCTGGAGCAGCGCGGCGTGAATGCCAAAGAGCTGGATGATATCAAGGGTATGGTTGAAGCTGACGCGATATTTGGTCTGCAGAGTGTACGCGGCAAGGTCTCGCAGCTGGCAGCCTATGAAACCTTCTTCGACAACCCGAATTATCTGGGCGTGGAGCTGGATAACCTGCGTGCGGTGACTCCGGCCAGTGTCGAACAAGTATATCAGCGTCATCTCAACGGCAACCCGAGCGTGACACTCAGCGTGGTGCCGCAGGGGCGGACTGCGATCCAGGCAGCCAAGCCGAACTATCAACCGGCGCCGCGGATCATTGCCGAGCACCGGAAAGTCAGTGATGAACAACTGGTGTTGCGAGAAGCCAAAGATGACTTTGATCGCTCTGTGATGCCGGAGCCGTCGTCCCCGGTGCAACCAGTGATGCCGAAGCTGTATGAGTTCGAACTGGCCAACGGGATCAAGGTGCTGGGGACTCACTATCAGGAAACCCCGACGGTCGAGCTACAAATGATGGTGCCTGCCGGGCGTCGGTTTGAGCCGGCCGGCAAGGCCGGGCTGGCGAGCCTGACGGCAGCGATGATGAACGAGGCCAGTCAGAAATCGAGTGTGGAAGAGCTGTCCTCACGTCTTGATCGCCTGGGCAGCACAATTCACTTTGATGCCGGTTTGTACGGCACCGTGGTATCGGTGTCGTCACTGAAGAAAAATCTGGCGGAAACCCTGACCATCCTCGAAGAGCGGCTATTTGCCCCGGCGTTCAATCCGGATGATTTTGCCCGGGTGAAACAACAGGCGCTGGAGGGGATTGTTTATGAACACCAGAAACCGTCTTGGTTAGCGGGTCAGGCTTCGCGTGAAGTGTTGTTTGGCGGCACGTCTTTCAGCTTACCGCCGGAAGGGACCACAGCCTCGGTGAAGGGGATTACTCTGAATGATGTCCAAGCCTTCTATCAGCGTTATTACACCCCGAACGGCACCGATCTTGTGGTGGTCGGGGATATCCAGGCGCAAGCGCTTACGGAGCAGCTGGATTTCCTGGCACAATGGTCCGGTATGCCGAAGCCGGAATATACGCCGCAAACGCTGCCAACCCTGGATCGTCAGGCGATCTGGCTGGTCGACAAACCGGGGGCACCGCAAAGCATGATCCGCCTGGTGCGCCAGGGGTTGCCGTTTGATGCCACCGGAGAGTTGTTTGAAACGCAGCTGGCGAACTTTAACCTGGCCGGTAACTTCAACAGCCGGATTAACCTCAACCTACGGGAAGATAAGGGTTATACCTACGGAGCCGGCGGCTTTCAAAGCGGCGGTAAAGAGGTCGGCATGTCTGCGTTTTATGCCCAGGTTCGGGCGGACGCCACCCTGGCCTCGGTAAAGGAGTTCCTGCGCGAGCTCGAAGCCATGAGCCAGCAGGGGGTCACGGCAGATGAAGTTGCCTTTATGCGCCTGGCGGTCGGGCAAAAAGATGCGCTCAACTATGAAACCCCGGGTAAGAAAGCGCAGCTGCTGGGGCAGATCCTGACCTACGCGCTGCCACAGGACTTTGTTGCCGAGCGCAATGAGATTGTCGCGACCATTACCAAAGCCCGGCTGGATCAGCTGGCCGCGAAATGGTTCGACCCGGCGGATTACCAGATCATCGTGGTGGGGGATGCTGCATCCCTGCGGCCGCAGCTGGAAACGCTGGGGATCCCGGTCAAAGCGCTGCAACCGCGCGGCTAACCGACGGGCAAGCCGGCGTTTATACGCCGGCTTTTTATGTTCCCGCGATACTTGACCGGGCCTTTGCGGACGATGAGGATTGTTTCTGGCCAGTAAAACTGTTTCGTATGAATAATCATGGTAATCGGCAAAAATAATGATTACTCTACCTCACTTCACTCAGTAAAAGATCGAGAATGGCCTTGATGGATTTTTCACAAAGGTTGCAACAGATTTCCGCGAATCCTGATGCACTGACTCAGATAGGGCGTGGCCTGGAACGCGAAGCGCTACGAATCACCCCGGAAGGAACATTGTCTGCACAGCCACACCCGGCTGGATTAGGCTCGGCGCTCACCAACCAATGGGTAACGACCGATTTTGCAGAGTCGCTGCTGGAATTCATTACCCCGGTATCGCGTGATGTGGACAACTTACTGACGCAACTGAGTGATATCCATCAGTTTACTTACAGTAAGCTGGGCGAGGAAACGCTGTGGCCGATGTCGATGCCGTGTTTTGTCGGCAGTGAAGATGATATTACGCTGGCCCAGTATGGCAGCTCGAATAACGGCCGGATGAAAACCCTGTACCGTCAGGGACTCAAGCACCGCTACGGCAGTATTATGCAGGTGATCTCGGGCGTTCATTTCAACTTTTCTTTTCCGGATGCATTCTGGGATCAACTGTTTGGCGAGCAGACGGCTGAAGCACGCCAGGCCGCAGTGTCAGATGCCTACTTTGGCCTGATCCGCAACTACTACCGCTTCGGTTGGCTGATCCCCTACCTGTTCGGCGCATCGCCGGCGCTGTGTGGCTCGTTCCTGGACAACAGCGGCTCAGCCCTGAATTTTGAAAAAGTCGGCTGTGGCACTTATTTTCTGCCTAATGCAACAGCATTGCGCCTGAGCGATCTGGGGTATACCAACCATGAGCAAAGTTCGCTGAAAATTGGCTTTAACAGCCTGGAGCAATACCTGAAAGGCTTGCAACGCGCGATCCGCACCCCATCGGAAGAATTTGCCAAGATTGGTGTCAAGGTTGAGGGTGAATACCGTCAGCTCAATGCCAATGTACTGCAAATTGAGAATGAGCTGTATGCCCCGATCCGACCGAAACGCGTGGCGCAGTCGGGCGAGAAACCGTCCGAAGCTCTGAGCCGGGGCGGGGTGGAGTATATTGAAGTTCGCTCGCTGGATGTTAATCCGTTCAGTCCGATCGGGATTACGGAAGATCAGGTGCGTTTCCTCGATCTGTTCCTGACCTGGGCTGTGCTGTCACCGTCGGATCCAATGGATGATGCCGAATTGGCATGCTGGCGCGATAACTGGAACCGGGTGGTGCTGGATGGTCGTAATCCGGATCTGCAACTGAAAATTGGTTGCAACGGGGAGCGCCTGTCACTGCAGTCTTGGGGGCTGCGGGTGTTTGCTGAGCTGGGCCAAGTGGCCGAGGTGATGGATCAGGCCGCTGGCAGCGATCATTACCAGCAGACTGTTGCTCGGCTGAAAACCTGGGTGGAAAACCCGGATCTGACGCTGTCGGCGCAGCTGCTGGCGCAGATCAAGCAGCAAGACGGAATTGGTAAAGTCGGCAAGGTGCTGGCCGCATCACATGCAGATGCGCTCAAAACCCGTGATTATCAGTTTTACGCAGAGCAGGCGTTTGAGCAGGAAGCGGCTGCATCACATGCCAAGCAGCAGCAGGTTGAGCAGAGCGACACCCAGTCGTTCGACGCTTTTCTTGAGGCGTACTTCGATTATCTGAAATAACACAAGTGGCCTGAGCCCGAAGCTTTGGCTGCAAAAAAAAAGGGCAGCTGCCTTGCTGCCCGGTAATGAATTTCGCAGGGATGACGACAGCACGGCTGCCAGTCATAAATTCTGACCGCCGAATTGCTGTTTGGTTCCCGCTGGGGACGAAAATATGCGTTTTTTGAGACGGACCGTATTGGGCGGTGGACTGGTGATGGTGTTAACCGGCTGTGCCACGCCGCCGCCGAAAGACCAGTCAAACTTATGTCATATCTTCCGCGAGCAGCCCGACTGGTATGAAGCCGGGCTGGACATGCAGGAAGCATGGGGCACCCCCATTCAGGTGGCGATGGCCTTTATCAAGCAGGAAAGCAGCTTTCGTCATGACGCCCGGCCACCGAAGGACTATCTGCTGGGGTTCATCCCCTGGGGGCGGATCAGCAGTGCTTACGGCTATGCCCAGGCTCAGGATCCGGCTTGGGAGGACTACCAGAAGGCAACCGGCAATGGGGGCTCACGCACCAATTTTTCAGATTCGCTGATGTTTGTCGGCTGGTATACTCATGAAACTCAGCGTCAGCTGGGCGTCTCCAAGTGGGATGTCTATAACCAGTACCTGGCTTACCATGAAGGTCGGGGCGGCTACCGGCGCGGCAGTTATCGCGCGAAGCCGGGGGTGATGAAGGTGTCGCGCCGGGTTGAGCAACAGGCCAAGGATTATGGCTGGCAACTGAAGCAATGCCGACAGGAATTGGAAGAGAACCGTAGCTGGTGGCCGTTCTGAGCCAATAAGCACAGGAACAGCTAAGCTATGGAGAGAGCAGAATCACGAAGGGCAAAGGAGAAGGAAGCAATGCCATTACTCGATAGTTTTACGGTCGACCACACCCGCATGCACGCACCGGCGGTCCGGGTGGCCAAAACCATGCAAACGCCGAAGGGCGATACCATTACTGTGTTTGATTTGCGCTTCTGCCGCCCGAATGCAGACATCTTGGGGGAACGGGGCATTCACACTCTGGAGCACCTTTTTGCCGGCTTTATGCGTGATCATTTGAACTCTGAGCAGGTGGAAATTATTGATATTTCGCCGATGGGTTGCCGGACCGGCTTTTATATGAGCCTGATTGGTACGCCGAGCGAGCAGCAGGTGGCTGAGAGCTGGCGGGCGGCGATGGAAGATGTCTTGAACGTGGCCTCTCAGGACCAAATCCCAGAGTTGAATGAATACCAGTGTGGTACCTATATGATGCACTCGCTGGAAGATGCGAAGGATATTGCCAAGCATATTCTGGTCCAGGGCATTGATGTGAACCAGAATGAAGAGCTGGCGTTGCCGGAATCCATGCTGCAGAAGCTGAATGTGAAGTAACGGAGTCGCGCTTTTGGGGGCTATCTCCCTCGGAGTGCATCTGGAATGTGAAATTAAAAAAGCCGGTGAATGCCGGCTTTTTCATGGCAGGTGATCAGGCGACCCGGCTTTTTTTCGCCGGGGGGGCCAGTACCTTGACCAGCTTGATCATGTTGTCCGAGACTTCGACGATTTCCATCTGGTGGCCACCAACTTCAATACTCAGGCGGCAGTCCGGAATGTCTTCGAGGTGTTCAAGGATCAGGCCATTGAGGGTGCGCGGGCCATCCGTGGGCAGATCCCAGTTCAGGCTCTTGTTAAGATCGCGGATATTGGCGGTGCCTTCAATCATCAGGCTGCCGTCGGCCTGCGGGGTGATCTCTTCGGCCAGGGTCGGGGTGATCGAGGTGGTAAACTCACCGACAATCTCCTCAAGGATATCCTCCAGGGTGATCAGGCCCTGGATGTCGCCGTATTCATCGACAATCAGTCCGATCCGTTCTTTATTACGCTGGAACTTCAGCAACTGGATATTGAGCGGGGTGCCTTCCGGGATGAAGTAGACCTCATCGGCCGCCCGGAGCAGGTTGGCTTTACTGAAATCGTTCTTGTCCATCATCAGGCGGTAGGCTTCGCGTACTCGCAGCATGCCGACCACTTCGTCAATGTTGTCGCGGTACAGCACAATCCGTCCGTGGGCGGAGTGGCTGAGCTGGCGGACGATGGATTTCCAGTCATCATTGATGTTGATCCCAGCAATATCGCTGCGCGGGACCATGAGATCTTCGACCGTAACATTTTCCAGATCGAGGATCGACAGCAGCATGTCCTGGTGGCGGCGCGGGATCAGGCCGCCGGCTTCGTTCACCACCGTCCGGAGTTCATCCGAGCTGAGCTTGGCATCGTCTAAGGCATCGACCTTCAGGCCGACCAGACGCAGGAAACCGTTGGTGATCCCGTTGACCAGCCAGACCAGCGGGTAGAGGATCCGCATCAGAAATTGCAGCACGATACTGCTGGTGTAGGACACGCGTTCCGGGTAGAGGGCGGCCAGGGTTTTCGGGGTCACCTCGGCAAATACCAATACCACCAGGGTCAGTGCACCGGTGGCGATTGCGACCCCCATGTCGCCGTAGAGCCGCATCCCGAGGATAGTAGCAATGGCCGATGCCAGAATGTTAACCAGGTTGTTGCCGATCAGGATCAGGCCGATCAGGCGATCCGGTCGCCCCAGCAGCTTTTCAACGCGCTTGGCCCCCCGGTGTCCTTGGTTGGCAAGATGCCGCAGCTTATAGCGGTTGAGTGACATCATGCCGGTTTCAGAACCGGAGAAGTATCCGGAAATGACGAGAAGTAATATCAGGAGGGAGAATAAGACTCCCGTGGATATATCGTCCAAAAAGTTATGCCCTTAACGTTTCTGTTACAAATAATGTGTACCCGGAGTGGGTGGGTGTCAAACCAAAGATGGCTTCATCATCGGCATCAGATACCGATGATGATCTCTTTGACAAACCGGCTCCCGAAGTAGGCCAGTGTCAACAGGAAAGCCCCGACCAGGCTGAACCAGATCACCCGGCGCCCGCGCCAGCCTTTCTGGTAGTGGCCCCACAGCAGGACGCTGTAGACGCACCAGGCGAGCAGGGACAGAACGGCCTTGTGCAGCTTTCCTTGCGCCAGCATATCCTGAATGAAGATAAAACCGGTGATCAGGGTGAGCGTCAGGAGCGAATTTCCGACCAAAATGATCTTGAAAAGTTGTCGTTCCACCATCATTAAAGGGGGAATGTTGGGGTTGATCATCAGGCTCTTTTTCTTTTTTAGTTTGTGATCGAGCCAGGCCAGCTGCACCGCATACAGCGTAGCAATCATCAGCGTGGAGTAGGAGAACAGCGCCAGGGAGATATGCAGCAGCACCTGCGGGTGTGCTTCCAGGTGGGTAATAAACGAGCCCGGAAGCAAGGTGGCCGCGGACAGGTTGATGGCGGCGAAGCTGTAGACCACCGGCAGCAGAAACCAGACTCTGATCCGCAAGATGGCAACCGTGGTCAGCAGGGCGATGATCAGGCTGATCAGTGAGGCGACGTTGAGAATACTTAAGTTCTGGCCAACATCGCCGTGGATCAGGTCTTTCAGCAACAGGATATGCAAGGCAATCGCAGCCAGCGCAGTCATGAAGACCGGTTTGGTTTTGATGCCGTTACTGTTGGTCAACCCAGGAACAACCAGCCCCAGGGCGAGTAAATATAAGCAAGCAGCCATGAAGGCTATCAACATATCCATAGTCGACTGAACAAGTTAAGGTGATTTGAACCCGCAATTATACCTGCTCAATGTCTCGCCGCCAATGTAATGGCGGCCGGAATCTGTGGCGAAGAACTCAGTTCGCAGTTGAACTGAAAGTAAAGTCGCCGCCAGAACATGAAAGCAGGCAGCGGAATGCGGTATACTCACAAGATCTTGCAGATTTAGTTGCGTAACGAGCGAGTAGCACATGTTCGAAAATTTATCGGAGCGTTTATCGCGAACGCTCAAGAATATCAGCGGCCGCGGTCGCCTGACGGACGACAACATCAAGGATACGCTGCGTGAAGTACGTATGGCGTTACTCGAAGCCGATGTTGCGCTTCCTGTTGTCCGTGATTTCGTCAAGCGCGTGAAAGAGCGTGCGGTTGGGACGGAAGTTTCCAAAAGCCTGACCCCGGGGCAGGAGTTCATTAAGATTGTTCAGGCTGAGCTTGAGCAGGTCATGGGTGAGTCCAATGAAGATCTGAACCTGGCCAGCCAGCCACCGGCGGTGATCCTGATGGCCGGTTTGCAGGGTGCCGGTAAAACCACCAGTGTCGGTAAGCTGGGTAAATTGCTCAAAGAGCGCCAGAAGAAGAAGGTGCTGGTGGTGTCTGCCGACGTCTACCGTCCGGCGGCGATCAAGCAGCTGGAAACCCTGGCGGGCGATATCGGCATTGAGTTCTTCCCGTCAAGTCCGGACCAGAAGCCGGTCGATATTGCCAACGCGGCGGTGGATCATGCCAAACGCAAGTTCTTTGATGTCCTGATTGTCGATACCGCGGGTCGCCTTCATGTTGACAGCGAAATGATGGACGAAATTAAAGACGTCCATCAGGCGCTCAACCCGGTTGAAACCCTGTTCGTGGTCGATGCGATGACGGGTCAGGATGCGGCGAATACCGCCAAGGCCTTTGACGAAGCGCTGCCGCTGACCGGTGTGGTGCTGACCAAGGTCGACGGTGATGCCCGCGGCGGTGCCGCGCTGTCGGTGCGCCATATCACCGGCAAGCCGATCAAGTTCCTTGGTGTGGGTGAGAAAACCGATGCCCTGGAGCCGTTCCATCCGGATCGGGTCGCTTCCCGTATCCTCGGCATGGGTGATGTGCTGTCGCTGATCGAAGATCTGGAACGCAACGTCGATAAAGACCAAGCGGAACAGCTGGCGAAGAAATTCAAAGAGAAGAAAGGTTTCGATCTGGAAGATTTCCGCAGTCAGTTGCAGCAGATGAAAAAGATGGGCGGCATGATGGGCATGCTGGACAAGCTGCCGGGCATGTCGCAACTGCCGGACAATGTCAAAGACCAAGTGGATGACAAACAGTTCGTGCAGATGGAAGCTATCATTAACTCGATGACACCGGGAGAGCGTGAGCGACCTGAGCTGATCAAGGGCTCGCGCAAGAAACGGATTGCCCTCGGCTCTGGTACTCAGGTGCAGGATGTGAACCGTCTGCTGAAGCAGTTTACCCAGATGCAGAAGATGATGAAAAAGATGCAGAAGGGCGGAATGAAGAACATGATGCGCAATATGAAGGGCATGATGCCGGGCGGCGGGATGTTCCCGGGCCGTTAAGGCTTTCTTTATCTGCTCAGGGATATTTTACGTTTGCTGGTGAAAATTTAGCTAAAGCGGTTGCATTCGTCAGTTTTCGGAGTAAAATTCCCGAGCTTAATTTGGCACGGGCCCCGTTAATTTAGCGGGGCCACTTTAATTTACAGTAATGCAAAGAGGACGATATGGTAACCATTCGTTTGGCACGTCACGGCGCTAAAAAGCGTCCATTCTATCACATCGTTGTTGCTGACTCTCGCGCTGCTCGCGACGGTCGTAACATTGAGAAAATTGGCTTCTTCAATCCAGTAGCGAAAGGTCAGGAAGAGCGTCTGCGTCTGGACCTGGACCGTGTTAACCACTGGGTAGGTCAAGGTGCAACTGTATCTGACCGCGCAGCTAAGCTAATCAAAGACGCTGCTAAAGCGGCTTAATTAGCCCTGTCTGGTAGCAGAAACGATGAGTTCAAGTAACCAAGACTACGTTGTTGTCGGTAAACTGGGTGCCTCCTACGGTATCAAGGGTTGGCTCAAAGTTTTTTCCTACACAGAACAGTCAGAAAGCATTTTTTCCTATCAGCCGTGGCTTGTGAAAGTCAAGGGTGAGTGGAAGGAGTTCCGCGTTGAGTCGTGGAAACGCCATGGTCAGGGTATGGTCGCGAAGTTAGAGGGATTGGAGGTCCGCGAGGACGCTCAGATGTTCACTAACTGTGAAGTGGCAATACCGGCCGACCAATTACCAGCGTTGTCAGATGAAGAATTCTACTGGCGCGAGTTGTATGGCATGACAGTGGTCACGACCGAAGGTTACGACCTGGGGAAAGTCACTGACATCCTGGAAACAGGATCCAACGACGTACTGGTGGTCAAGGCCAACCTGAAAGATGCTTTCGGACAAAAGGAACGTTTAATTCCGTTCCTCGATGAGCAGGTCATCAAGTCGATTGATCGCACTGCTCAGCGGATCGAAGTTGACTGGGATCCTGGATTTTAATCCCCGGTAATAGGTGAACAAATGAAGGTAGGCATTGTTAGCCTGTTTCCTGACATGTTTCACGCCATTACCAATTTTGGGGTGACAGGCCAGGCGGTAAAGAAAGGCCTTTTGTCGGTAGAAACGTGGAACCCCCGCGATTTTACCCATGACAAGCACCGGACGGTCGATGATCGACCTTACGGCGGCGGACCGGGCATGTTGATGATGGTGCAGCCTTTGCGCGATGCCATTCACGCGGCCAAACAATCTGTCGAAGGTCAGGCTAAAGTTATTTACCTCTCCCCTCAGGGCCGTAAGCTGGATCAAGCGGGTGTTGAGGAGCTGGCGCAGAATGAGAATCTGATTCTGATCTGCGGCCGCTATGAAGGGGTAGATGAGCGCATTATCCAACAAGAGGTAGACGAAGAATGGTCTATCGGGGATTTTGTGCTAACGGGCGGTGAATTGCCGGCCATGACGTTGGTTGATGCAGTGGTTCGGTTTGTACCGGGCGTACTGGGTGACTTTGCGTCGGCAGAAGAAGATTCTTTTGCCAATGGCCTGCTGGATTGTCCGCATTATACGCGTCCTGAAAGGTTGGACGGGCAGGAAGTCCCTCAGGTCTTGCTGTCTGGCAACCACAAGGACATTAGCCGCTGGCGGTTGAAACAATCGCTGGGCCGAACCTGGCTGAGAAGACCAGAGCTCCTGGAAAACCTAGCTCTGACTGACGATCAGGAATTCTTGCTGGCGGAATTTATCCGTGAACACAAAGCAAGTAATTAATTTTATTAGTATCAGTTTATTCTAGGGTATATACCAATGAGTAATATCATCAAAGCTCTTGAGCAAGAGCAAATGAAACAAGACCTGCCAACGTTCGCACCAGGTGACACTGTTGTTGTTCAGGTTAAGGTAAAAGAAGGTAACCGCGAGCGTCTACAGGCTTTCGAAGGCGTTGTAATCGCTAAGCGTAACCGTGGTCTACATTCTGCGTTCACTGTTCGTAAAATCTCGAACGGTGAAGGCGTTGAGCGTGCGTTCCAAACTCACTCTCCAATCGTTGACAGCATTACTGTTAAGCGTCGCGGTGCAGTACGTCGTGCCAAGCTGTACTACCTGCGTGAGCGTTCTGGTAAAGCGGCTCGTATCAAAGAGAAGCTTGCTAAGTAATTCGTCGCGTAAGACGTTTATAGAAAACCCGCCACCCGGCGGGTTTTTTTTATCCACTCCCCAATCCCTTTTCCCGAAGCCGTTGTTTTGAAGCTGTCTCTTTTTCGTAAGGGGACGCTTGTGTTGCGTATGCCTGTTGCTTGTTGTTTGTCGCAAAGGGGCATCATGCTTTCCGACACTGTGGCTGACCCTGGTGTTCGCGTTGCTTGACTGTGCGCTGCTGAACGTCGCCGATGTTGCTTCGTCAGCTTCAGAGCCTCATCTCTGAAATTGGATTTTGAGCTTCCGGCGTCGCTGCCTCAAGGATACAGGGGGACCGTAGAGATGGTTTGTCAGCGGCGCAGAGGATTTCATGCTAGCTGTGGATGAACGCGGAGGCGGGGTGCGAGCACGGGAGAATACTGCCGGGTCGATGAATTCTGAGGAGAAGGTGTATGGCAGGGATGAAATCTAGGCTAATACCAATCGCAGTAAATAACTGGTCATTCTAGCTTGTTCAAATGCTCGATAACTGCGTTAGAATTTTTGACTGTAGAATAACTACTTATCTAAAAATTCTATCTTGTTCTCAAACATTTTTCCGGCGCTATTTCTGATCACTTACTTACTTTGATTGGTATAAAAAGAAACCAGCCGTCGGGCTGGTTTCTGTGGGTGAAGCGTGAGCTTGGGTTAAGCGGTTTCCAGCTTGCCTTTGGTTTCTTCGTCGTCGGCCAGGTCGGTTTCCCCTTTGCCTTTCGAGCGTTTGATGACAAACACGGTTGCGGCCAGGGCGCCGATGATGCCGGCGGTGGTCGAGATGTTCATCGGCAGGCCAAAGCCCAGCTGGCTGTTATTCAGGATGAAGGTAATACAGACCGTAGTCATAAAGATGGCCGGGATGGTGGTTACCCAGTGCAGCTTGTTATGGCGCAGCAGGTAAGCCGATGCAGTCCACAGCATCATCACCGCAGTGGTCTGGTTGGCAAAGCCGAAGTAGCGCCAAATCACTCCGAAGTCGACCTGCGTCAGGATGCCGCCAATCACGAACAGGGGCAGAGCCATCAGCAGGCGGTTGCGCAGGGTTTTCTGCTCCAGGTTGAAGTACTCGGCCAGGATCAGACGGCTGGAGCGGAATGCGGTGTCGCCTGAAGTGATTGGCAGAATGACCACACCCAGGAAGGCGACAATCCCACCGAAGACACCCAGCAAGCCGATAGAAGAGCTGTAAACCACGTTACCCGGACCACCGTTCTTCACCGCTTCAGACAAACCTTCGACAGAGCCGAAGAAAGACAGCGCCAGGGCACACCAGATCAGGGCAATCACGCCTTCACCAATCATGGCACCGTAGAACACGAAGCGGCCGTTTTTCTCATTCTCCATGCAACGCGCCATCAGCGGTGACTGGGTGGCGTGGAAGCCGGAAATGGCACCACAGGCAATGGTGATGAACAAGGCAGGCCACAGCGGCAGATCGTTCGGGTTCATGTTGGTGAACATCTGGCTCATTTCATAGTCGCCCAGCAGCGTGTGCTCGCTGGAGAAACCAATCGCAGTGATCAGGCCGACCGACATGAAGATCAGCAGCGCACCGAACAGCGGGTAGAAGCGGCCGATGATCTTATCGACCGGAACAATGGTCGCGATGATGTAGTAGGCGAAGATGATGCCGACCATGGTGGTCATCGACAGGCCCAGGTCGGTCTGCTCGTTAACCAGGTTGGTGATCATGCCTGCCGGTGCAGAAACGAAGACCACACCCACCAGCAGCAACAGGACAATGGCAAAAATGTTCATGAAATGCTTGGCGCCTTTGCCCAGGTAGCGGCCGGAGATGGTCGGCACGGATGCACCGCCGTTGCGCACGGACAGCATGCCGGAGAAGTAGTCGTGGACGGCACCGGCAAAGATACAACCCAGGACGATCCACAGCATGGCTGCCGGACCGTACAGGGCCCCCATGATCGGGCCGAAGATCGGGCCGACACCGGCAATGTTCAGCAATTGCACCAGGTACACTTTCTTGTTCGACATCGGCACATAGTCGACGCCGTCTTGTTTGCTGTAAGCCGGTGTCTGGCGGTTTTCGTTAATGCCGAACACTTTCTCGATAAATGCACCGTAGATGAAGTATCCACCTACCAGTGCAGCCACGCACATCAGGAACCAGGTCATAGGGTTATCTCTCTTCCGATTGGACTGGATTTGTTTTGCGACCGGGGCCCTGACTTCTACGGGCGGGGATCGGCAAAACTTCTTTGAATTCATGCCATGCTACCGCGCGTTGGCATAGATGCACGTGCTGATCCACTGAGTGGTTGTATAACGAGACGAACGGTCGGTATGCTGGTTGAACGGTTTGGACGGAGACAGTCAGTGGACACTAGGTGCAGGTGAGCGGCGTTCGGAGAAATTGAGCGGATTCAGTCAGGATTCAGCCGGGCGACTTATGGTTATCGGGGAGATGGGAGAATGAGGAGGGTAAGGTGTTGAAAGCGATCTATCGTGCCGGCTTGGTGGTGCTGTTGTTAAGTGGCTGTTCGATGCTGACCACGCAGGCATCGCTGATGGCGGATGAAAACTGGTATCAGCTCGGATTTAACCAGGGGAGCCGGGGAGAAAATGCGGATGAGGAAGCGGTACTTCAGTCCGAAACGCAGGCGGTAGCTCCCGTATTGGCGGTCGATTATCCAGCGTATCGTCGTGGCTATCAAAAAGGGCTGGAATCGTATTGTTCGCTGGAGCAGATGCGCCGGTTCGGATTGGAACGCCGAATGGACTGGGGTGTGTGTGAGTTTCGGCGCCAGGACGGGCAGTTGTATCAGAATTATTGGCAGCAGGGTTTTGATCGCAGCCTGCCCGGAAACGGATAGCTGGTAGGTCCCCGGCTGACAACAGCCGGAATGTTCGGGTCAGCTTAGTCCGAAGCGGTCTTTCAGCTCTTTAAGAAAGCGACGGCTGACCGGGACCTGATGGCCATGCTGGGTGGTGATTTCCGCCAGGCCGTTGTCCAGGAGCTTGATCTCACGGATCGCCTGCGGGTGGATCAGATACTGGCGATGACAGCGGATCAGCGGGGTTTTTTCTTCCAGCACTTTGAGCGTAAGCTGGGTACTGACCCGGCTGTCTTTGGTGACCACATGCACCCCGGCCAAATCACTGTAGGCGGTCTCGATCTCAGCCGGAGCAATCAGCAGGATCCGGTTGTGGCCGGTACAGGGGATCAGCTCCAGCATTTCGGTCATCAGCGGCGAATAATCCGGGCTCAGGCATTCTTTCTTCAGCCGCTTGATGGTTTTTTCAAGCCGGCAGGTCTCAACCGGTTTGAGCAGATAGTCAAAGGCATTATCTTCAAAGGCCTTGAGGGCGTACTCGTCATAGGCGGTCACGAAAATCACCTTGGGCATGGTGTCCGGATCCAGCATGCTGAGCATGTCGATCCCGGTGATCTGCGGCATCTGAATATCGAGAAAAATGGCATCGGGTTTGAGGGAATTGATCTGCTTCAGGGCGTCAATGGCGTTACTGCATTCACCGATCACATTCACTTCCCCGGTTTCTTGCAGTAAATCGATCAGTTCTTCGCGGGCATATCGTTCGTCGTCAATGACAAGGGCTTTGATCATAGTACAGAGTCTCCTTGTACCGATGGCAGGGCATCGGCCGGTAGTGTCAGGGTGGCTCGGGTCCAGGTTTGGGGCTGATAGGTCATGGTGAGCCCGTATTGACGGCCGAACATGTTTCTCAGTCGTTTATCAACAATTTTCATTCCCAGTCCACTCTCTTCGCTAACCGGGGCATAGTTACCGGCATTGTCTTCGACTTCCAGGATGATCCCTGTTTTACAGCGGTAACCGTTGATTGCAATCTTACCATTGTCCAGCAGGGACGAGGTGCCGTGCTTGATCGCATTTTCGACCAGCGGTTGCAGGGTAAAGGTTGGTAGCTTCAGGCCCAGCAGCACCGGGTCGACATTTATCTCAACCGTAAGGCGATCAGAAAAACGCGCCAGCTCGATCTCCAGGTAGGCGTTCACATGCAGCAACTCTTCTTCCAGGGTCACGGTTTCAATGTTCTGCTTGAGATTGCGGCGGAAGAACTGCGACAGGTGCTGGATCAACTGGCGGGCCTTGTCCGGATCGCGCCGTACCACTGAGTTAATGGTATTCAGGGCATTGAACAGGAAGTGCGGGTTGACCTGAGCCTGCAGCAGGCGCAGCTCGGCCTGGGTCAGCAGTGCTTGTTGCTGGGCATAACGACCGGTCAGGATCTGGTTCGACAGTAGCTTGGCGATCCCTTCGCCTAAGGTCAGGTTGACGGTTGAAAACAGCTTGCGCTTCGGCTCGTAGAGCTTGATGGTGCCCAGGACTTCCTGGTTGCCGCCTACCAGCGGGATCACTAATGCCGAGCCGAGTTTACATTTCTCATGCAGCGAGCACTGGTAAGGAATGTCATAGCCGTCGGCATAAATCAGCTCACAGCCGTCAATGGCCCGCTTGGTATAGCCGGAAGAGATTGGGGTGCCCGGCAGGTGGTGATCATCCCCGATGCCGATAAACGCCATAATTTTTTCCCGATCGGTGATCGCAACGGCACCGACGCCGGTTTCTTCGTAAACGATCTTGGCAATTTTTCGGGTACTCTCTTCATTAAAACCCTGGCTCAGGATGCCGACCGAGCGCTGGGCAATTTTCAGCGCCCGGCTGGAAAAAGCCGCAGAATATTTTTCGTAGATGGTTTTCCTGTCCTGAATAATGCTCATAAACATCGCCGCGCCGAGCGAATTGGCAATCACCATCGGCAGGGCAATGGCACTGACCAGGTGCAGGGCTTTGTCAAACGGCTCTGCCACCATCAGGATAATGAACATCTGCAGGATTTCCGCGACCAGAGTGATGGTGAACACGGTAAAAGGTTTGTAGATCTGATCGACCTGCCCCCGGCGGACAAAGTAGCTGTGCATCAAGCCGCCAATCAGTCCCTCGACTGTGGTGGAAATCGCGCAGGCCACGTCAGTAAAGCCACCCATGCTATAGCGGTGGAGCCCCCCGGTCAGACCGACAGCTACCCCGACCACCGGACCGCCCAGCAGGCCGCCCATCACCGCCCCGATTGCGCGGGTGTTGGCGATGGCATCTTCAATGTGAAGCCCGAAGTAAGTGCCTAAAATACAAAAGAGGGAAAACAGCACATAACACGAAAAGCGTTGTGACAGGCGGCCGGAGACTGTGGTGAGCGGCATAAACAGCGGGGTTTTGCTGAGCAGGTAGGCAATCACCAGATAAACGCTGAGTTGCTGTAACAGAGAGAAGATCAGTTCCATCGCGATAGGTCGTGCAGGTGTGATGGGCGCTATAGTAACTGGCTTGCGGGTCAGCACCAAATACAATTGGTGTAATTTTAAGTTTACGAATGGTTATTTTTGTTTACACTCTCTTGCCAGAAGTTAAATTCCCTTGCTATGGTGAATTTATGGAACAGGGCTGCCCTGTTTAACGTCATCGAATTATCACTTGTTTATATAGATTTACAGGGAAGCCAAGATGCAAAGAGATCAGCTCAACAACATTCACATCCAAGATGAATCCGTGCTAATCACGCCAAAAGAGCTCAAAGAAAAAATACCGGTCAGTGAGCATGCTTTACAGTTTATCCACCAATCCCGCCAGACCATTGCCGACATTATTCACAAGCGTGATCACCGTCTGTTAGTGGTGTGTGGTCCTTGCTCGATTCATGATGTGGAAGCGGCCAAAAGCTATGCGATGAAGTTAAAACAGCTTTCCGAAATCTTAAGTGATCAGCTCTACATTGTGATGCGAGTATACTTTGAAAAGCCGCGCACCACCGTGGGCTGGAAAGGCTTGATTAACGACCCGCACCTAGACGGCTCGTTTGAGGTGGAAGAAGGGCTGCATATTGCCCGCCAGTTGTTGACTGATCTGGTAGAGATGGGGATCCCGCTGGCGACCGAAGCGCTGGATCCGATCAGCCCGCAGTATTTGGGCGATCTGTTCAGCTGGGCGGCGATTGGTGCCCGGACGACCGAATCGCAAACCCACCGGGAAATGGCCAGTGGCCTGTCGATGCCGGTCGGATTCAAAAATGGGACTGACGGCAGCCTGGGCACTGCGATCAATGCGATGCAGGCTGCGGCGTCCGGCCACCGTTTTATGGGGATCAACCGGGAAGGACAGGTGGCTTTGCTCAATACCCAGGGCAACCCGGATGGTCATGTGATCCTGCGTGGCGGCAAGCAAACCAACTATGATTCGGTGTCGGTGGCCGAGTGCGAAAACGAGATGACTGCGGCAGGTCTTTCGCCGTCCTTGATGGTAGACTGTAGCCACGCTAACTCGAGAAAAGATTACCGTCGCCAGCCGCTGGTCGCGGAAGATGTGATCCATCAGATCCGCGAAGGTAATACCTCGATTATCGGCCTGATGTTGGAAAGTCATCTTCACGAAGGCAACCAGAGTGCCGATCTGCCGCGCGATGAAATGGCCTACGGCGTATCGATCACCGATGCCTGCATCAGCTGGGAAGCGACGGAGTCCCTGCTGCGCCAAGCGCATCAGGAGTTGACCCCTTTCCTGACAGAACGAAACGCGGGTTAAAGCGTGTTTTTGGCCGACGTCTCTACAGGAGCGCTGGCCAATCTAGAACTGTGCTCGGTAGGCGACAGTTGCTGCTTTGGCTGAACGAATTCGGATAAAAGAAATCATGGTTGCAGAGTTAAGTAAATTAAGAGATCAAATTGATGAAGTTGATCAGCAGATGGTGGAGCTTCTTGCGCGCCGTCTGGCCCTGGTCGAAGAAGTCGGGCATGTCAAAAGTCAGCACGGCCTGCCGATTTATGCCCCGGACCGGGAAGCCGCGATGCTTGCATCTCGGCGCCGGGAGGCGGAAAGCAAAGGGGTGCCGCCGGATCTGATTGAAGATATCTTGTGTCGCACTATGCGCGAATCTTACGCCAGTGAAAATGACTCCGGTTTCAAATGCCTCAAGCCAGATCTGCGTCCGATCGTCGTGGTTGGTGGTCATGGTCAGCTCGGCGGGCTGTTCTGCCGCCTGTTTGAGCTGTCGGGTTACACCGTGCGTAAGCTGGGCAGCCAGGATTGGGAGCGCGCTGATGAATTGCTCTCTGATGCCGGTATGGTGGTGGTGTCGGTACCGATTAACCTGACCGAGCAGGTGATCCGCAAGCTCGATCACCTGCCGGAAGACTGCATCCTGGCGGATCTCACCTCGGTGAAAAGTGGTCCGCTGCAGGCAATGCTGGAAGTGCATCCGGGGCCGGTGGTTGGCCTGCACCCGATGTTCGGGCCGGATATTGCCAGCCTGGCAAAGCAGGTGGTGGCTTACTGTGACGGCCGCAACCCGGAGCGTTACCAGTGGCTGCTGGAGCAGTTCCAGATCTGGGGCGCCAGCTTAAACCGGATCAGTGCAGTTGAACATGATGAAGGGATGACGCTGATCCAAGCGCTGCGCCACTTTACCTCCTTTGCCTACGGGGTTCACTTGGCCGAGGAAGATCCTAAGCTGGAGCAACTGCTGGCGCTGAGCTCGCCGATCTACCGCCTGGAACTGGCAATGGTCGGACGCCTGTTTGCCCAGGATGCCCAGCTCTATGCCGACATTATTATGTCGTCACCGCAGAATCTGGCGATGATCAAGCGCTTCCATCGACGGTTTGGTGAAGCGATTGCGATGCTGGAAGGCAAGGACAAGGCCGCGTTCAAGCAGGCCTTCGGACAGGTGGAAAGCTGGTTTGGAGATTATGCCCAGCATTTTTTAACCGAGAGCCAGGGATTACTTAGACAGGCGAACGACGCAACGCACCGAACATAAGCGAGGGAAACCTTGCAGGATCAAAAACGAGAGCTTCGGCTCTCGTTTTTTTGAGGGCAGGGCTCGCGCTTGACTTACTCTACTTCAATCTCGACTTCCGTCGGCTTGACGTTCTCACTTGGATAGCAGCCGAGTACTTTGATAAAGCGGGTCAAACGAGTCAGCTCTTCCAGCGCCTGCTGCATGACCTCAGACTTGAGGTTCTCTTCGACATCAACATAGAACATCTCTTCCCACGGGTTGCCGATCACCGGACGTGATTCCAGTTTGGTCATGTTGATCTTGAGGTTACGCAGCACCAGCAAACATTCGACCAGCGAGCCAGCCGCTTGCGCTGTGGACATGATCAGTGTGGTCTTAGCTGGGATCAGCGTCGTGACCTCCACCGGTTTGCGGGCGACAACAATAAAGCGGGTGTAGTTTTCCTGCTGGTTGGCAATGTCAGACTTCAGCGGGGTCAGACCGTACAGCTCGCCGCTGGAGGCGTTGCCGATTGCTGCCACATTCGGCAGCTTTAGCTCGGCGACTTGCTGCATCGCTTCTGCGGTGCTGGAGCAGTACTCCTGGGTAATTTTCCCCATCGTATGCAGGTACTCACTACACTGCTGGTGTGGCTGTGGGTGCGAGTACAGGGTATCAATTTGATCCAGGTGGGTATCGACCGCGGTTAGCAGGCAGTGCTCGATGGGTTGAGTGATCTCGCCGACAATCGACAGGCTGGTATGCTGCAGCAGATCGTACACCTCGTTAATCGAGCCGGAGCTGGTATTTTCGATCGGCAGCACCCCGTAGTCGGCATTGCCGGTTTCGACCACATTCACTACATCCCGGAATGTCTCGCAGCTGATCTCGACCAGGCGGGTCTGTTTTTTACTGAAGTAGTTGCGGCTCGCCAGATTAGAATAGGAGCCTTTGGCACCAAGGAAAGAAACCCGGGCGACCGGTTGCAGGCTGTCGGGGTTGGCCAGTTTTTGCAGGTAAGCCTGCTGAAACAGGACAGAGTCTTCAATAATGGTATGGAAAATTTGGGTGACATACTGGGCATCGAGTTGCTCTTGCTTGCCCCATTCAATCAGCTTGAGCAGCAATTCCTGCTCCCGGGCCTGATCCCGGACCGGCTTGGTGGTCTGGATTTTACTCTTGGCTACCGCCAGGCTGAGCTGGCGTCGCTCTGCCAGCAGTTTGATGATTTCATGGTCTATGCGGCTGACATTGTCTCGGATGTCGTCCAGTGAATAAGTTTGCTCTGTCATTGTCTGTCCCTGTCTGCATACGCCTGATACAAAAAAGCCTCCCGGGTGGGAGGCTTCTGTTCGTCTTGCGCTTGTTTCTCGCGTCACGAATCGCCCCCGTTACGGTGACATAAAAAAGAAGCGAAAGAAAAACAGTTGAAATCGGCGCATGATGTTGATGATTTTATCGTTTGTGATCCGTGAATATGATTCCACAGTATTCAGCCGGTCAGATCTTGTCAAGCAGAATGTAAACCGCCCTGCAAAGGCAGGGCGGTTTGAAATCCTCTCGGTGTGATTATGCTTCTTCTTGCTCTTCAACTTCAGCTTCCGGTTTGCTGCTGTGGCTGGCACGACGGGCGGCCGGTTTGTGCGCTTGCTTGTTCAGCTGGCGATCTAGTTTTTGGTACACCTCGGTAATCGCACCGTACATGTCGTCATGCTCTGCAGAGGCGACGATTTGCCCGCCTGGGATTGCAGCGGATACTTCGATTTTGAATTGCTTGCCAGGCTCGGTGCTGATGGTCGCATTTTTGCTGATGAGTGGAACCTGGTATTTCTCTAACTTTTTGAATTTAAACTCAATTCTGTCACGGATAGCAGGAGTGATGTCTAGGTTTTTGCCGGTAATATTCACTGTCATAATTATCTTTCCTCTTTTGCTACCCTTCGTTGGGTTAACTCCAGATTACTAAAATCATGATTGAATAATGTGATCTGGATCATGTTTAGGAGGATGGGATAATGTCCAGAAAAATTATGTGATCCGTCCTCATTTGTTGCAAAATTTTATGATGAAAACACTTGTCCGGAGTGTTGGGACTGAGGCAGTATGAAGCAAGGAAGAATGCTGGCGGCTGGTGCTGACCAGGGACTGAATTCGGTTCAGAACACAGTGTTGGGTGATGTTTAACCAAGCGGAATAAACTTGGATGGAGACCTGTGAGGCTTGCTTTTCCCCTGAGCTGGCTCGTCGCGCCGGCGTCATACCACCGAAGTGAAAAAACAGCAGCCTCAGGCTGCTGCTTTTGTTTTCGGCTTGTCTTTTTCTTGTCTTTTTACTGAGGGTTCAGCGCCATCAGCTCACGGGTATGTTCCAACGGTTGTTGCAGTCCTAATTCCTGGTAGGCGGTTTCCATCAGCGCCAGCGACTGGCGGGCGGCTTGGGTATCCGGGTAGTGACGCTGCAACTGCTGTGCCCGGTTGATCGCAGCGACCCAGGCTTCACGGCGAATATAGTAGTCGGCAGCGGCCAGCTCATAATCAGCCAGGCGATTTTTCAGAAAGACCATCCGCGCTTTGGCATCCGAGGCATATAAGCTGTTCGGGTAACGTTCCAGCAGGCGTTTAAAGTCACGGAAAGCCCGGCGCGAAGGCTCCGGATCCCGATCATGGCGATCGATGTTAAAGAGATCGTGCAAGAAGCTGCGATCCTGGGCCATATTGGTCAAACCGCGCATGTACAACACCCAGTCGGCTTTCTCATGTGCCGGGTTCAGGCGGTTGAACCGATCGATGGTTGCTTCGGCCAGCGCCAGATCATCATTTTTGTAATAGGCATAGATCAGATCCAGCTGAACCTGCTCGGAGTAGGCGCCAAACGGATAACGGGAGTCAAGAGTCTCCAGCCGTTCAATGGCGGTGATCCAGCTGCCTTTCTGCAGCGCTTGCTGGGCGGTGGCATAGAGTTCGGACGGTGGAATGTCGGGCACAATTTCGTCAGTGCTGGAACAGCCTGAAAGAAGGGTAACGGCAAGCAGAGTCGAGATTGTCAGGCGTTTCATTGTGTCGTCTGTTTCCTTGGTCAATTTATTTTCTGTGGATCCATTACGGACAGAGCCGTTAACAGATACAATGGCACTATCAGATTATTTTACGCAGCGTTTGACGTTTAGTCCCACGCTTTTTGAAAAAGTTCGCTATGGCACAGCAAATAGAGTTAACAAATACGGTAAACGAGAGCCAGTTAGGGCAACGCCTTGACCAGGCATTAGCAGAATTATATCCGGATTATTCCCGTTCCCGGATCAAAGATTGGATCCTGGAAGGCAAGGTATCGGTTGATGGTGAAGTGGTCAAGAAGCCGCGCACCAAAATGATGGGTGGCGAGTCGCTGCTTGTTCAAGCTGAAATTGAAGATGAAGTCCGTTGGGTCGCACAGGATATTCCGCTTGATATCGTCTTCGAAGATGAGCATATCCTGGTGATCAACAAGCCGCGCGACTTTGTTGTTCACCCGGGGGCTGGCACCCCGGACGGGACGGTTCTGAACGCCCTGCTGCACCACTGTCCGGAGTTGGCAGAAGTGCCGCGGGCCGGGATCGTTCACCGTCTGGATAAAGACACGACGGGTCTGATGGTGGTGGCGAAGACTATTCAGGCGCAAACACGTTTGGTGCGCGCGTTGCAAAAACGCAAGATCACCCGCGAATATGAAGCCATTGCGATGGGCAAG
The DNA here is from genome assembly GCF_024380015.1 of Photobacterium atrarenae. Taxonomy (NCBI): domain Bacteria; kingdom Pseudomonadati; phylum Pseudomonadota; class Gammaproteobacteria; order Vibrionales; family Vibrionaceae; genus Photobacterium; species Photobacterium atrarenae. The sequence continues at coordinate 545,078 of NZ_CP101508.1, forward strand.
ATGACTGGTGGCGGTATTGTTGAAAAGCCGATTGGCCGTCATTCGACCAAACGTACCTGCATGGCGGTGCATGAGCTGGGGAAACCGGCGATCACGCATTACCGGGTGGCCGAGCATTACCGCGAGCACACCCGCATTGTTCTGCGCCTGGAAACCGGCCGAACCCACCAGATCCGGGTGCATATGTCCTATCTGTCACATCCGCTGGTGGGGGATGCCACCTATGGCGGCCGTCCGCGCCCGCCGCGTCATGCTTCCGATGAGCTGATCCAGGCACTGCGTGCGTTTGATCGTCAGGCGCTGCATGCACGGATGTTACGTTTGGACCACCCGATCACAGGGGAACTGATGGAGTGGCATGCGCCATTGCCGACCGATATGGTGGTGATGATGGATATTCTGCGCAAAGATAAAGAAGAGCACCCAGAGGACGACTACTAACATGTTCCTGACACCCGACTGGCCGGCACCGGCGCATATCAAAGCAGTTTCGACTACCCGTGAAGGGGGGATCAGCCTGGCGCCGTACCAGAGATTGAACCTGGGCGACCATGTCGGGGATCAGTCTGAACATGTAGTATCTAACCGCGAAGCACTGCGCCAGGCTTTAGATTTGGCCCAGCCGCCGGTCTGGCTTAATCAGATCCACAGCAGCCGAGTGTTGACCCTGACGGTGTCGACGTCGGCCTTGCCGGATGCTGATGGGAGCTATACTCAAACCCCCGGAGTGGCCTGTACGGTGATGACGGCGGACTGTCTGCCGGTGTTGCTGTGCGATCAAGATGGCACGCAGGTTGCTGCCGTTCACGCCGGCTGGCGCGGCCTGGCGGACGGCATTCTTGAAGCGGCGCTGGCAAAATTTGCGGGACCGGGTGAGGCGATCTTGGCCTGGCTGGGACCGGCAATCGGACCGGGAGCTTTTGAAGTCGGCAGCGAAGTCCGGGCGCAGTTTATGGCGGTGATGCCGGAAGCTGAAGCAGCGTTTCAACCTCACGGTGAGAAGTGGCTGGCCGATCTGTACCTGCTGGCGCGCCAGCGACTGGCCCGTGCCGGGGTTCACCAAATCTTTGGTGGCGATCAATGTACTTACAGCCAGCCGCAACAATACTTTTCTTATCGCCGCGACGGTATCACCGGCCGTCAGGCCAGCTTGATCTGGATTGAACCTTCGTGAGCGCCCGCCGGGCTCAGGCTTGGCATTGGGTAATATCGACCGATAAATGATCCGGATGATTGAACAGCGCCGTGATGGCGTCATAACTGCCTGAGTAAAACGCACTGAGCGTGATCATGAGCTGCGCCTGACCTTGCGGATCGGTATAAGCCGACAGGTGGGCCTCAATCGCAGAACTGCGTTCAAAGGCTGAGCCGGTCAGGATCCCCTGAAGAACTTCCACTTTTCTTTTGACGATGTCTCCGGCATTGGTGCCGGACGCAAAGTGCGCCACAGATACCAAAGTCACCTGCCCGTTGAATCCCACGTCACATAAGCTGGCCTGCGCCGGTAAGGGGAGAATAAGGAACCAGACACCTGCCCAAAGTGCTTTGAAGCGTCGTTGAATGATACCTGCTATGAACATGAATCCTCTGAATTAAACGTTGGCGATAAGAGCGAAATACTATTTTCCCGGGCTGGAAGGAAAGGAGAGTTCGGCTTTATGCGAGGGAGCTCGACGAATACTTTAAATCCTGAATCAGACTTACATTAGCGATGTTTCATCAGACGCACTTCTTAGCTTGAAAAACTTGAAAATGTCCGCTGCGGCAACCATATCAATGATTGTGATTCAATAATGATAGGGGGCCATATGCGTCTTGACCGCTTTACTAGCAAATTCCAGATGGCGATCTCTGATGCTCAATCGCTAGCATTGGGGCGAGACCATCAGTATATCGAGCCGACTCACCTGATGTTGGCCTTGCTGAACCAGGATGGCAGTACCATTCGTCCGCTACTGACACTGCTGAATATTGATGTATCCCAGCTTCGTTCCAGCTTGTCCGAACAACTGGATCGCCTGCCGAAAGTCAGCGGTATTGGTGGCGATGTTCAGTTGTCCCACGGCATGGGCATGTTACTGAACATGTGTGACAAACTGGCGCAGAAGCGCAAAGACAAATTCATTTCATCTGAGCTGTTTATTCTGGCGGCAGTGGATGATAAAGGTCCGTTGGGACAACTGCTCAAGCAGATGGGCCTGACGGCTGAGAAAGTGGAAAAAGCGATTGAGCAAGTGCGTGGCGGTCAGAATGTTGATGATCCCAATGCGGAAGACAACCGCCAGGCCCTTGAGAAATATACCATTGATCTGACCGAACGCGCCGAACAGGGCAAGCTGGATCCGGTGATTGGCCGGGATGATGAAATCCGCCGCACGATCCAGGTGCTACAGCGCCGAACCAAGAACAACCCGGTGCTGATTGGTGAGCCGGGGGTCGGTAAAACAGCGATTGTCGAAGGACTGGCCCAACGGATTGTCAACGGCGAGGTGCCGGAAGGGCTGCGTCAGAAGCGGGTGCTGTCGCTGGACATGGGTGCCCTGATTGCCGGAGCCAAATATCGCGGCGAATTTGAAGAGCGTCTCAAAGCGGTGCTCAATGAACTGGCGCAGGAAGAAGGCAATGTGATCCTCTTTATTGATGAGCTACATACCATGGTCGGTGCCGGGAAAGGTGAAGGGGCCATGGATGCCGGGAATATGCTCAAGCCGGCCTTGGCACGCGGTGAATTGCATTGTGTGGGTGCCACCACGCTGGATGAATACCGCCAGTATGTCGAAAAAGATGCCGCGCTCGAGCGCCGTTTCCAGAAAGTGCTGGTGGAAGAGCCGACGGTGGAAGATACCGTGGCGATCCTGCGAGGCCTGAAAGAGCGCTATGAGCTGCACCACCATGTGGAGATCACAGACCCGGCAATCGTCGCAGCGGCCGGCCTGTCCCATCGTTACGTCTCTGATCGTCAGTTGCCGGATAAGGCCATTGACCTGATCGATGAAGCCGCATCCAGTATCCGGATGCAAATTGACTCCAAACCGGAGTCGCTCGATCGCCTCGAACGCCGAATTGTACAGCTCAAGATTGAGCAGCAGGCGATGGAAAAAGAGAGTGATGATGCCAGCAAAAAGCGCTTGAGCGATTTACGCGAAGAGCTGGACAGCAAAGAACGTGAATATGCTGAACTGGAAGAAGTCTGGAATGCAGAAAAAGCGGCACTGTCCGGTACTCAGCACATCAAGGCCGAGCTGGAGCAGGCGCGGACGGATATGGAAGTGGCGCGCCGCGCGGGTGATTTAAACCGGATGTCGGAGCTGCAATACGGCAAAATCCCGGCCCTGGAGAAACAACTGGATCTGGCCACACAGGCGGAAATGCAGGAAATGAGCCTGCTGAAAAACCGGGTCACTGATGCTGAAATTGCCGAAGTACTGTCGCGTCAGACCGGGATCCCGGTGGCGAAAATGCTGGAAGGAGAGCGTGAGAAACTCCTTCGCATGGAAGAGGCCTTACACAAACGGGTGATCGGCCAGAACGAAGCCGTGGATGCGGTGGCGAATGCAATACGCCGTAGCCGGGCCGGACTGTCGGACCCGAATCGTCCGATCGGCTCGTTCCTGTTCCTCGGCCCGACTGGGGTCGGTAAAACTGAGCTGTGTAAAACGTTGGCGAACTTCATGTTCGACAGTGATGATGCCATGGTCCGCATCGATATGTCGGAATTTATGGAGAAACACTCCGTCGCCCGCTTGGTGGGGGCGCCTCCGGGTTATGTCGGTTATGAGGAAGGGGGCTACCTGACCGAAGCGGTTCGACGTAAGCCTTATTCCGTGATTTTGCTTGATGAGGTGGAAAAAGCTCACCCGGATGTGTTCAACATCCTGCTTCAGGTGCTGGATGATGGTCGCCTGACGGATGGTCAGGGCAGAACGGTCGACTTTCGTAACGCTGTGGTGATCATGACCTCGAATCTGGGGTCGGATCGAATCCAGGAACACTTCGGTGAGCTGGACTATGACGGTATGAAGCAAACGGTCATGGAAGTGGTGCATCATCATTTCCGCCCTGAGTTTATTAACCGGGTTGATGAAACCGTGGTCTTCCACCCACTGGGCGAGGCGCATATCAAGAATATCGCGTCAATACAGCTGGAGCGTTTAGTCAAGCGTCTGCAAGAGCGTGATTATTTGCTGAAGGTGAAAGACAGTGCGTTGGATCTGATTGCTGAAGCTGGGTTTGACCCTGTGTATGGTGCCCGTCCGCTCAAGCGTGCGATTCAGCACTATATCGAGAACCCGCTGGCGCAGGATATCCTGTCGGGCAAGTTTGAGCCGGGCAAAGCCATTGCGGTGACAGCTGAAGACGGTAAGATTGCCGCCAAGCAGTGACGAGTCATTAAACATCTCGAAAATCGAAGGCCCTCATTTGAATCAAATGGGGGCTTTTTATGGGTGAGATTTTAGATAAAAGGAGTTTTGACCCGTTTTATTGATTCTGAAACATCGGAATAGACGGCCAATGGGCAAAGGTTGTGATGAAAAAACAAACCCAAGTTGGTGTTGTGGTCAATATTTGTTCGGTTGGTCGTTTTTGATGATATTTTTAGAAAAACTCTCTTGCCAATATGATCCAAGTCTCTATAATGCCGCCTCACCGACACGGAGTATGGCGAAATAAGTCAGCGTCGTGAAAGGAATGTTCTTTAACAATTTGACCATGCAATCTGTGTGGGCACTCGTGAAATGATAGTCAAAACTTTTTGTCTTCACTTTTAAAAAAGTGAAAGCAAAATAGGTATCAATGAACTGAGTGACCAAAACGAATAACTTCGGTTATTTGGCACAGTCAATTCGTTCTAACTTAGTTAGAACAATCAGTATTCATTGAGCCAAACAAAATCTTAAATTGAAGAGTTTGATCATGGCTCAGATTGAACGCTGGCGGCAGGCCTAACACATGCAAGTCGAGCGGCAGCGACTTAACTGAACCTTCGGGGAACGTTAAGGGCGGCGAGCGGCGGACGGGTGAGTAATGCCTGGGAATATGCCCTGATGTGGGGGATAACCATTGGAAACGATGGCTAATACCGCATAATCTCTTCGGAGCAAAGAGGGGGACCTTCGGGCCTCTCGCGTCAGGATTAGCCCAGGTGAGATTAGCTGGTTGGTGAGGTAACGGCTCACCAAGGCGACGATCTCTAGCTGGTCTGAGAGGATGATCAGCCACACTGGAACTGAGACACGGTCCAGACTCCTACGGGAGGCAGCAGTGGGGAATATTGCACAATGGGGGAAACCCTGATGCAGCCATGCCGCGTGTGTGAAGAAGGCCTTCGGGTTGTAAAGCACTTTCAGTCGTGAGGAAGGCGGCCAGGTTAATAGCCTGGTTGTTTGACGTTAGCGACAGAAGAAGCACCGGCTAACTCCGTGCCAGCAGCCGCGGTAATACGGAGGGTGCGAGCGTTAATCGGAATTACTGGGCGTAAAGCGCATGCAGGCGGCTTGTTAAGCCAGATGTGAAAGCCCGGGGCTCAACCTCGGAATCGCATTTGGAACTGGCAGGCTAGAGTCTTGTAGAGGGGGGTAGAATTTCAGGTGTAGCGGTGAAATGCGTAGAGATCTGAAGGAATACCGGTGGCGAAGGCGGCCCCCTGGACAAAGACTGACGCTCAGATGCGAAAGCGTGGGGAGCAAACAGGATTAGATACCCTGGTAGTCCACGCCGTAAACGATGTCTACTTGGAGGCTGGGGTCTTGAATTCTGGCTTTCGGAGCTAACGCGTTAAGTAGACCGCCTGGGGAGTACGGTCGCAAGATTAAAACTCAAATGAATTGACGGGGGCCCGCACAAGCGGTGGAGCATGTGGTTTAATTCGATGCAACGCGAAGAACCTTACCTACTCTTGACATCCAGAGAACTTAGCAGAGATGCTTTGGTGCCTTCGGGAACTCTGAGACAGGTGCTGCATGGCTGTCGTCAGCTCGTGTTGTGAAATGTTGGGTTAAGTCCCGCAACGAGCGCAACCCTTATCCTTGTTTGCCAGCACTTCGGGTGGGAACTCCAGGGAGACTGCCGGTGATAAACCGGAGGAAGGTGGGGACGACGTCAAGTCATCATGGCCCTTACGAGTAGGGCTACACACGTGCTACAATGGCGCATACAGAGGGCGGCGAGCTAGCGATAGTGAGCGAATCCCAAAAAGTGCGTCGTAGTCCGGATTGGAGTCTGCAACTCGACTCCATGAAGTCGGAATCGCTAGTAATCGTGGATCAGAATGCCACGGTGAATACGTTCCCGGGCCTTGTACACACCGCCCGTCACACCATGGGAGTGGGCTGCACCAGAAGTAGATAGCTTAACCTTCGGGAGGGCGTTTACCACGGTGTGGTTCATGACTGGGGTGAAGTCGTAACAAGGTAGCCCTAGGGGAACCTGGGGCTGGATCACCTCCTTAACGATATGACGCATTGTTTGACGCAGTGTCCACACAGATTGCCTGGTCGAAATAGAAAGAACATGTTGTTCTAAGTGCCCAAACTTAGAAACCAAAGTCCCATTCGTCTAGAGGCCTAGGACACCGCCCTTTCACGGCGGTAACAGGGGTTCGACTCCCCTATGGGACGCCACGGGTCGTTAGCTCAGTTGGTAGAGCAGTTGACTTTTAATCAATTGGTCGCAGGTTCGAATCCTGCACGACCCACCATTTCCTTTCCACGAAGGAAAGCAAGTTTGCTTCTGCTTTTTAAAGCGGAGACAAATAAGCAACTATCGTGGGCGATTAGCTCAGTTGGGAGAGCACCTCCCTTACAAGGAGGGGGTCACTGGTTCGAGCCCGGTATCGCCCACCACTTTTCCTTTATGCTGCGTTATCGCATTTCTCGTTTAGCAAACTAGACATCGAAACCCGACGCCTTGCCTAAAGAAAAAGCACCACATGATGGGGCTATAGCTCAGCTGGGAGAGCGCCTGCTTTGCACGCAGGAGGTCAGCAGTTCGATCCTGCTTAGCTCCACCACTCTTTAAGGGTTTTCCCTGAGAATCTTTAAACAGTGGATATCGAAAGATAAACACATGCTCTTTAACAATCTGGAAAGCTGACTAGTAAATTGAATGTTTGACATTCAATACTAAAGTTTCATTTCTCTTCATTGAAGCGTGATGAAACGAGTTCTCAAGCAATACACATTCAAGTGTCTTGTGTAAGAAGAGTCCGGCAAAACAAACTAATCCGTCAAGTCATTGATGGAAACCTTGGTCGTTTGCGATACAGACCCCTTGGGGTTGTATGGTTAAGTGACTAAGCGTACACGGTGGATGCCTGGGCAGTCAGAGGCGATGAAGGACGTACTAACTTGCGATAAGCGTAGATGAGGCAGTAAGAGCCACTTGAGTCTACGATTTCCGAATGGGGAAACCCAGCTGCAGCAGCAGTTATCATTAAGTGAATTCATAGCTTAATGAGGCGAACCGGGGGAACTGAAACATCTAAGTACCCCGAGGAAGAGAAATCAACCGAGATTCCGGCAGTAGCGGCGAGCGAAACCGGATTAGCCCTTAAGTTGATTTGGTGTCAGGTGAAGGCTCTGGAAAGTGCCGCGATACAGGGTGATAGCCCCGTAACCGACAACACCTTATCAGTGAAAACGAGTAGGACGGGACACGTGTTATCTTGTCTGAAGATGGGGGGACCATCCTCCAAGGCTAAATACTCCTGACTGACCGATAGTGAACCAGTACCGTGAGGGAAAGGCGAAAAGAACCCCTGTGAGGGGAGTGAAACAGAACCTGAAACCGTGTACGTACAAGCAGTAGGAGCACCCTCGGGTGTGACTGCGTACCTTTTGTATAATGGGTCAGCGACTTAATTTCAGTAGCAAGGTTAACCGTATAGGGGAGCCGTAGGGAAACCGAGTCTTAACTGGGCGTGCAGTTGCTGGGATTAGACCCGAAACCAGGTGATCTAGCCATGGGCAGGTTGAAGGTGCGGTAACACGCACTGGAGGACCGAACCGACTAATGTTGAAAAATTAGCGGATGACTTGTGGCTAGGGGTGAAAGGCCAATCAAACCTGGAGATAGCTGGTTCTCCCCGAAAGCTATTTAGGTAGCGCCTCGGACGAATACTACTGGGGGTAGAGCACTGTTAAGGCTAGGGGGTCATCCCGACTTACCAACCCTTTGCAAACTCCGAATACCAGTAAGTACTATCCGGGAGACACACGGCGGGTGCTAACGTCCGTCGTGGAGAGGGAAACAACCCAGACCGCCAGCTAAGGTCCCAAAGTTATCGCTAAGTGGGAAACGATGTGGGAAGGCTCAGACAGCCAGGATGTTGGCTTAGAAGCAGCCATCATTTAAAGAAAGCGTAATAGCTCACTGGTCGAGTCGGCCTGCGCGGAAGATTTAACGGGGCTAAGCGATACACCGAAGCTGCGGCAATGCATTTTATGTATTGGGTAGGGGAGCGTTCTGTAAGCCGTTGAAGGTGGCCTGTAAGGGCTGCTGGAGGTATCAGAAGTGCGAATGCTGACATGAGTAACGATAAAGGGGGTGAAAAACCTCCTCGCCGGAAGACCAAGGGTTCCTGTCCAACGTTAATCGGGGCAGGGTGAGTCGACCCCTAAGGCGAGGCCGAAAGGCGTAGTCGATGGGAAACGGGTTAATATTCCCGTACTTCTTGCTATTGCGATGGGGGGACGGAGAAGGCTAGGTGGGCCTGGCGACGGTTGTCCAGGTTCAAGGGTGTAGGCTGTAATCTTAGGCAAATCCGGGATTACAAGGCTGAGACCTGATGTCGAGCCGCTACGGCGGTGAAGTCATTGATGCCATGCTTCCGGGAAAAGCCTCTAAGCTTCAGATAGCAAGGAATCGTACCCCAAACCGACACAGGTGGTCGGGTAGAGAATACCAAGGCGCTTGAGAGAACTCGGGTGAAGGAACTAGGCAAAATGGTACCGTAACTTCGGGAGAAGGTACGCTGCCGGCGGTAAAGAGACTTGCTCTTGGCGCTGCTGGCAGTCGCAGATACCAGGTGGCTGCAACTGTTTATTAAAAACACAGCACTGTGCAAAATCGAAAGATGACGTATACGGTGTGACGCCTGCCCGGTGCCGGAAGGTTAATTGATGGGGTTATCTTCGGAGAAGCTCTTGATCGAAGCCCCGGTAAACGGCGGCCGTAACTATAACGGTCCTAAGGTAGCGAAATTCCTTGTCGGGTAAGTTCCGACCTGCACGAATGGCGTAATGATGGCCACGCTGTCTCCACCCGAGACTCAGTGAAATTGAAATCGCAGTGAAGATGCTGTGTACCCGCGGCTAGACGGAAAGACCCCGTGAACCTTTACTACAGCTTGGCACTGAACATTGACCCTACATGTGTAGGATAGGTGGGAGGCTTCGAAGCAGGTACGCCAGTATCTGTGGAGCCGTCCTTGAAATACCACCCTTGTAGTGTTGATGTTCTAACGTCGGCCCTTATCGGGGTTGCGGACAGTGCCTGGTGGGTAGTTTGACTGGGGCGGTCTCCTCCCAAAGCGTAACGGAGGAGCACGAAGGTGGGCTAATCACGGTCGGACATCGTGAGGTTAGTGCAATGGCATAAGCCCGCTTGACTGCGAGAATGACGGTTCGAGCAGGTGCGAAAGCAGGTCATAGTGATCCGGTGGTTCTGAATGGAAGGGCCATCGCTCAACGGATAAAAGGTACTCCGGGGATAACAGGCTGATACCGCCCAAGAGTTCATATCGACGGCGGTGTTTGGCACCTCGATGTCGGCTCATCACATCCTGGGGCTGAAGTCGGTCCCAAGGGTATGGCTGTTCGCCATTTAAAGTGGTACGCGAGCTGGGTTTAGAACGTCGTGAGACAGTTCGGTCCCTATCTGCCGTGGGCGTTGGATGATTGAGAGGGGCTGCTCCTAGTACGAGAGGACCGGAGTGGACGAACCGCTGGTGTTCGGGTTGTGTCGCCAGACGCATTGCCCGGTAGCTAAGTTCGGAATCGATAACCGCTGAAAGCATCTAAGCGGGAAGCGAGCCTCAAGATGAGTCATCCCCAAGGCTTCAAGCCTTCTGAAGGGTTGTCGTAGACTACGACGTTGATAGGCAGGGTGTGTAAGCGCTGTGAGGCGTTGAGCTAACCTGTACTAATTGCCCGTGCGGCTTAACCATACAACACCCAAGGGGTTTTGTTTACGAAGTACGGACTCCGCAAGCACTTGAATGGAGTGTTTGAGAATACTGGTCAGATTTTCCGAGATTGTATCTTCCGCCGAAGGCGCAAGATAAACAGAATTTGCTTGGCGACCATAGCGTTATGGACCCACCTGATCCCATGCCGAACTCAGCAGTGAAACGTAACAGCGCCGATGGTAGTGTGGGGCCTCCCCATGTGAGAGTAGGACATCGCCAGGCTTCCAATTTAGTGCGGAGTGGTAGTTCAGTTGGTTAGAATACCGGCCTGTCACGCCGGGGGTCGCGGGTTCGAGTCCCGTCCACTCCGCCAATTCTTTGAAAGCCCCGCTAGAAATAGCGGGGCTTTTTACATTGTGCGCCGAGCATGGCGTTGTTCTAGGAGGTGAAAGTCCTCTACGGGCTCAGTCGAGCGAGAACCGTTAGCCTATGCAAGGGTGCCCACCGTGAGGTGGGATCTGAAGGAAGCAAACGGCAAAACTTGGGTGTGACGAACAGAAACCTGATAGTAGGCCAGTACAACTTGGGTAACCTAGCAATATATAGAACAGCCCAATGCCTCGACGGGAAGTGTGTACGGGTAAATCAGGCACAGCCAAGGGAAAGAACAACGTCTTACCTCGGGAGATCTTACGACCTGTCTCGGATGAGACTAATACAACAGTGATGTTGTGTGACGGGTAATAAGAAGTCAGCAGAAGGCATAGTACCTTGGGGAAGTACAACCCAAGGGAAGGCCGGAACTGAATATATCAAGAAGCAGTCACTAGACACTCAATCATGTGGGGTCATAGCAAGATGAACAACATCTCTACGTACTACTGGGCAACACCGCAAGTGACGCTCATGGCCACGAAGAATGACAAGCATGATCGGCGTAGACAGGAGGACGAGTCTTGGTGACCTCAACTCAGTTGATGGAGCGGATCTGCTCCTCAACAAATCTGAACCAAGCCCTGAGAAGAGTGAAGAAGAACAAGGGATGTGCTGGGGTTGATAAACTCGACATAACAGCGACTATCTCGATGCTTCGGCAGTCTTCTAATGGGCAAGCGCTCCGCCAGAGCCTTCTGGACGGGAGCTACCAACCGCAACCCGTTCTGGGTGTAGAAATTCCCAAACCTAGCGGGGGAGTGAGGCAGCTAGGTATCCCAACTGTACTTGATAGGGTAGTCCAACAGGCCATTACCTCAGTACTGACAGATATCTACGAACCTCAGTTTTCAAGCAACAGTTATGGGTTCAGGCCTAACCGCAGTGCCCACCATGCATTGGTGGCAGCAAGCCACTACATCAGGGAGGGGCGGGGTTATGTAGTCGACATAGACCTGGCGAAATACTTCGATACTGTGAACCACGATAGACTGATGCACAGGCTATCGGAGGACATCACAGATAAACGGGTCCTGAAGCTGGTCAGGTCATACCTACAGGCAGGCATAATGCGAAACGGGTTAGTTGAGCAGAGGCAACGAGGGACGCCACAGGGTGGACCATTATCTCCGCTGCTATCAAATATCGTATTAGATGAGTTGGATAAAGAGCTTGAGCGAAGAGGGCATAAGTTCTGCCGATATGCAGACGACTGCCAAATCTACGTGCACAGTGAGGAAGCCGCCAATCGAGTAAAAGCCTCAATCACGGAGTTCTTGGAGCAGAAACTGAAACTCAGGGTTAACCGTGAGAAAAGTGCGGCAACGAGAGTGACAGAGCGGACTTACCTAGGCCATCGCTTTCAACGAGATGGAAGCATCCATATCTCGAAGACAGCACAAACTCAGATGAAGAAGCGAGTGCGTCAAATAACGAAGCGGAATCGAGGGCGAGAGTTGAAGACAGTCCTAGTCGAACTCACTCAATACCTAAGAGGTTGGCAACACTATTTCAAGCTTGCCATACGGAAAAGCGCGATGCAGCGCTTGGATGAATGGATAAGGCGGCGCTTACGGTGCTATCGCCTCAAGCAGCGCAAGCGCAGATACAGCATAGCGACATGGTTACGCCAAGAGGGTGTAAGCGAACGCAATGCGTGGAAGCTGGCGATGTCAGATAAAGGGTGGTGGCACTTGGCTTTATCGCCCCAGCTCAATCAGGCCATGCCAATGAAATGGTTCAAGGAGATGGGTCTGTACTCGTTGCGAGATGGGTACGAGTCACTGAAAATATATTCGGAACCGCCGTATGCGACCCACGCTTGTACGGTGGTGTGAGAGGACGGAGGCCGTGAGGCCTCCTCCTACTCGATTGTTGATTTTGAAGGTCCGTCCTTCGGCCGGATAGCCCGAGACTAGGCGTCCCCGACGAAAGATTCGGGCTTTTTTACGTTTGGAGCTTTCTATGTCCGTCCTGTGGACTAATGAGCCCCACCGGAGTGCCGGCCCAGCTTTAAGAAGCCCTGCTGGAAACTGCAGGGCTTTTTGCTATTTTTTTCTCCTGGATTGTCATACCCGTTTACAACTCTTTGCCTTGGCACTGCAATTGGGGCTTGTGGTGGCCGTCGCGGTTGTGAGAGGGTATGGCCATGAACTGGAATGGAACAACATCTCATGAAATTCTTTTTTGAACGTACTGAAACCGATCAAGCAATTCAGATTGTACTGAAACCTCACTCTTTGTATCTCATGCTGTTGATGCTCGGCGGTTGGTTGCTGAACGATCTGGTTATGCAGTCGGCCCCGATAGCCCAAGTGATCATGCCGGTCTTTATCGTCTTCATGGTGATCCGCTTTTTCGCGCTGATCAGGATCCAGAAAGAGGTGTTGGTAGCGATGAAGCAAAATAAGGTCACCACCACCGGGAGTAAATTCTCTTTCGCCAACCCTTTCACTTATACCATCAATAAGTAATTTCACTACTGTTGCGTCGCCCGATTGCCGGGCGGTGTATCACTCTTTCCTGTTAAGAAATAATCTCTGTAGAACACGCTGCTTCTTGTTCGCCGCTTGTTGTGGATAATAAAGAGTTCGCCCTCATTTGGGCAGTTCATTGAGAACAATACAGGAGCGTTATGGACAGATTTCACTGGAAACCCTTGTTGTTGGCGTGTTTGATCGTCAGCATCGGTCAGCTGAGCCTCGGATTGATCTTTCCGTCGCTACCCTGGATCGCAAAGGATCTTGGGATCAGTGCCGATCAGGCCCAGTACCTGGTTTCCGGTTATCTGCTCGGTTTCGGCGGCTCCCAGCTGATCTACGGGCCGCTGTCTGATGTCATTGGTCGTCGGCCGGTATTGCTGTCCGGGTTGTTGATCGCTATGGCTGGCTTGCTGATTGCGGTGTTTCAGGCGGAGTCGTTTACGTGGCTGCTGCTCGGTCGCTGTATCCAGGGGCTGGGCGCCGGGAGTGTGTCCGTTCTGGCCCGGGCGACAATCCGCGACAGTTACTTGAGCCACCACCTGGTGAGGGCGATGAGCTGGGTGGCCATTGTGGCGGCATTTACCCCGATCATTGCGCCTGTGCTGGGCGGGTTGATCAACCACTATGCCGGCTGGCTGGCAGTGTTCGTGTTGCTGCTGGGGTATGTTGCGGTGATTTGGTTGCTGATGGCGATGACGTTTAAAGAGACCCTGGCCAAACCAGCTCAATCGCGCTCGGTCGGCCAGTTGGTGATGTCCTATGGCACGCTGTTGCGTGAGCGCCATTTTCTGATCTTTGCTGGGATCGGCTGGCTGAATTTTGCTCTGGTGGTGCTGGCGATCTCGCTGTTGCCCTTTATCATGCAGGTGCAAATCGGGATGTCGTCTGATGAATATGCACTCTGGGCGATGGTTCCGGCGATAGGTTTTCTCTCCGGTGGTTTGCTGTGTCAGCGGTTGAGTCCGAAATTTGGTGCTCACCGGATGCTTCTCATCGCCCCTTTTCTGCAACTCACCGCAGGTTTGATCCTGATTTGTTCGCCTCTGGTGCCAACCTGGGTGATCTCCGGCCACTTTTTCCTCGCCATGACCAATGGCCTGGCGTTTCCTTGTGCTCAGTCTTTGCTGTTGGTCCCGTATCGTGAACGCTCCGGGACCGTGTCGGCGCTCTCCGGTGCCTGTCAGATGATGTTTGCCTCGCTTGCCAGCAGCCTGCTGCTGAAAGCAGGGATTCAGCAACCGGCACAGTTGGGCGGGGTGATCCTGGTTGCAGCGGTGAGCGGTGCTCTCCTGGTGACGCTGGGTGCCCGTAGTTCCAGTGGACGGCAGGCGGTGGCTTCGCTGAGTGAAGTCCGGTAATGGCAGAAAAGTTGAACCATAATTAAGACAGCTGAAGCAAAGTGGTTATAGGCAATGAAATGTGCAAGCACTGTCTTTTAGTGGTCGGGCTCCTGTTGGTTGGCTGTGTTAGTCCTCATGAAGCAGAGTTGTCGCAGCAGGATGCCTGGGATCAGTTGGGGGCTTATCACGGCAAGCAGGGGTATCTCGAGTGGGATGAAAAGCGGCTTAGTAAACAAGGCGCCATGACGGAAACGGATTACGAGGAATATCGTGCTGGCTATCTACAGGGCCGGTATGAGTACTGTAGTAAGAAAAAACAAGTCACTACCGTGGTGAATCCCGGCTATCCGGACGAATGCAAGCCGAACCAGGGCAGTTATGGTCTGGTGGAGCGCGGTTATTAGCGTTCGGGGCGCGAGCATAAAAAAGGCTGCAACGCAGCCTTTTTCGTATTTCATGCCTGGGAATTAGTTGTTGCTGTGCAGTTCGCTGTTGAGCTCAACCGCAGTCTTGTTGGTCAGACACTCGATTTGGCCGGTGACTGAATTACGACGGAACAGCAGATCGGACTTGCCGGCCAGATCGCGGGCTTTCACGACTTCTACTTCTTGACCGTTCGCATCGAGCATACGGACTTTAGAGCCGGCAGTGACGTACAGGCCGGATTCGATGGTGCAGCGATCACCCAGTGGGAAGCCAAGCCCGGCGTTGGCGCCCAACAGGCTGTTTTCACCAATAGACACGACCACTTTACCGCCACCGCTCAGGGTACCCATGATGGAAGCACCGCCGCCGATATCTGAGCCTTCGCCAACCATGACACCGGCAGAAATACGACCTTCCACCATGCTCACGCCAGCTGTACCGGCATTGAAGTTGATAAAGCCTTCGTGCATGACGGTGGTGCCTTCACCCACGTGGGCACCCAGGCGAACGCGTGAGGTATCAGCGATTCGGACCCCGGCCGGAACCACGTAATCGACCATTTTCGGGAACTTATCGACGCAATCGACCGTCAGGGTTTCGCCGTTCAGGCGCGATTCGATCTGGCGCTCTTCCAGCTCTGGCAGATCGATCGGGCCTTGGTTGGTCCAGGCGATGTTATGCAGCAGGCCGAAAATACCGTCCAGCACCACACCGTGTGGCTTCACCAGGCGGTGAGAGATCAGTTGGAGTTTCAGGAAACCTTCGGCAACGGACGTAGGCGCAGCATCGCTCGCCAGCACCACAATCACCAGCGGCTGTGAAGACAGGGAGGCTTTGGCTGCAAACTGGGCACTTTTCTCTTCACCTGCGGTGTTGAACGCCGTCGCCAGGTCGGCACACTGGGCCGGGGTGACTTCAATGGCCTGGTTGCCTTCTTTGTAATCGACGACTTCTGCAATGGCTGAAACCAGCGCATCAGACGGGTTCAGGACTGGCGTCGGAAAGAAAGCTTCAATGATTTTGTTGTCGCGGTTTTTGGTTGCAGTACCAAGGGCTAGGGCAAAGCTGGCCATGATTGATCGTTCTCCATGTCAAATTGATTGAGCAATGCAGTTGAGACCGGTGGTCTGCTGAAGCTGCTCATCGTGAATAAACCCATCATAATGACACTTGGCACGATATTGAAGGGGGAGTGGGCGATTGAGTGAAAATTGGCGGCAGATTGGTGTGAATCACACCGGAATCCAAAGAGAAGTGTGATAGAAAAATCAGTTTAGTGTGAGTTTTATGCATAAATAAACCTCCATGAAGGAGGCTTATTCAAAAGAGCGTGTCAAAGCCGAGCGGACTCAGGCAGCATCCGGCGTGGATTCAGCCGCTTCGTCAGATTGAACTTCGGCTGGCTTTGCCGGTTTCTTTTTCGGGGCCGCTTTTTTCTTGGCACCCAGTGCGACTAGCACTTCCTCACGTTTATGCGCCAGGAACAGTGATAGTTCTTCTTGTTTGGCTTCATCTTCGAACAATTCGCTTTCGCCCAGCAAAGCAAACATCTCGTCAGCCATATCTAGCATTTTGTCGTATGCGTCGGCTTCGGATTTAGAGGTGAAAGTCATCTTTTCTTCTCCGTTGCGCTCAACCACATATTTGACGATAACAGCCATGGTCACCCTCTCCGAAATTGATTTACTGGCTGTTTATACAGTAGCATGGTGGCTATTGTCCAGAGGGAAGCGAATTAATGTGATGGCGAGAGAAAAATTCGATCAGATTTATGCCCGTGCAGCAGCGCGCAAAGGCGGCGATGCTGCGTTGGAAAGTTTACTGGCGACACCGCTTACAGCTGATGAAATCAAAGCAATTCCAGACAGTCGCTGGCTGGCGGCCTTTTCCGAAAAAGTGTTTCAGTCTGGCATGAGCTGGAAAGTGGTGCGCAGCAAGTGGCCCAACTTCGAAGAAGCCTTTTTTGGCTTCGACATTGAGAAAATGCTGCTGATGCCGACGGAAATGTGGGAGCGCAAGGCAACCGACCCGGCGATTATCCGCCATCTGGGCAAAGTGATGACCATTCCGGCCAATGCTCAGATGATCCATGAAGCAGCGTTGAAGCACGGTTCCTTCTCGGCAATGGTGGCCGACTGGCCGGGCGAGAATATCACCGGCCTGTGGCGCTATCTGAAAAAGCATGGCCAGCGGTTGGGCGGCAATACCGGTCCGTATACGCTGCGGGTCATGGGCAAGGATACCTTCATTGTGAGCCAGGATGTCGAAGCCTATCTGCGTCATACCGGGATCATCGACGGCGGCAAGGATACCCAGCGCTCGCAACAGGCGATGCAGCAGGCGTTCCACGCCTGGCAGCAGGAATCCGGCCGACCGCTGTGTCAGATCAGCCAGGTGATTGCCTTCAGCCTGGGCGACAACCGGGTTTAAGGCACTGCGGGACGAGAAGGTTCGCTGAGAGCTTAAAGTGATGGCTGGGTGTTCGGGAGTCGCCATTCCCGGCAGAACTCGATAAACAGTTTCAGTAACGGGCTCTGGTACTTTTCCCTGTGATACAGCAACCAGTATTGGCGGTGCATATCCAGTGGTAGTTCGAGCTGTATCAGGCGTTGATCGTTGACGGCATGGGCCACGGCAAGGCGGGACAGACAGGTCAGCCCCAGCCCGGCGGCAGCACAATTGATAATGGCTTCGGTGGTGTTGAGTTCAAATGCCTGTTGCCAGTGTTCTAAGCGTGGCGCGATTCGGTTGAGGAAAAACTCCCGGGTGCCGGAGCCCGGCTCGCGGAGGATCCATTGGGATTGCTCCAGATCCGACAGCTGCAGTGCCGGCACGCGGGTCAGCGGGTGCTCGGGATGACACACCACGATCATTTCGTCATCCAGCCAGGGTTCTGCCGCTAAATCCGGAGCCTGGACTTTGCCTTCAACCAGGCCGATATCGAGCTCGAACTCGTTCAGTTTGTCGCAAATCTGGGTGGTGTTGGCGATATGCAGCGACTGCTCTTCATGGTCACAGCGGGCGCGAAAGTCACGCAGCAGGAAGGGCGTGATCTGGTTGCCCACGGTGTCGCTGGAGCCAATCTTCAACTGGCCGGTCACGGGACCGGTGTGGTCAAACAATTGCTCAATCGCCCGACTGCGCGCCAGTAATTCATCGGCCAGCGGTAACAAGCGTTTGCCTTGCTCGTTGATGATCAGCCGGTTGTTGTTACGGTCAAACAGTTTGTGTCCCAGTTGTTTCTCCAGCTCAGACAGCGCCATGCTGACTGCTGGTTTGGAGAGAAATAACCGCTCGGCTGCGGCCGTAATCGTGCCTTCCTGGACCACGGTAACAAAAACTTTTAGTTGCTTGAGTGCAATCGCCATTTCCTGCTTCGTTCAATAGGGTTGAGCCTGAATCATAAAGGATTCAGCATAGCTTAACCATGCTTACTGTTGCCCGATGCCCTGCTCCGGAGAGTGTAGCGAAGCAGCAACCGGACGTGCAGCGAGTGTTGTCAGGCTGATGGCTTTTGCTTGCACGGGTGGCGCGGAATACGTTGGGGCTGAAAAGCCGCCAGTGCCACAGCCTTTCGTTTGCAGGGCGCCCGGGATTGATAGACAATCAGGCTAATTTTCTTTGTCTGCGAGCGACCTGCGTGTTTACTGTTTATCACTCCAATCAACTGGAACTGCTGAAATCCCTGCTGGTGGAGCTGATCCGGCTCGATCCGCTTGAGAACCCGTTCGAGCAGGAGCAAATCCTGGTGCAAAGCCCTGGGATGTCGCAATGGCTGAAGCTGGAGCTGGCCAAGTCCTTCGGGATTGCGGCCAATATCGAATTTCCGCTCCCGGCGACCTTTATCTGGACCATGTTTACCCGGGTGCTGGCCGATGTGCCTGAGCGCAGTGCCTTCAACAAAGAGGCCATGACCTGGAAGTTGATGAAGGTACTTCCGGAACTGCTCAGCCTGCCGGCGTTTGAGCCGCTGGCCCGCTATCTGCAGGAAGATGAACAGTCCGTCAAACGCTATCAGCTGGCCGGCAAAATCGCAGACATTTTTGACCAGTACCTGGTGTATCGCCCGGAGTGGATCCAGGCCTGGGAAGCGGGGGAGATCGACCCTGAGCTGACGGGGGAGCATCCGTGGCAGCCGCTGCTGTGGCAGGCGCTGTATGATCATACCCTGGCGCAGGATCAGTCGCCGTATCACCGGGCTAACCTGTACGATCATTTTATTGAAACCCTCGATAGCTATGCCCAGAGCGGTGCGCCGCTCCCGGCCGGGTTACCGAAGCGCTTGTTCGTGTTCGGGATTTCGGCTTTGCCGCCGCGCTACCTCGACGCCCTGGCGGCGCTTGGCAAGCATATTGATGTCCACCTGATGTTCACCAACCCGTGCCGTCATTACTGGGGGGAAGTGCGGGATCGTAAATACCTCGCCCGGCTGGCGGCCCGGCAGCGCCAGCAAATCCGGTGGTGCGTTGATCACAGCGAGCGTGGCGAGCTGATCTCGCCGCTCAAAGGCGATCTGGAAGAGAACCTGGTCGATGATACCCATGAGGGGGCGGTTGGCAATACCTTGCTGGCGTCGCTGGGCAAGCTGGGCCGGGATAATCTTTACCTGTTGTCCGAGATGGAAGCCTACGATGTGGAGGCGTTTGTCGAGATTGAGTCGGACACACTGTTGCATGCGATCCAGGCCGATATTCTCAACCTGGATGATCGTCTCGATGACACCCTGACCGAATCCAGCCACCACAAGTTGGCGATTTCCCCACAGGATCAATCGCTGGCCATTCACGCCTGTCACTCGCCGATGCGCGAGGTGGAAGTGCTGCATGATCGCTTGCTGGCAATGCTGGCCGCAGATCCGTCGCTGTCGCCGCGCGACATCATTGTGATGGTCGCCGACATCAACAGTTACAGCCCGTATATTCAGGCCGTGTTCGGCAATGCGCCGGGCGATCGCTATATCCCGTTTTCGATTTCCGATCGCAGTGCTGATCAGGAAAACCCGGTGTTGCTGGCGTTCCTACGGCTGCTGAGCCTGCCCGAAAGCCGCTGTCAGGCCTCAGAGCTTCTCGAACTGCTGGAAGTCCCGGCGGTGATGGCGAAGTTCGGCTTCGACAGCGACCGCTTTGAGCGGGTCAAAAGCTGGATTGAAGAAGTCGGGATCCGATGGGGGCTGGATGAAGCCACCGCCAGCGAGTTCCAGTTGCCGCGCCAGCGCCAGAACACCTGGTTGTTCGGCCTGCAACGTATGCTGCTCGGTTATGCAATGCCGCAGGAATCCGGTTTGTATCAGGGCATCCTGGCCTATGACGAAGTGCAGGGTATGGATGCCGAGCTGGCCGGTCAGCTCGGCCTGTTTGTCGAAATGTTGATGCACTACCGTCAGCAGCTGGCGCAGCAGCAACCAGCACAGGCATGGACCGGGCTGCTCAATCAGCTGCTGGATGATTTTTTCCGGGTTGATACCGACGGGGAAATGGTGCTGCGGATGATCCGCGATAAGCTCGAGCAACTGGAGCAGCAGTTGCTCGATGCCGGATACCGGGAAGTCATCAGCCCGGCGGTGCTGCGCAGCTATCTCAATGATAAGCTGTCCGGCGAGCGGATCAGCCAGCGCTTCCTCGCCGGTCAGGTCAACTTCTGTACCCTGATGCCGATGCGTTCGATCCCGTTCAAGGTGGTCTGCCTGCTGGGGATGAACGACGGCGTGTACCCACGCTCGATCCCGCCGGAAGGCTTTGATCTGATGGCCGGACAGGGACGTTACGGGGATCGTTCGCGCCGGGATGATGACCGTTATCTGTTCCTCGAAGCAATTCTCTCGGCGCAGGAAGCCTTGTATATCAGCTATGTCGGCCGCTCGATCCAGGATAACAGTGAGAAAATGCCGTCGGTGCTGGTCAGCGAGCTGCTTGAATACTGCCAGCAGGGATACTGCCTGGAAGGCGATCAGCCGCTGAGCGCCGATGAATCGGCGGCCCGCATCGTCGACGCGCTGCAACATTATCATCCGCTGGTGCCGTTCAGCCCGCAGGCGTTTCAGGGGCCGAATCCGAGTTTTGCCGCCGAATGGCTGCCGGTTGCCCGGCGTCATCAGGTGGCGAGCGAAGCGTTTCACAGCCAGCCGTTGGCCCGGGAGCCGGAGAGCGAGGGCACCGAGCCTGAGCTGGAGTTGGCGGAGCTGATCCGTTTCTGGCGTCTGCCGGTGCAGTATTTTTTCAACCGGCGGTTGAAAGTCTTCTTCGAGGCGGCCAAAGGGGCGATGGCAGACGATGAGCCGTTTGCCCTCGACGGGCTGGGCCGCTTCCAGCTGCGCAGCGAATTACTGACTGCCTTTCTGGAGGCCGGCAGCCAGGGCACACCGGCACAGAAAGATGCGCTTTTTGCTCGCTTTACCTGCTATCAACAAGCTTCCGGCGCGCTGCCGCTCGGGGAGTTCGGCGCGCTGGAGCTGGCTCAGGAGCGCGGGCCGATCGAGACGCTGGCCGATACCGTAACCGGGCTGATGGCCCAGCCGCTGCCGGATGTCGAGGTGGACCTAACGTTGGATCTCGGCGAGCGTTCAATCCGCTTGCTGGGCTGGCTCAGGCACCACACCCTGGCAGGGCTGGTGCGTTATCGTCCGGGGGCGATCCGGGCGCAGGATATTTTGCAGGGCTGGATGGAGCACCTCTGTCTGGCCTTGGCCGGTCAGGCCGGGCCAACGCATTTGCTGGGCGTGGATGAGCACTACACGCTGGCCCCGGTCGACGCGGCAGAAGCCCGGACCCACCTGACATCCTTATTACTGGCTTATGATCAGGGACTGTTGCAACCGTTGCCGTATTTCCCACGCACGGCACTGGCAGGGTTGCAGGCGTGCCAGGATAAGCAGGGCAACTGGCACAGTGACGAGGACACGCAGGAGAAAGCCCGGCTCAAGATGGCCGAAGCGTTCAACGGCGGGTATCTGTTCAGCGGTGAAGGGATGAATGTGTATATCAACCGGGTATGGCCGGAATGGGACGATTCTGTCAGTAAATCGGCGGCGCTGGCCGCAGAAACTTACCTCAAACCGGCAGTGCTGAAACTACAGAAAGTTGAGTCGTAGGGCTGGGCAAGCAGGGAAAGAAAAAGTAGCGTGGCCGCCAGCAAATCATTGTAGATTGTAGGGTGCTTGCTGTACGGCCACAGGTCCAGAGGTGACCAGATTTCGTGGGGCGAATGATAGCGAATGACGCCGGGGGAAAATGTGAAAGATCTCTCATATCAACAGATAAGAATGTCATTAAATTCGATATATTCCTTTGAGTTCGCCCCTGATCACAAAAAAATATATTGGACGAACAGGGTTTCGGGCCATAACAGGAACGCATGTATCCGATGAGTCAACAACATACATCAGCAGATCATCTTCAGGACGGTTCGGCAGTCGCGAGCACCACGCCGCAGGCGCTGGAGCCGATGACGTTTCCGCTTCACGGCAACCGGCTGATTGAAGCCTCGGCCGGGACCGGGAAGACCTTTACCATTGCCAGTCTCTACCTGCGCCTGCTGCTCGGCCATGGCGATCCTGTCAGCCGGTTTCCGCGCGAATTGCCGGTCGATCAAATTCTGGTGGTGACGTTTACCGAAGCTGCCACGGCTGAGCTGCGCGATCGGATCCGGCGGCGGATCCACGATGCCCGTCTGGCCTTTAATCGCGGCCAGAGCAACGATCCGGTGATTGCCCCGTTGCTGGATGAGATCCCGGATCACAAGGCGGCTGCGGCGATCCTGCTTCAGGCGGAGCGGCAGATGGACGAGGCGGCGATTTTTACCATTCACGGATTTTGTCAGCGGATGCTGACCCAGAATGCCTTTGAATCCGGCAGCCTGTTCGACAATGAATTTGTGACCGAAGAGAGTCAGTTGCGGGCGCAGGTGGTGGCCGATTACTGGCGTCGCCATTTTTACCCGCTGTCTCGCACCCTGGCGTCTGAAGTACGCAGCATCTGGGCCTCGCCGGGTGCACTGTTAAAAGACATTAACCTGTTCCTGTCGGGCGCGGAGGTTGCGATCCGGGCTCCCGAGCTGTCCGGCTCCCTGGAGCAGCTGCATGCACAGAATATCGCTCGCATTGAGCAGGTGAAGCAGCTGTGGCGGGCCGATGCCGCCGACTTTCAGGCCCTGATTGCTGACTCCGGCGTGAACAAGCGCAGCTATACCAAAACCAGCTTGCCGAAAGCGCTGGCGGAAGTGGGGGCCTGGGCCGATCAGGACACCACGGATTACCGTCTGCCCAAGGCGCTGGAGAAGTTCTCGCAGCAGGTGTTGGTGGAGAAAACCAGCAAAGGTAATCCGCCGCAGCATCCGGTCTTTGTCGCGATTGATGAATTACTCGAAAACAAACCCAATGTCAGGGATCCCTTGCTGGCCCATGCCATTCGCGAGTGTCGCCAGCTCTTGGCTGAAGCCAAGCAGCGCAAAGGCTGGCTGTCATTTGATGATCTGCTGACCCAGCTGGCTGCCGCGCTGGCCAATGACCCTGATGGCAGCCTGGCGGCGCGGATCCGCAGCCAGTTCCCGGTAGCAATGATCGATGAATTTCAGGATACCGATCCCCTGCAATACAGCATTTTCAATACCGTGTACGGCGAGCAGCGCCCGCAGGCAGCCGATGTAACCGAAGTGTCGGTGGACATGGCGGCACAATCGCCGGACTGCGGCCTGTTTATGATCGGCGATCCCAAGCAGGCCATTTATGCCTTCCGGGGGGCGGATATCTTTACCTATATCCGTGCCCGACGTCAGGTTAGTGCTCACTACACCCTGGGCACCAACTGGCGCTCGACCGCTGAAATGGTCACCGCGGTGAATTGCATTTTTGAACAACCATCCCGGCCGTTTATCTACGATCTCGACATCACCTTCCTGCCGGTCAAGTACAGTCCGAAAGCGGGCAATCGCAGCTGGCAGCTGGCAGGCTGCAAGCAGCCGGCCCTGACCTTCTGGTCTCAGGAGGCCGATGTACCGGTCAAAAAAGGCGACTATCAGCAGGTAATGGCAGCGGCGACTGCCGCTGAGATCCAACGCATCCTGACCTTGTCACAGCAGGGCGACGCCAAACTGATGGACGGCGAGGAGAGCCAGCCGATCCGCGCCAGTGATATTTCGGTGCTGGTGCGTACCGGCAACGAAGGGGCGATGATCCGTCAGGCGCTGGCTGCGCAGGGGATTGCCAGTGTCTACCTGTCGAACCGCGACAGCGTTTTTGCCTGCGCCGAAGCTCAGGATCTGCAACGGTT
This sequence comes from Photobacterium atrarenae, assembly GCF_024380015.1. NCBI lineage: Bacteria > Pseudomonadati > Pseudomonadota > Gammaproteobacteria > Vibrionales > Vibrionaceae > Photobacterium > Photobacterium atrarenae. Next base: position 569,148 of record NZ_CP101508.1, read on the forward strand.
GCTGGCTGCTGTCCTGATCCCGGAAGATGAGCGGGCATTACGTGCGGCACTCGCCTCCGGGCTGTTTGCGCTCAGTGCCCGCCAGCTCGATGAACTCAATGTCAGCGAAGAGAAGTGGGAGCAGCAGGTTGCTGAGTTTCGCGAGTATCGCAAAGTATGGCAAACCCGTGGGGTGTTGCCGATGCTGCGACAGGTGCTGACCAAGCGCCAGATCCCGGAGCGGCTGTTGGCCGAAAACGGCGGCGAGCGGCGCCTGACCGACATTCTCCATCTCGGCGAGTTGTTGCAACAGGCGAGCCAGACCCTCGACAGCGACCACGGCCTGATCCGCTGGCTGGCCGAGCACATCGACATGCCGAACGGCGATGTTGATGAGCAGCAGTTACGGCTGGAATCGGATCGCAATCTGGTGCAAATCGTCACCATCCACAAATCCAAGGGGCTGGAATATGATCTCGTCTTCCTGCCGTTTGTCTGTGGCTACCGGGCGGCGGACACCGCGTTGTTTCACGATGAAGTGACCCAGCAGGCGGTGCTGGATGTCACCGGGCAGGAAGAGAGCCTCGCCCTGGCGGAGCAGGAGCGGCTGGCGGAAGATTTGCGGCTGATGTATGTGGCGCTGACCCGCGCCGTTTACGGCTGTTATATCGGCATGGCGCCGCTGCGCAACGGCCTGAGTCGCAAGGAGCCGACCGGGCTGCACCAGTCGGCCATCGGCTGGCTGGTTCAGGATGGTCAGGAAGGCGGGATAGCCGAGCTGGAGCAGGCATTGCTGAAGCTGGCTTCGGCTTGTGCCTCGATTGCAGTGACAACGCCGCCTGCGTTGCCGGAAACTGCGTGGACGCCGGTTGAAAGTGAGCCGCCGGAACTGGCTGCGGCGACCTTCCAGCAGCAAATTGAGCGCAACTGGTGGATCACCAGTTATTCTGGCCTCATCAAGCAGGGCCACCATAACCATGATGCTTCGTTCGAGATGCCAGGTTTTGATACCGACTCCTCCGGCGAGCAGCAGGCCGAAGACGGCGAGGCGGAAGCGCAGCAGCTGTCGATTTACACCTTCCCGCGCGGTGCCCGGCCGGGGACGTTCCTGCATACCCTGTTTGAGGAGATCGAGTTTACCGCGCCGGTTGACAGCGAAGCGACCCGGGAGAAAATCCTGGCCCTGTTGCGGCTGGAGAACTATGACGCCGCCTGGCTGCCGGTGCTGCAGCAACTGATCGCCGATGTGCTGCGCTGCCCGCTCGATGGTGAGGCCATGTGCCTGGGGACGCTCCCGGCCTCGCAGCGCCTGACCGAAATGGAATTCATGCTGCCGATTAACGTCCTGTCGGCGCCGCTGCTGAATAAGGTGATCGCCCGCCATGACCCGCTTTCAGCCCGGGCCGGCGAGCTGGGATTTGCCACCGTCAGCGGCATGCTCAAAGGCTTTATCGATCTGGTGTTTGAGTACCAGGGGCGCTACTACGTGCTGGACTGGAAATCCAATTACCTGGGCGATGATCCTGAGGTGTATCGCGGCGAGAAGCTCAATGAGGCGATGCGGGATCACCGCTATGACTTGCAGTACCAACTCTATGCCCTGGCGCTGCATCGCTTCCTCAAAAGCCGCAAGGCAGATTATGACTATGATCGCCATTTTGGCGGCGTGTATTACCTGTTCCTGCGCGGGATGCAGGCCGATGGGACCAGCGGGATCTTCAATGCCCGCCCGAGTCTGGCATTGCTTGAAGAACTGGAAACCCTGATTGACGGAGAATCCCTCGATGCTTAAACAGCTTGAATCACTGACCCGACTGGGGGCTATCCGTCCGCTGGATTCACAGTTTGCCCGTTTTATTGCCACCTCCGTTGCGGCCGAAGATCCCGAAACACTTCAGCCTCTGATCACCTTGGCCGCTGCGTTGGCGAGTTACGAGCTGGGGCGCGGCCATGTCTGTTTGCCGCTGGCCCGGCTCGACGGGCAGCACTTGTTTGGCCTCAATCGTGAGTTGAGCGCTCAGCTGAGTGAAGGATTACCTGCTATCGGGGAGTGGGAAAATCTGTTGGGGGCATCCGCGGCGGTGTCGGACGGCAGCGAAGCGACGCCGCTGGTGCTGGCTCAGGGCCGCTTGTATCTCCATCGCTACTGGCAATATGAGCAGACGGTGGCGCAGCGGTTGCGCCAGGCGGCGCAGGGCGTGACCACTGAAATGGCCGAGAGCGCCCAGATGGCGACCGAGCTGGATACCCTGTTTGCGCGTAGTTATGCCTACCTGTTTCAGGACTTGCAACAGTTGCGGGGGTCATCATCCGACTCGTCGCAGGCCCGGCAGCTGGCGGTGTGTGACAAGCTGGACGTGGTGGCGCCGGAGTCACTGGACTGGGCCGTGATTGATGCGGTGCTGACGTCGGCGACGCAGGTGAAGGATTTAACCGCGCTGGATGCCCTGATCCCGCTGTCGGCTTGCTTGAACTGGCAGAAAGTCGCGGCGGCGGTGGCCCTGACCCGGCAGTTTGCGGTAATTTCCGGCGGACCGGGGACCGGAAAGACCACCACGGTTGCTAAGCTGCTGGCCGCGCTGGTGACTCAGGCGATGCAACAGGGCGAGCGTGATCCACAGGGCCAGATGCTGTTGCCGGAAACCAAGTTGCCGGAGATCAAGCTAGTGGCGCCGACCGGTAAAGCGGCGGCACGACTGACCGAATCCATTGGTGCGGCGGTGGCCTCGCTGACCGTTGACGCGGCGGTGAAGGAAGCGATCCCGACCCAGTCCAGTACCTTACACCGCCTGCTGGGGGCGATCCCCGAGCGGGTGGCGTTTCGTCATCACCGCGACAACCCGTTGCACCTGGATGTGCTGGTGGTCGATGAAGCCTCGATGGTCGATTTGCCGATGATGGCGCGTTTGCTGGATGCGCTGCCGCCGCATGCCCGGCTGATCCTGCTCGGTGATCGGGATCAGCTGGCGTCGGTGGAAGCCGGTGCGGTGCTGGGGGATATCTGCGCCTTTGCCGGGCAAGGCTACAGCCCGGCGCACAGCCAGTTGCTCAGTCAGTTGACCGGGTTTGCGTTTGCCCCCGGGAATGGCGAGCAGAGTGTGGTGAGCGACAGCCTGTGTATGCTGCAAAAAAGTTACCGCTTCCATGCTCAGTCCGGTATTGGTCAGCTGGCCAAAGCGATCAACGCCGGTCAGCCGCATTTGGTAGATCAGGTGTGGCAGCAGGGCTATGCGGATATTCAATTCCATCCGCTGACCACTGACCATTACCAGGCGATGATCAACCGGACGGTGACCTTTTATATCAATTATCTCGATGGGATCCGGGACGACTTGCCGCCGGGCGACGTACTCAAAGCATTTTCACAGGCGCGTCTGCTGTGCGCGCTGCGGGATGGGGATTTCGGCGTCACCGGGTTGAACCAGCGTATTGAGCGAGCGCTGGCGAAACGAGGTCGGATCAAACCGGACGATGAAACCTGGTATCTGGGGCGTCCGATTATGATCACCCGCAATGATCACGGCCTCGGGCTGTATAACGGCGATATCGGCATCGTGATGCGCGATCCGGCGGCGGATCCAGAGAGCGGCGAGCGTCGGCTGCGGGTGTTTTTTGAAATGCCGGATGGCTCGATCCGTGGTGTGCTGCCGAGCCGGTTGCCAGAGCATGAAACCGTCTACGCGATGACGATCCATAAATCCCAGGGCTCGGAATTTGCTGATACCCTGATGGTGTTGCCGGCCGAGTTCAGCCCGATCCTGACCCGTGAGCTGATCTACACCGGGGTGACCCGGGCCAAGAAAAATCTGTATCTGTACGCCCAGCCGGAGGTGGTCAGTCGTGCGGTGCGACTGCGGACCGAGCGGGCCAGTGGTCTGGCCCAGTTGTTGGCGTAAAAGAACGTTATTCGTCGCTGCGTGTCGAAGTGACGTCACCAAAGAGAGTGCGCAGCTCGGGGAAACCTGAGCTGCGCTTTTGTCTTGTTATCCCAATCGCAGTAAATAACGGGTCATCCTAGCTTGTTAAAATGCTCGATAACTGCGTTACAATTTTTGATTGTAGAATAACTACTTATCAAAAAGTTCTGCCTTGTTCTCAAACATTTTTCCTGCGCTATTTCTGATCACAGACTTACTTTGATTGGTATTAGAGATCCAGCATCAGGATTTTGGAGCGGCGCTGGAAGTTATACAGTGCTTTTTTCGCCATCGGTAGCTGCTCGACATCACACTCGTAAAAGCCCTGCTCCCGGAACCAGTGCAGGCTGCGGGTGGTCAGGACAAATATTTGCGTCAGTCCCTGGGCCCTGGCCTGTTGCCGGAGGCGGTTGAGGAGCAGCACACCGCGGTCGCCATCACGGTAATCCGGGTGAATGGCCACGCAGGCCATCTCTGCCATTTTCTCTTCTTCAAACGGATACAGGGCCGCGCAGCCGATGATCAGGCTGTCACGCTCGATAATGGTAAACTGTTCGATCTCCCGCTCCAGCTGCTCCCGGGAGCGGCGCACCAGCAGTCCTTCCTGCTCCAGCGGGCGGATCAGCTCTAGGATCCCGCCGATATCATTGATCCCCGCCTGATGGACTTTCTCGGCGCTGGCCATCACGATTTGGGTCCCGATCCCGTCAAACGAGAACAGCTCCTGGATGAGGGCACCGTCTTCTTTGTAGCTGATCAGGTGGCTGCGGGGGACACCGGCCAGGCAGGCGGAGATGGCCCCGCGCAGGAAGCGCCCGGTTCCGCTGCCGGCGGCGCCGCGGGCGATCAGTTTCTGGAGTGCATCTTCTGCTTCGCTCGGCAGCATTTCCGACGCCACGCTGCCGTCTTCGGTTAATACGCCTTGCTCAGAGCAAAAGCCGATGAGCTTATCGGCCTGCATTTTGATCGCCAACTGGGTGGCAATCTCTTCCGAGGTCAGGTTAAAGCATTCGCCGGTCACCGAGCTGGCGATTGGCCCCAGTAGGACAATCGCCCGCTGATCCAACTGGCGGCGAATCCCTTCGATATCGATTCGGCGCACCCGGCCGCTATGGTGATAATCGACCCCGTCATCGACGCCTAACGGCTGGGCAATAACGAAATTGCCGCTGACCACATTGATCTGCGCTCCGGCCATCGGGGTATTATTCAGCCCCATCGAAAAGCGGGCGGTAATATCGAGCTGCAACTGGCCGGCGGCCTGTTTGGCCAGCTCCAGGGCGCGGGCATCGGTGATCCGTACCCCTTTGTGATAGGGCGTGGTGAAGCCGTGCGATTCAATTTGCTGGGTGATTTGCGGCCGGGCGCCGTACACCAGGACAATCCGCAGACCCAGGCTGTTGAGCAGGGCAATGTCATTGACGATATGGGCAAAATTACTGTGGGCGATCGCCTCTCCCCCAAGCATTACAATGATGGTCTTCCCGCGGTGGGAGTGCATATAGGGGGCGGATTGGCGAAATTCCTTCACCAGATCAGTACTTCTGAGCTTCACTGTGCAACATCCATGATTGGTCGCGGTCATTAGCGATTGGAGGGGAACCCTAATGAGCGATGGGTGTATAAGTATTCAGTATTATTGGCTAACTATGCCTTTAACTTCAAGCAAAATGAAATTTGGGGTGCATGATTTTTGGATACAAGATCTCGTTATTGTATGACAAGCACGGGATTTCCCTGAATTATTCAAGGAATGAGGTATATTGTTTTTAATAATAGGTAGTTAGGCTCGGAATGACAAAAGTTCAGTACAAAACATTGCAAGCAACCCTGTTGCTCGCGGTGGTATCCACCGGACTGGTTTTCTCGGCGCTGATGGCCATGGGGGCGATCGGGCGGGAATTTCTGGGCGGCTTCGGTGGTACTGATATTAATATCAATGGGGTCTGGGTCGAGCGCAATGTCGCGCCTTATGTGGCGGAGCAGTTTGAGCTGCGCCCGGAAGGGGTGTTTGTCAACGGCCGCCAGGTGAGTACCCGTTATGAATGGGACGGTACCACCTTGAGCTATCGCCGTGGCGAAGATCTCTATATCTACACCTATCTGCCGGGTGAGTTTATCCGCCAGCAGCCGGCGCACTATATCTCCTCCTTTACCCGCCAGGGCACGACGCTGAGAGACATCAAAGCTGCGCGACAGGAAATGCGGCTGTAATACTCATTTTAATAACGATCTGGCAAGGTGGTGAGCTATCCGCTCTTGCGTCAATTGCGCTTTGCTGGATCTCCTTGCTTTCTATCACATCCCGCTGACATCCGACCGGACATCTTTTGTAAACTATCCCCTCTTTCTTGCGTTGGACGCTTTGGGCATACTCAGCAACAGCGCTTTATTTTATTTCATAGGTTTTTGACTGTGCTTCGTAAAGCAACAATTGCAATGATGATTCTGGGGTTGGCCGGATGCGCCAAACCCACCGACCGCGGCCAACAGTATTTAGATGGTGAATTTGAGCAGGTGCTAAACCCGGTGCCGGTTATCAGCTCTGATAAGTCCCGCGACTTCAGTCAGTTTAGCGGCCAGATGGTGAAGGTGTTGGAACGCTCGCCGTCTATGGCAGCGCAGTATGAAATGCTGTATCAGCAACTGGAACAATGGATCGCACAGGGCGGCGATCCGGCGGCGCTGGGTAATTTCGGGATTGAGGCAGCCCAGATGGGCGGCGGTGACGGTTACGGTAACGTCATGTTTACCGGGTACTTCTCGCCGGTGATTGAGCTGCGCCATGAGCCGGACCCGATTTTCCGCTATCCGGTCTACGCCATGCCGGCTTGTGAGCAGCAGTGTCCGACCCGGGCCGAAATTTATGCCGGGGCGCTTGAGGGGCAGGGGCTGGAGTTGGGCTACAGCGCATCGATGCTGGATATATTTATGATGGAAGTGCAGGGCAGTGGCTTTGTCCATTTTGAAGATAATGATCAGTTGCAGTACTTTGCCTACAACGGCAAGAACGGTCATCCGTACGTGAGTATCGGCAAGGTGCTGATCGAGCGTGATGAAGTGCCGCGCGAGAAGATGTCGCTCAAGGCGATTGAAGACTGGGTTAAACAGCAGGATGAGGACACTGTCCGCGAGCTGCTGGAGCAGAATCCTTCGTATGTGTTTTTCCAGCCGCAGGCCAGCCTGGATGTGATGGGGACCGCCGGGATCCCGCTACAGGCGCATGCGTCGGTGGCTGCCGACCGGGATTATTTACCCATGGGCAGCGTGTTGCTCGCCGAAGTGCCGCAGCTCGACCGCGACGGTAACTGGAACGGTCAGCATGTGCTTAAATTACTCATGGCGCTGGATACCGGCGGCGCGGTGAAGAAAAATCACCTCGACCTTTATCACGGCATGGGCACCCAGGCCGGGGTCGATGCCGGCCATTACAAACATTTCGGCCGGGTGTGGAAGCTGGATCTGCAACACCCGGCGGCAGCGCCGCAGTTGCTGACCGCCCAGGAGTAGGCCTGCTCGCCGCGAGTCTGGACAATTGTGATCAGAGCGCGTATAAAACGCGCTCATTCTTTTTCTGAACGACTGAAAGTTATGCGCGAATTAGACACCCCGGCTTCAGACCAATACAGCCAACGCTTCGGCGGCACCCGACGTTTATACGGCAACAGCGAAGTAGAGATCCTCCGCGCGGCCCATGTGTGTGTGATTGGGATTGGCGGTGTTGGCTCCTGGGCAGCTGAAGCCCTGGCGCGGACCGGGGTTGGTGAGCTGACGCTGATTGACATGGATGATGTCTGTGTCACCAATATTAACCGTCAGATCCACGCGATGAGCGGCACGGTCGGTCAGAGCAAGATTGAAGTGATGGCCGAGCGGATCCGGCTGATTAATCCGGAGTGTCAGATTAATCTGATTGATGATTTTATTACCCCGGAAAATATCGCGGAGTACATCGACAGCCGTTATGACTATGTGCTGGATGCCATCGACAGTGTGAAGCCGAAAGCGGCGCTGCTGGCGTACTGTAAGCGCAACAAAATCAAGGTGATCACCACCGGCGGGGCCGGGGGACAGACCGATCCGACCCAAATCCAGATTGCCGATTTGACCAAGACAATTCAGGATCCGCTGGCGGCAAAAATTCGTAACATGCTGCGCCGGTTCCACAATTTCAGCAAAACCCGTAAGTTCGGGATTGAGTGTGTCTATTCGACCGAGCAGCTGAAGTACCCGCAGGCTGATGGCTCGGTGTGCAATGTGAAAGCCACCGCTGAAGGGCCGAAGCGGATGGATTGCGCCAGCGGCTTTGGTGCCGCGACCATGGTCACGGCCACCTTTGGTTTTGTCGCGGCTTCACGCATCGTGCAAAAGCTGATTGATAAGCACCGGAAGTAATTTCGGCGGTGTCAGCCCCCAGGCTTGGAATCAAGCCAATAAAAAACGACCGCCAACCGGCGGTCGTTTTTTATTGGAGAGCGGGGAGGGGCCGGAAGCGATCAGCTCGCCGCCAGTTGCTTGATCTGCTCGACAATCGCTTTCAGGCCGTTGCCCCGGGACGGGCTCAGGTGGGCCATCAGCCCCAGGTGGTCAAAATAGCCATCGATATCAAAGTCGCGGATGGCTGCGGCATCTTGGCCTTCATAGGCCGCCAGCACCAGGGTGATCAGGCCACGCACAATCCGGGCATCGGAGTCGGCCGCAAAGTGAAACACTTCACCGCGTTGCTCGTGGGCCAGCCACACCTTGCTTTCACAGCCGCTGACCAGCAATTGAGCCTGTTTATATTCCTCCGGCAGTGCCGGCAGTTTTTTCCCCAGCTGGATCACCTGGCGGTAGCGGTCTTCCCAGCCTTGAGCGGCCTGCATCTGGGCCACAATGGTGTCGGTGGTGATCTCGGTCCCGAATGGGTGGGCTGGTAAGGTCATGCGTTTTCTCCTCAACCTAAAGCCTAAAGTAAATCGCAGGCTTTGTGCAGTGCGGCGACAAAGCGGGCAACGTCTTGTTCGGTGTTATACAGCGCCAGTGATACCCGCAGTGTGCCGCTCAGGCCGAGGGCATCGAGCATCGGGTGGGCACAGTGATGGCCGGCGCGCAGGGCGATCCCCTGCTGATCGAGCAGGGTGGCGATATCCTGGTGATGTACACCCTCGACAACGAAGGAGAATAGGCTGGCATCGGGTTGCAGGCCGACAACCCGCAAGCCGTCGATCTCCCGGATCCCGTCAATGGCCAGCTGGCGCAGACGGTGAATATGCGCTTCGGCAGCGGTGTGGTCAATCTCGCTCAGCCAGTCAATGGCGGCTGCCAGGGCCAGGCTGCCGGCGACATTCGGGGTGCCGGCTTCAAATTTGCCGGGCAGGTCGGAAAAAGTGGTGCCGTCAAAGGTCACTTTCTCCACCATCTTGCCGCCGCCATGCCACGGCGGCATAGCATCAAGCAGGGCCCGCTTGCCGTACAGCACACCAATGCCGGCCGGGGCAAAGAGTTTGTGGCCGGAGAAGACATAAAAGTCGGCATCCAGCACCTGCACGTCAATTTTTTCGTGGGCCACGGCCTGGGCACCGTCGACCACCACCACTGCGCCTTGCTGGTGGGCGGCGGCAATGATGGACTCAATCGGGTTGCGGGTGCCGGTGACATTGGTGATATGGGCTACGGCGACGATCTTGGTGCGTGGCGTCAATAACTGCGCGAAGGCTGCCATATCCAGGGTGCAGTCCGGTTGCATCGGTAGCTTGACGACTTTGGCGCCGGTCTGTTCGGCGACGATTTGCCACGGCACGATGTTGGCGTGGTGCTCCAGCTCGCTGACCAGGATCTCATCGCCCGGTTGTAATTGCTGGCGAGCGTAGGTCTGAGCAATCAGGTTGAGGGCTTCGGTCGCGCCGCGGGTCCAGATGATCTCTTCCCGTTGTGCCGCATGGATAAAGTGTTGTACCGTGGTGCGTGCCTGCTCGAACTGCGCGGTGGCAGCCGCAGTCAGACTGTGACTGCCGCGATGGACATTGGCGTTGTGGCCGCTGTAGTACCGCTGGATGGTTTCGATCACCACCAGCGGTTTTTGGCTTGTGGCGGCGCTGTCTAAATAGACCAGGGGCTGGCCGTGACATTGTTGGGCCAGGGCCGGAAACTGTTGGCGAATCATGTCGATATCAAATTGCGCAGTCATGGGGAGTCACATTGCTGATCAGAAGGAGGCGATCATGCCATTATTTGCGCCAAGAGCAAGGGCTAAGGTCATTTGTTACTGGTAATTATAGGGGGAGTGCCAGGGGCAGGCAGAAAAAAAGCACTGCGTTGGGGCGCAGTGCCAATCAGAAACTTTGACAGACAGGTCAAAAAATACAGGAAGTAAAAAACGGTAGATGGACTACCCGTCCGGCACAACCCGGACAATATGCAAACACAACATCGCAACTCGAGTGAAAATTCGTCAAACGATCGGTTAAAACGAAGCCTCGCTCACCGTTGCGGTGCAAATCATATGGTTTATGTAGCACTTGAACAATCGACAATTTATAATGTTTAGCATAAAAAAATCTAATGCAGGAAGGCCATGTCGAGACGTTTACCGCCGTTGAATTCGCTCAAAGTGTTTGAGGCTGCCGCCCGACACTTGAGTTTTACCCGGGCAGCTGAAGAGTTATTTGTCACACAAGCTGCTGTAAGTCACCAAATTAAAGCCCTGGAGGAATTTTTAGGGCTCAAATTATTTCGCCGGAGAAACCGATCTCTGTTGCTGACCGAGGAAGGGCAGAGCTATTTTCTCGACATCAAAGACATCTTTTCGGCCATCTCTGATGCCACGGATAAAGTCCTGGAGCGGGGATCAAAAGGAGCGTTAACCATTAGTTTACCTCCTAGTTTTGCCATCCAGTGGCTGGTACCGCGCCTGGCGGATTTCAATGAGAAGCACCCGGATATTGATGTGCGGATCAAGGCGGTCGATCTGGATGAGGGATCGCTGACCGACGACGTCGATGTCGCCATTTACTATGGCCGGGGCAACTGGCCGGGACTGCGTGCCGACAAGCTTTACCAGGAGTTCCTGCTGCCGGTGTGCTCGCCGATGTTGCTGACCGGTCCCAAGCCGCTGCGCTCGCTGGCTGACCTCAAGCATCACACCCTGCTGCACGATACTTCGCGCAAAGAGTGGAAGAGCTTTGTCCGCCAGCAGGCGCTCGATGGTATGAATGTCAATCAGGGGCCGATTTTCAGCCACTCCACTATGGTGCTGCAGGCGGCGGTGCATGGTCAGGGGATTGCGCTGGGTAATAACGTGCTGGCGCAGCCGGAGCTTGATGCCGGGCGTCTGGTCTGTCCGTTTGATGAAGTGCTGGTGAGTAAGAATGCATTCTACCTGGTGTGCCAGGAGAAGCAGGCGGAAACCGGCCGGATCCAGATCTTCCGCGACTGGGTGCTGGCCAAAGCTGCCCGTGAACAGGAGGATATGCCGGATGTCTGAGCTGGCTGAATATTTGATTGACGGTCCGTCGGCTGAGGCGGCACAAGCGACGTTTCTGTTTGCTCACGGTGCCGGCGCCGGGATGGATCATGCTTTTATGACCACCCTGGCCGAGGGGCTGGCGGCGCACGGGATCCGGGTGGTGCGGTTTGATTTTCCGTATATGGTCAAACGCCGGGAAGACGGCAAGAAACGGCCGCCGGACCGCCAGCCTAAGTTGTTGCTGGACTTTCAGCGTCATATCGATACCTTTGCCGCCGACGGTAAGCTGGTGATTGGCGGCAAGTCCATGGGCGGGCGGATGGCCAGTTTGATGGTCACCGAGATTGCCGCACAGACGCCGGAGGTGCAGGATTGTCGCGAGCAGGTCAAAGGTGTGGCTTGTCTCGGCTTTCCGTTTCACCCGCCAGGGAAACCGGAAAACTTCCGTGGCGATCACCTGCGGGATATTGCAGTGCCGACTCTGATCTTGCAGGGCGAGCGGGATACTTTTGGTACGCGCGCCGAAGTGGAAGGCTGGTCTTATGCTGACACGGTGCAAACCGCGTTTTTACCTGATGGCGATCACAGCTTCAAACCGCGCAAAGCATCCGGTCATACGGAAGCGGATAACCTGGCGCTGGCGATTGCGCAGTTGGCGGCGTTTATCAAGGAATGTGTCAATGATTAATGGATGGAGCCGCGGTTTACTGGTGTTGGCCGCATTAAGCGGGGCGGTGACGGTATCGCTCGGGGCCTTTGCTGCCCATGGCCTGAAAGGCCACTTGTCGCCGTATCTGCTGGGCGTGTTTGAGACCGGGGTGCAATATCAGGCCTGGCACACCCTGGCGATCATTGCTTGTGTGATCTTGGCACGCATTCTGTCGTCAAAAGCGGTATTATACGCAGCCCTGTTTTTCGCGGCGGGGATTGTGCTGTTCAGCGGCAGCCTGTACGGCTTGGCGCTGAGTGGTATCAAGTGGTTTGGCCCCATCACTCCGATGGGCGGCGTCTGTTTTATTATTGGCTGGGTGGCCCTTGCGGTAGCTGCCTGGCGTTCAGCTTGAGGGTAGAAAGTGAATCACGTTCTGTTGTACTGCCGTCCCGGCTTTGAGAAGGAATGTGCCGGTGAAGTTCAAGACAAAGCCAATACACTGGAATTGTTTGGTTTTCCTCGTGTCAAGAATAACAGCGGTTATGTGTTGTTCGAGTTCTATCAGCCGGGTGATGCGGAGCAGTTTATTCAGCGTCAGCCGTTCTCAGAGCTGATTTTTGCCCGCCAGATGATGGCGGTGGTGCCGATGCTGGCTGATTTGCCGCCGGACGATCGCATCTCCCCAATCCTGGAAGCCGTGGCGGATTTCCCGCGCTGTGGCGATCTGCGGGTTGAGACGCCGGATACCAATGAAGCCAAGGAGCTGCTGAAGTTCTGCCGCAAATTTACGGTGCCGCTGCGTCAGGCCCTGCGCAAGCAAGGGGGCATGTATGCCAAGGACAATCCCAAGAAGCCGGTACTGCACCTGTGCTTTGTTGCGCCGGGTTGCTGTTTTGTCGGCTATTCGTACAGCCATAACAATTCGGCGTTCTTTATGGGGATCCCGCGCCTGAAGTTCCCGGCCGATGCGCCGAGCCGCTCAACCCTGAAACTGGAAGAAGCCTTTCACGTGTTTATTCCGCGCGAGGAGTGGGATACGCGTCTGGCCTCCGGGATGTGGGGGGTGGATTTGGGGGCTTGTCCGGGCGGCTGGACCTATCAGCTGGTAAAGCGCTCAATGTTCGTCCATGCAGTGGATAATGGCCAGATGGCGCAAAGCCTGATGGATACCGGCCAGGTGAAGCATCATGAAGCCGACGGGTTTAAGTTTGAGCCGCCGCGCAAGAACGTGACCTGGCTGGTGTGTGACATGGTCGAGAAACCAGCCCGGGTCGCGCACCTGATGGGCAGCTGGCTGATCAAGGGCTGGGCCAAAGAGAGCATTTTTAACCTCAAACTGCCGATGAAAGGCCGTTATGATGAGGTGCTGCAGGATATCGAAAATCTGAAACTGTACCTGATTGAGAATGGGGTGAAGTTCAAGCTCCAAGCCAAGCACCTGTATCATGACCGCGAGGAAATCACGGTGCATATTCAGCGTCTGGACAATCGCGCACCGTACTAAGTCGCTCCCGGCATCCAGCTAAATCAAAAACGCCGTCACTGCAAAAGGACGGCGTTTTTTGTTGCGTGGCTTTGGTGACTGCTTGCCTTGGCTTCGCGGTATCGCACAATCGCGAAGTGCTCAGGCGTTAGGCTCCTCGCTCGTCACCGCCTGACGGAAGCGGATATCCTGAAGGTTGAAGCCCAGCTGGAGGTCAGTTTTCAGGGCAGCGACCTGTTTGCAATGGGTCGCTTGCTCGCGGTATGGGTCGATTTTCTTGTGCCACTTGTCAGGGAGATCATCGGCAGCCAGGATCGCTTCCAGGCTGGGGTAGTGGCTGAGGAGCTCAACTGCCGCCTTGGGGCCGATGCCGGGTACGCCGGGAATTTTGCTGGAGCTGATCCCGGCCAGGCCCCAGTAATCGCTCAGCTGCTCAGGACGCACCCCGAACTCTTTTTCGATATACGGACTGTCGAGCCAGCGTTGCTGGAAATAATCGCGGATCCGCAAGGTCGGACGCAGGAGCTGGCAGTAGCCTTTGTCGGTCGAGACGATGGTGACCTGCTGGCCGTGATCGGCCACTTTCAGGGCCAAAGTGGCGATCAGGTCGTCGGCCTCATCCCCGTCGGAGAGCAATGAGTCAACGCCCATTGCCATAAAGGCGTCTTGAATGAGATCCATCCCGGCCAACAGTTCAGGCGGCATCGGCTTGCGGCCTTCTTTGTAGCGCGGCAGCAACTCGGCCCGCCAGCCCCGATCCTCTCCCAAGTGATCAAACACGGCGACGATATGGGTCGGCTCACTGACGGCGATGATTTTAGTCAGGGCTTGGCAGCAAACCCGGGCGGTATTCTGGACATCCGGCTCACCCGGTTGGGCGGCATGGACGCGGCGGATCAGGTTCAGGGCATCAATGATGACAAGATGGATAGACATAGAACTTCAGATAATGAAAAGGGCCGACTCAGGCCCTTTATTGTACATCTGTGCGTGAAGCTGTCACCCCCGGTCGGGGAGCTGGGGTCATTTCCCACCTATTTCCCGCCTATCGGGGTGGTGAGGATTTCGTAACAGGGCTCGTAATGAGAGCCGGGCAGTTTCATCCGCTGTTGCTCGACAAAACTTCTGAGCAATTTGTCCATTCGTTTCATCAACGCTAAGTCGCCGTTGATTTGGAACGGCCCCTTGCGCTCGATGAGTTTTATCCCTTCTTCCTTCACATTCCCAGCGACAATCCCGGAAAAGGCCCGGCGCAGGCTGGCTGCCAGGTGCTCCGGCCGCTGATTCATATGGAGATCCAGGCCGGCCATGGTTTCGTGGTTGGGCTCAAACGGTAGCTGGAACTCCGGCGGAATTTTCAGCGACCAGTTGTAGCTGTAGGCATCCCCGGTGGCCTGGCGGTGTTCTTTGATGATCGGCATCGCCGATTTCATGATCCGGGCGACCTCGACCGGGTCATCGATGACGATTTCGTAATGGCGGGTGGCATCTTCCCCCAAAGTGTCGCGGATAAAACTGTCGAGTGTGCGGAAATATGGCTCGCTCTCGCGTGGCCCGGTTAGCACGACCGGCAGCGGCTGATCGGCGTTTTCCGGTTCCATCAGGATCCCGAGGATGTACAACAACTCTTCGGCTGTCCCGGCCCCGCCGGGGAAAATCACAATACCGTGACCGGAACGCACGAAGGCTTCAAGGCGTTTCTCGATATCCGGCAGGATCACCAGTTCGTTGACAATCGGGTTCGGCGGCTCGGCTGCAATAATGGACGGTTCGGTCAAGCCGATGAAGCGGCTGTGTTGGAATCGTTGCTGGGCGTGGCCGATGGCGGCGCCTTTCATCGGCCCTTCCATCGCACCCGGCCCGCACCCGGTACAGATGTTGAGCTCGCGCAGGCCCAGTTCATGACCGACTTCCCGGGTGTACTGATATTCCACCGGATTGATCGAGTGGCCGCCCCAGCAGACCACGACGTTGGGTTCATGGCCGGGGCGAACCACTCGGGCGTTGCGCAGGATACTGAAGACAAAGTTGGTGATATGCGGGGCACTGGTCAGGTTGATGTCTCGGCGTTGCTCGAGATGCATATTGACGTAAATAATATCGCGTAGGACGGCGAACATGTGCTCCTGGATCCCGCGAATGATTTTGCCGTCGACAAAGGCGTGCTCTGGCGGGTTCATCAGCTCCAGTTTGATCCCGCGCTCGCGCCGCAGCACGTTGACGTCAAAACTTTTGTGTTTTTCCAGCAGCTCTTTGGAGTTGTCGGTGTGGCTGCCGGAGTTGAGCACCGCCAGTGAGCAATTGCGGTACAGGCGGTACAAATCGCTGGATGCTGTTGCTTTGAGCAGGTCAACTTCCAGTTGTGACAGCAAATCCATCGCGCCAACAGGACTGATATGCGTGATCATGGTTACCTCCCTGGTCAAGATAAACGGCTGCGTTCATGATTTCGAATAATTGGATGCGGTATTGAACCAGCCGGAGAGAGAACATCGCAGAGGGTTTTTAAGCCTGAGACCTCAATCGTTGAGATATCGGTGTCTTAAAAATCAGTCTGTTATTTCAACATACACAGAGAAATGCGATTTGACCAGTAAATGATGAGTCAGATGATAACCGGGCAGGAGATTCAGGTGATCCAGATGATGCGGCCTTTACCGGTTTGCTGGGCGCTGTGCAGGGCTTTTTCCGTGCGCTCGACGACGTCGCTTGGAGTATCGTTGCCGTCAAACACTGTCGCGCCGATCGAGACCGAGACGGAGACGTTCTGCTCCCTGAACCGGAACGGCAACTGGGTGATGGCTTCGCGTACTTTGCTCAGGGTTTTGTTGCGGCTTTCTTCGCTGGCATCGGGCAGGAGCAGCATGAATTCATCGCCGCCGAAACGGGCGATGAACTCGGTTTCGCCAAGCTGCTGGCGGATCGCCCGGGCAATGATTTTCAGCATCTTGTCGCCGGCCAGGTGGCCGTAGCTGTCATTGATATCCTTGAACTGATCGATGTCAATGAGCGCGACGCACAGCGGGTGCTGGTAACGCAGCCAGCGGCGGTACTCATGCTCCAGCCGCTCGTTGCAGGCCGCCCGGTTGTAGACCCGGGTCAGGGGATCGAGGAACATCCGGCGTTCCTGATCCTGCAAGCGCTGGCGGTAGCTTTGGGTTTGTTCGAACAGTTGGGTGATCTTGTTCTGGTTGTAGCCGAGTTGTTCAATCAGGGCTTTTTCCCTTTTCTCTAGCGCTCGGTGGCGCTCGGCCAGCACCAATAATTCCTTGGTCAGGGTGGTCAGCGTCGGGCGCCAGTTCTCGAGATTATCCTGATCCTGCAGTCCCTGGCGAATGTGCCCGGCCAGTTCCGTCAGCTCGCCAGTCATTGCGCTGCGATGTTCATACAGGGTACTGCTTTGTTCGACACTCTGGCTGGTGGTTTTCTGCAGCGTCGCCAGATCGCTGTTGACGCCGTCGAGGAATTGCTGGGAGGTGTGGCGTTCCTGGCGCGTGCCATCAACCACCAGGCGCAGGACGTCCAGCGACAGCTCGACCAGGGTTTGCGGCACCACGCCGTGCAGCAGCTGACTCCGGATCGAGTGCAGCTTGTCGCCGGTTTCCCCGTCGAAGTCCAGTTCCGAAATCAGATGCTGGAGTTGCTCGCTTAGTTGCAGCAGGAGATCGTGCTCGAGGGCGTCTTTTTTATCCATTGCATCGCTGGATACCGCGGTCAGCTTCAGTGCCCGTTCGTACAGCGCCATCAGGCGAATGGCCTGATGGTGGGTTTGGGCCAGGGTATCAGCTGGCTGGCTGAGGAGGTTACGTAGCTGGCGCTTCAACTGGGCGGGCAGGCCGTGCACGCGCTTGAGGGTTTCCCCGCTCTGGCGGCATTGTTGCCCCAGTTGATGGTTTTCCTGATTGATAAAGTTGGCCTGACGGATCACCAGGCGCTCAATCACAGCCAGCCGGGGGATCAGACGACTGACATCGCGTTGTTGCTCAAGCTCCGTGCGCAGTTGGTCCATTTTCTGGTCCAGCTCACTGTCCAGGCCGCGACAGGCCACGGATAACCGGCTGAGCAAACGTTTCAATATCACGATTTCGCGGCGCGCCTTCAGCGAGGCATCGCGATAGGTGAGTTGAGCCTGGTCAAGACGCAGCCTCAATTTACTCACTTCGGAGGCGACGGCGGTTATATCAGTCACGTTAGATTCACATTACCCAGCATGAACGCACTTCTAATTCAGCAGTTTAGTTGTGGCAGGACGAAACATACTAACAAAATAGCGAAAATACTGCATTGTTATCGATGATCAGAAAGAGAACTGGTGAACTCTAGCTGATATTTTTGTCAGATTCGTGATCATTATTCCAGATGATCTCTTCGGCGGACGAACTTTGAACTTTCACTAGGCCGTTATCAATCCCCTGCAGGCAGGCGTTGCGGATATTGTCGCAGGCAAAGCTGGCGGCCGGCGCTGCGTCAATAGCGCTAAGGTGGACCCACTGGCTGCCCGGTTCTTTTTTGCTGAGCAGCCTGGCGGCATTGGCGGCCATCAGCAGAATATCCAGCAGCTCATGGTCGTTGATCGCGGTATAGGCCCGGGGCAGGAATGGGTATTCGGCCATGCCGATCCGCACTTGGTTGTCCAGTTGGTGTTTGATGAGGAAATTATCGACCAGCTGCTGGATCGAGTCGGCCAGCTGTGCCGGTGCGGTTTCCAGGCGGGAGTTCGGCTCAATATAGAGGAACATGGCATCGGAGAAATGATACAGCCGGGCAGGTTTGCACACCTGTGCTTTTAAGTATTCGCCGAATTGTCGCTCCAGCTCCAGCCCTTTCTGGTAGCCGTGCTCGAGGTAGATTTGTTTCAGTGACGGCACTTCAAACAGGGCGAATCGCAGCCGGTCACTGAGCGGCTCATTGATGATTTCACCCAGGTGCCACTGCTCAAAGTTGGCACTGCTTTGTTGCAGCGAGTTCGGCAGGCGAATGGTCAGCATCCGCAGGTTGCGTAGCCCGCTGCGCGGGTGGGTGTAGAACTCAGTGCGCAGGAGGCGCAGGCGCTCTTGAAATAGTTTGGCCGTTTTGTGGCGCCGGAGCAGCACGAGCAGGACGACAGACAGGATGCTGACCAGCACGATTGAGATATTTTTCTGTTTATACAGCGCTTTGTCACTCTCGAATTGTTTGCGCTCCATCTCTTCGAGTACCAGTGAGCGCTCCAGCATTCGCTGTTGCTGTTTGAATACGGCGACATTGCTCTTGACCTGATCTTCCTGCTTGCTGGAAAACAGCTGTTCAAAGCGGCGCTGGCTGAGCAGGGCATTGTAGTAGTCGTTTTGCTGCTCGAACGCATGAGAGAGCACCGACTCGCCCATGAGTTGCAGATCACGATCGCCAATCCGGCTGGCGGCGATTAGTCCGGCCTGTAAGGTGGACACCGCGGTTTCCGTGCGTCCCTGGGCCAGTTCCAAGCGGCCTTGCAGCAGTTGGGATTCGATCTGGATTGCTTCGTTACCGCTCTGCTTAGCCAACTGGCGAGTATGTTGAAGGTACTGCTCGGCTTTCGGGTAGTTGTAGAGCTGGAGATAGACCCGGGCGATGTGGAGCCGGAGCTTGGCCGATCGGGCATCGTGATTGAGCCGGGTTTCCTGATCCAGGGCGTTGAAATAATGGACCAGAGCTAGGTTGAAACGGCCCTGTTGTTCGTAGATTGAGGCGATGAGCGCCAGGGTTTTGGCCAACGGGCGGGCCTGGTCGAAGTGCTCAAAGAACTCGCCGGCCTGGGTGGCGTGCTCCAGGGCACGGTCAAACACCTTACGTTGCTCAAATAGGGTCGCCAGTGCCAGGTTGGTTTGTGCCACCATGGCGTTGTTTTCTTGCTCGACCGCCAGCCAGTGGCTGCCCAGCAATTGATCCAGCGCCAGATCATAGTGCTGATGGCGCAGGTAGTGCTGTCCCAGCGCCAGCTGGTATTCAATCATCGCCCCGCTTTCTTCCAACGACGGCAGATAGCGTTTGGCCTGGGTGAATAATTTCTCGGCATCGCCCTCATTCTCCAGGCTGGAGGCGATTTCGGCCCGCAGCATCACGGACTGGTACTGCAAGACTTTGACCTGCTTGGTCAGCTGCAGGGCTTCCGATTTGGCAATATCCTGGTCGATTTTATCCAGCATCCGCAGCGCGGTGGCGCTGTTTTTCAGGTTTTCCCAGAAAATCTGGGCATGGATCAGGCGGGTTTCCAGAATCGTAAAAGCCAGCGTGTTATCCTGCGCCAGCCGCTCGGCTTCGCGCACGGCGCGAATCGCCTGCTCGGGCTGGTTCAGCAACGAGTAGGCCCGGGCTTTGATCTGCAGCGCATTGATGGTATTGAGCGGGGTGCGCACTGTGTGATCGGTTTCGTCATTCACGTGCACCCGGGAGAGCTCTTTGGGATTACTGAGACGGCGCTGCGCTAAATAGCGGTTGGTCATCTCCAGGGATTTTTCCGGACTGGTGAGGAGCAGCTCGTTGGCGTCGGCCAGGATCGGCGTGGTATAGATTTTTGCGTGCGAAGTAAAAGAGGCGGCCAGGATCACCAGCGCGCTTACCAGCCAACGGCTCAGACTCATCGTATTCCTAAATTCCTAAAAAACGTTGGTCTAATATTACTGGCTCCGGCAACCAAGTCCAGCAAACGACACGGGTTTGCCGGACTTATTCTGCGTCATTGGGGATTATTGACGCGCTAAGCGGAAGTTATTGCTTGGCGTCTTGCCCATGTTGGTGCGGTACGGGTTGATGTCCAGGCCACCGCGGCGGGTGTAGCGGGCATACACGGTCAGCAACTCCGGCCGGCAGTACTTCATCAGATCGGTGAAGATCCGCTCGACGCATTGCTCGTGGAACTCGTTGTGGTTGCGGAATGAGATCAGGTAACGCAGCAGTTTTTCGCGGTTGATCTGCTTGCCGGTGTAGGAAATCCGCACGCTGCCCCAGTCCGGCTGGCTGGTGATCAGGCAGTTGGACTTGAGCAGGTGGCTGTGCAGCTCTTCGGTGACCACCTCACCCTCGGCCGCGTTTTCCAGATATGCCGGATTGAAATCATAGTTGGTGATCTCGATATCCTGGTTGTCAATGCACTCGCCGCTGAAATTGACGATGGCTTGGTCATCAAAATCTTCCAGCGGTTGGATGGTGACATCCACCTCAGCGCCGGCACAGGCCGACAGATCTTTTTGCAGGGTATCGGCAATGTGTTGCCAGCTGTCAAAACGGGTTTGGTTGAAGCTGTTGAGGTAGAGCTTGAACGATTTCGATTCGATCAGATTCGGGCTGGTGGCCGGCAGGCGCACTTCGCCGATGGCGACCTGAGGTAGCCCCTTGCTGTTTAGCCACGACAGCTCATACAGTGTCCAGATATCATAGCCGGTAAAAGGCAGCGACTCGCCCAGATCCAGGTCGTCGCGGTTGAGGCTGCGCGGCACGGGCTGAAGCAGTGAAGGGTCGTACTGATCTTTGTACTCGGTACGCTGGCCGAGAGTTAAACCTGCTAATTCTTTAGCGTCTTTATATTTGCTCATACTGTCCTGGACACTCTTGGATTAGAATGTGCAAAGTGTACTTAATCTTGAATGAGGTTGCGAATGAATCATCCTGTTGCGGACGCTTTATCTGCGTTCTCCGCGCGCTTTTTGCAGGCCTGGCGTGATGCCGGTCACGATTTTCCGGTCAGTGACGATCTGGTGGGGCTGGACTCGCCCTGTGTGATCCAAGATTCCGGGGATGTGGTGGCCTGGCAACCGGTCGTGCGGGAGCCGATGGGCGATCTGGCGGCAGTGGAGCGGGGCATTGAGCTGCGGTTGCACGAAGACATTAAAGTTTTTTACGGTGCCCAGTACAGCGGTGATATGGCGGCCCGGTTCCGGGCGCTGACGTTTGATTTGCTGCAGGCCTTCAGTGCCTCCGACGAGCAGCGACTGCAGGAGAATATTCTGGGGCATCTGGTGATGCAGCGCCGGCTGAAACAAAAGCCGACGGTGTTTATCGGCGCGCTGGACAGCGAATCTCAAGTGGTGGCGATCTGCAACCTGACCGGCCAGGTGATCCTGGAGACGCTGGGCAAGGATCAGCGCGAGGTGCTGGCGGCGGATGTCGAGAGCTTCCTGGCGCAACTGGAGCCGGTGGTGAGAGCGAGCTGAGCCATGTACGTTATCGAGATGCAATTTGAGTGTTTTGACAACACTACCGTTTCCGCAGTTGACGCTGCCGTCAATGGCCTGATGGATGCACTGCGCTATAACGGCCAGATCCTCGGCCGTGAGTTTCCGATCGTGATGGACGAGGGGATGTTCCGGGTTCGGGTGGTTTGCCCCGAGCAAGAGAGCCTGCACCCGGAGTTCCACAGTGCGCAGGTGAAAGCCTGCCTCAAGCGCCTGAGCCAGGCGAGCCTGCTGGCGCCGAAGGTGAAACTGCTGGGGCGGGATATCAATTCGGAAGCCGCGGCGGAGGACTTTACCCCGTCGTGGCAGATCATCTATACCACCTATGTTCATACCTGCTCGCCGCTGCGCTGCGGCGAGACCCTGATGCCTATCCCGCTCTATCGCATTCCGGCAACATTTAACGGCGATCATAAAGCGGTGGTGAAATGGCAGACCGAGTGGCAGGCCTGCGATGAAATCCAGATGGCCGGCGGTTGCCAGGCCGAGCATGCGGCGCTGCACGAGATCCGCGATGTCGACAGCGATCTGTTCCGGCGTGGTTGGGACTTACGCGGCCGGATTGAATACCTGACAAAGATCCCGACTTACTATTACCAGTACCAGGTGGGCGGACAAAGTCTGGCCCAGGAGCAGCAGCGTCCTTGTCCGAAGTGCGGCGGCGCCTGGTTCCAGGCAGAACCACTCCATGGCATTTTCCACTATAAATGCGATGACTGCCGCATTGTGTCGAACCTGTCGTGGGATTTTCAGTAACTGCAGGCAAGCAGCGCATCCGGGTGATGCCGGATACGCTGCTTAGGAGAGTGTGCGACCAAGCGGTGCTATGATGAGCCCGATTGTTGTTCAAGCTGCTCCAGCCTTGCGGCCAGTGATGCGACTTGCTGCTCAAGCTGGGCAATACGGGCCTCCTGATTCTGCGGCGCCGGTGTCTGCTCGATGTTCGGCACCCTGGCATTTTTCTTCCAGGCCTGCAGCGCCTGAATGATCAGTGGCATCGGTAGTGGCCGGGACAGGCGGGATTTGATCAAGGCGACTGAAGGCTCCTTGCCTTCGGCAATAAGGGAGGCAATGGCTTGCTCCAGGGCCTGGGTGATCTCGGATGACATAACGCTTCCTGACGTAGTGAAAGAGGGGCTATTTTCTTAGCAAAGCATCCAGTTGATCAATCACTTCGCACCAATCGGCATCTTCAGCCACCGATTCTTTGAGAAATCGCTGCTGGGCGGGGTGCCAGAAATGGGCGTCCGCCAGTTGCTCATGGGCTTCCAAGTGATGTTTTTTCACGAACTCCTCAATTGATTCTTTTGAGCTGTTCATGCCTAACTGATTGAACAAGCTGGGTAAATTGTGATTGAACGTCTCCATTGCGCACTCCTTTATCATAGTTATCATCACCGTTTATGCCTAAGTATAGAGAATATTTGTGTCCTGTTATCTGCTGTGCTTGTGAGAGATCGCTTACACAGATGTAGGACATTGTAAAAACGTGCGCGCGGGAATATCGCATGGTTCGTGTTTAACCTTTTGTTTTTATTGGTTATTTATCTTTTTTTCTTGAGGGTTGCCTGTAATGGCACCTGCCTGGCAGAAGTGCGGGTGTTGTTCGGCGGCCAGGAAACCGTATGATGAACCCTGTCGGAAGGAGCTGACGGAACGGAACAGGAACTTTGCCAGGGAAACGGGCAGTCTCAGGATGAGGCCGGTGTACCAGGATGGTATATCGAACATGGACTGTGAAGGGAACCACCGAAGGACTCGGTATAGCAGGCAGGACGTTTGCTGGTCAGGAAGACACAAGGATTGCTTCAGGAAGAAGCCAGGGACACCGCCAGGATGGTCGAGAGAGTCAGGACAGGATGGACTGACGGGTCAGGAGACCAAAGGACATCTTTAGGACGAAGACAAAAAAGGATTGCTGAAGGATTCAGCACACAACGGAATGTTGCAGGGAGCACTATCGTAGCGGGAATGCTGCATGTAAGACCTAAGGGCGCGACGAAAGTCGCGCCCGTTTCTTTATTCAGGAGCTGGCTTTTCTGCTCTGCTCGATTTGTCATCCTATTTCCCCGGCCTTCCATTAAGTATGTCCTCCATCAGGGCTACCGTTCTGTTTTGCCAGCCATTCAATACCCACCCTCAGCGCCGCTGTCATCGCAGCGCTTATTCATTTCATTAACCCTGGCTTAACAGGTGATGGGCTTATGTAATCGTTTACTGCCCATATGCCAGGGTGGCTGTGAGAGATCTCTTACATCACTGTGGGAAAAAGGTGTTCTTCATTGCCGAGACTTACCTGGGGCTTGTTTAAAAATCTTTTTAAATCAGTGATTTATTGTTGTTGTTACAGTGTTGATCGCCAGCTTGAACAGGAAGGGAGAGATGGCTGTGTTGTTCCGCCAGGCGAAAGGCGTAATATGTTTCGTGTCGCAGGGAAAGGGGCATATGGATCACAGCAGTTCAGGATGAACTGACCTCAGGAGGAGGCGTTGCCGGCAAGGTGGGCCGGCAGCCAGGATGGCAGGAACGAGCAGGATATCGACAGCAGGTAGGATACCGGCTGATCAGGAAGAACCAAGGACCGTGCCGGGATGGCATTTTCAGGAACCGCTTCGGGATGAAGCCAGGGATTGCACCGGGATGGTGTTTCAGGAACAGCTTCGGGATGAAGTCAGGGATCGCACTGGGATAGTGTTTTAAGGAACTACTTCAGGAAGAAGTGAAGGGACACCGCCAGGTAAGGAAGAGAGAGCTGTCATCGGAGATGGCGGCGGGTCAGGGTTTGACCAAAGGACACTCTGGGATGAGTTCAGGGACGGTCGCAAAGGGATGCGTAGAACAAGGATGCCGGCAGGGAGCATCAAGCGTGGCGGGAGTGCTGCAGAAAGACCTCAGGGCGTGACGTAAGTCACGCCCGTTTTTTTATGGATCAGAAACTGCCTTGCTGAGGTGGGGCGGCAGCGGGTACGTAGCTGGACAATATTTCTCGATTGTCTCATGAGTTTGTAAGAGATCTCTCACAAGGTTGTGGGATAAACGGGAAGTTGGGTGTGGCAAAGTACTATGATATTTAATATAAGCTTTTGATTTAAGATAATTTTCAATCTATTTTGTGGTGGCCGTGAGATGTCGAATACAGATTTTTTCTGTCGGCCTGGTTCTTTTCCGGCTGAAACTGCGTAATCTTAAGGGTGTCGGAAGGAGCTGACGGAACGGAACAGGAATTTTGCCAGGGAATTGGGCAGTCTCAGGATGAGGCCGGTGTACCAGGACGGTATATCGAACATGGACTGTGAAGGGAACCACCGAAGGACTCGGTACAGCAGGCAGGACGTTTGCTGGTCAGGAAGACATCAGGACCGCTTCAGGAAGAAGCCAGGGACACCGCCAGGATGGTCGAGAGAGTCAGGACAGGATGGACTGACGGGTCAGGAGACCAAGGACATCTTCAGGACGAAGAGACAAGGATACTGCTGAAGGATTACAGCATATCAACGGAATGATGCAGGGAGCACTTTCGTAGCGGGAATGCTGCATGTAAGACCTAAGGGCGCGACGCAAGTCGCGCCCGCTCTTTTTTCAGGCCCGGTAAAATTCATCGCGTAGGGTCAACAACTATTCCGGCATCCGGTGTGGGGGGACCTGAAACTGGCTGGGCCGGAAACCTTCCATCACCACATGGCCCTGATAGGCATCCGCCCCGTTTACCGAAAACTCAAATACATACACTGTATGCCAATGCCAGCGTCCCTGCTGATCTTTCAGTTTGTGTGCTCCGCGGGCAATACTGAGTAGTTGCAGGCCCAGGTGCTCGCAGCGCTGTTCAATAAATCGTTGCGCAAACTCGGTTTGACGGCGCTGTTGCCAGTACAGGTAACCAAACAGCGCCAAGAGTAAAATCCCCAGTAAATTATCCATCGGTTTTCATTATCCTCCGTCCTTGGCAGGCTGGCTTCAGGCTTGGCCGCGAGCGTGTTGCTGCAACTGGGCAATGGCTTCAACCAATGCCGGATCCGCCTGGCCGTGCAGGATCTGTAGCATCATGCCGCGCAGGGCCGGTAGCATCACCAAATCGGCAAATAGCTGATTGAATAGCGTCTGATCGCCAGCTTGTGCCAGGCGCAGCAAGAAAGTACGCGCGATGTCAGGATCCGTCAGTCCTTGCCAGCAGCGCCCGGCAATTGCAACCAGGATCTCAGGATGGCACAGGGCCGGGGTCGCCAGCAGTCGGGTGAGTTGGTGCTGTAGTTGTGTCGTTTCGGCGCCCGACAGGGCCCGGATTAGCGCTGCAATCAGGAACAGATCCGGCTCTGGCTGCTCGCTTTCGCTCTGAAGGCGCTCCATCAGGCGCTGGCTCAGGCTGTCCGGCAGCGTACAATGCTCCAGGCAACCCAGCAGGGCATAGAAGGGAGTCATCGGCAGATTGGCCACGGCTTTTCGCAACTGGGTGCTGTTGTTTTCCTGCTTCATCCGGGCACAGACATCCGCCAGTCCTTGCAGGCCGACGCCCTGCCACTGCGCCCAGCCCAAGTCGCCGGTCAGGTAGTGCTGAGCATGCTCATAGTACTGGCTGGCCGGTAGCGCGAGCTGATGACGCAAGTGGGCGTGAAAAATCGCCATCTTGTCGTCTTTGGGCTTAAAGGTGTAGGGGTTGGCCGCCAGTTTTTCCTGCTCTTCCTCTGTCGGCGTACTGTTGAGCGTCGCGCCCATGGCCTCAATCACATACTTGATGAAATCGCCGACCGCGGCTTGTTTGAGCAGGCCGCGCTCATCGAGCGGCAGGCGCAAAAACCAGATCCATGGCGGGTTGTTTTCCTGCCAGAAAGAGATCGACAGGTGCGCATGTTGCTGCAAGGGCCATGGATAGGGTTGGCGGTTGTCTTCGACGGCTTTGAAGTGGTCGATATCGATTTCACTGACACGGCGGCCGAGATCAAAAATTTTATACTGGCAACCGGCGTTATCCAGTAGCTGGGTCAGGGTATGAAATTTATCCATGGACATATTGTTTACTCCTCAATGGTGTGCGGATTATAACCCCAAGTCCGTCCAAGATGCTCGCCCGACCATGACTTTCTCGAACCGGCCGGTGCTACCGGAAGACGGATTTCAGTGGTATCCTTGCGCGCTTTTAGCAATGGTTGATGTGGACTGCGGGGAGAAATGATGGACAGATATCGTCAATGCCGGGATTTGCTGACGGCGCTTGAAACGGCCTTGCGTCAGGCCGGGTTATGGGAAAGCGAAGCGCCTGCACCGACAGCACTGGCCAGCACGGCCCCCTTTGCCGTCGATACCCTGACGGGCAGCCAGTGGCTGCAGTGGGTTTTTCTGCCGCGGATGTGTGCCTTGGTGAGCGCACAGGCGCCTTTGCCGGGCCCGTTTGCGATCTCCCCTTATCTCGAAGAAGCACTCAAAGAGCATCCCGGTTGTGAAGCCGTTCTGGCAGTCACCCGCCAGCTGGACGCGCTGTTTGGCGCCAGCGAATAACCGAAAGCGAAAACATGATGGAATTAGAAATCCTGTATCAAGACTCAGACCTGGTTGCGGTCAACAAACCAGCCGGGATGCTCGTGCACCGTTCCTGGCTGGATCGGCACGAGACGCAATTTGTGATGCAAACCCTGCGCGATCAGATCGGCCAGCACGTGTTTCCGCTTCACCGGTTGGACCGCCCGACGTCCGGGGTGCTGCTGTTTGCCTTGTCGAGCGAAGTGGCGGCACAAATGATGCCCAAGTTCGCCGGACGCGACATCAAGAAAACCTATCATGCGGTGGTGCGGGGCTGGATTAAGGAAGCCGCTGTGCTGGATTATCCGCTCAAAGAGGAGCTGGATAAAATTGCCGATAAGCAGGCGGCTCAGGATAAGGAAGCCCAGGAAGCGGTGACGGCGTATGCGCCGCTGGCCCATGTCCAGACGGATATTGCTGTCGGGCGTTACCCGACCAGCCGGTATACCCTGGTTGAAATGAAGCCGGAAACCGGACGGAAGCATCAGCTACGCCGCCATATGCACCACCTCAGCCACCATATTATCGGTGATGTGAACCATGGCGATGGGCGGCATAACCGCAGCTTCCGCCAGAACTATGACTGCCACCGGTTGATGTTGCATGCTTCGCGGCTCCAGTTAACCCATCCGGTGACTGGGGCGGCGCTGGATATCCGGGCTGGTACCGATGCCGCCTGGGGGCGGGTGATGACTGCGTTTCACTGGCCGGAGCGCTTGATGCACAGCGGGGCCGGGGAGTCATGCCTGCGCTCGGAGGTTCATTCTGATCCGGTTGTTTAAGCTGTGATAGCGGGTTGATTTTGCTGGCTGCTTTGTGTGTTGCCCGGGATTTTATTTGCATCCGCTGGCATGAACCTTCACAGTAGGGGCAACATGAGTAACGCGGAGCTGGAGTTGATGGCAAAAATCGGTGTATTTGTAGGAACCGTATATGGCGGCGCGGAAGAGGTGGCCCATGAGGCGGTGGATCTGCTGATTGATAAGGGCCATGCCGCCCAGATGTACCTTGAGCCGAAACTGGAAGACTTTCTCGAATACCAGCATGATGTGGCTTTGGTGATCACCTCAACCACCGGGCAGGGCGAGATCCCGGAGAACCTGTTGCCGTTGTTCGCAGCGCTCAATGATCGCTTTCCGCTGATGCCGGAGTTGCGCTTCGGTGTGATCGCCATGGGGGATTCCAGCTATGGCGAAGAACGCTACTGTGGCGCCGGACGACAGTTCGAGGTCCTGTTGACGGAGTTGCAGGCCAAGCCGCAGGTTGAGCGGCTGGACGTCGATGCCTGTATCCACTTTGACCCGATGGAAGTGGCGATGCCCTGGCTTGAGGGTTTGATTGAACAACTCAGCTAGTTGGCGGATGTATTTTTCGTTGAGGCCCCGGGGGCGGGGAAAAATAGTGAGGCTGCGCCGTGGGAACTCCCGTTGACGCAGCCGGCCGGGATCACTTCAGCTTATCTAAATCCGCTTCAATCTCGGCAATTTTGTGGGTAACCACCTGCTCTAAATGACGCAGGTCTTTCAGAATCTTCTTCTTCAGGTCGACCTCGGTGTGTTTGCGCTGGGTGATCTGATCCAGCTCATCAATAATGAACGTCAGGTTGCGGTTAATTTCCGTGATTTCCTTGTACTCGCGGCTGCCGCTGTTCACCACGACGGATTTACGCTGGCGGGGAAACTTGAATTTCACGCTCTTGGCGAATAGCTCGCCTTTCTGCTTGGCAAAGTAGACCTTCAGAATATCGTTGGTCGCTTCCTGACGCAGGCTGTAGCGTTCGATGGATTTAGGGTTTTCAATACCGATACTGGTGAGGTGCGGATACATAGGTGCCTCTTTGCTCTACTGCTTTGACTGCTTGGATTTTATTCAATGTAACAATAACCGGCCCCGCTGTCTCGAAGCCACACGTCATGTTGTGATGTGGGTGTTAATGCAGCAGGAATGGCGGGCCGGACCT
Source organism: Photobacterium atrarenae (assembly GCF_024380015.1). Classification (NCBI taxonomy): domain Bacteria; kingdom Pseudomonadati; phylum Pseudomonadota; class Gammaproteobacteria; order Vibrionales; family Vibrionaceae; genus Photobacterium; species Photobacterium atrarenae. Next base: position 598,286 of record NZ_CP101508.1, read on the forward strand.
GAAGGAACAGGCCCGGCGGCGGGTTATTTTTTCGCCTTGTCGATGCGGGTGATCAGGGCTTCGCGTAGTTGCGCCTGCTGGGTGTCGGTGAGTTGGGTGCCTTCCTCATTGACTAGAATGAAAAAGTCTTCGGCCCGCTCACCGATGGTGGTGATCTTTGCGGCCTGGAGGCTGATCTTCTGGCGGGCAAACACCGAGCCGACCCGGGCAAGCAGGCCGGGCATATCCAGCGCAACCAGCTCCATCAGGGTTTTTTTGCCGTTTTTGGTCGGCAGGAAATCGACCCGGGTGTTGACGTTAAAGTGCAGCAGCTTGCGCGGCGGCCGCTTGCGCTTGCGCTCCGACTTCATGTGAGTTAGGGCCTTGGTCAACGCCCGGCGCACCGTGCTGTGCCGATTGGCCGTCAGGGCCTCACCGTTGTGATCCAACACCATAAAGGTATCGAGGGCATAGCCGTCCTTGCTGTTCATGATCTGGGCATCATGGACACTGAGATTCTTTTTATCCAGCTCGGAGACCACCAGGGCAAACAGCTTCGTCTTGTCCTTGCTGTAGACAAATACCTCGGTTCCGCCCCGGGTCGCTTTCTTGCTGATCAGGATGAGGGGCTTGTCCGGATCGTCATGGCGCAGAATCGCTTCGGCATGCCAGGCAATCTGCTTGTGGGTGTGGCGCAGGAAGTAGTCGGCCTTGAACCGTTGCCACAGCACTTCAATTTCACGCGGGGCAAAGCCCTGGCTGCGCAGCAGCGCGGAGGCCATCTGCTGGTTGTGGCGGATCCGCTCGCGCACATCCGGCGGGTTTTCCAGCCCGCGGCGCAACGCTTTCTGGGTCGAGTAATACAGCTCGGCCAGCAGGGTCCTTTTCCAGCTGTTCCACAGTTCCTGGTTGGTGGCACAGATGTCGGCGACAGTGAGGCAGATCAGATAGTCCAGCCGCTCTTCGTCGCGGACTTTTTTGGCAAACTCGGTCACCACATCCGGATCATAGATATCCCGGCGCTGAGCGGTGACCGACATCAGCAGGTGCTGGTTGACCAGCCATTTGACCAGGTTGGCCTCAGGCTTCGACAGTCCATGCTCAAGACAAAACTGGTAGGCATCTTCGCCGCCGAGCTTGGAATGATCGCCGCCGCGGCCCTTGGCGATATCGTGGAAGATGGCCGCTAAAATCAGCAGCTCTTTTTTGACAATCCGCGGGTAGACCTCACAGCAGATCGGATGGCGCTCGCGGTTGGCCGGATCGCTGAACTTGTTGAGGTTTTTCAATAGCCGGACACTGTGCTCATCGACAGTGTAGACATGGAACAGGTCGAACTGCATCTGGCCGACAATCTGGCTCCAGGCCGGCAGGTAGGCCGACAGGACACCGTGGCGGTGCATCAGGTGGAAGGCGCGCTGCAGGGCATTGGGCTCGCGTACCAGATCCATGAACTTTTCCCTGGCCGCCGGAATATCGACCAGGAACCGGTTGAGCCGGCGCCGGGCCGTGCGCAACTGGCGCAGGGTCGGGGCGGCAATACCTTCGATAGTACTGTTGCGGGCGACATGCAGGCACATATCCAGGATGGTTTCCGGCCGGGCCTGGAACAGGGCCGGCTTGGTGGCCTCGATCAGGTGGCCACGCAGCTGGAAATCATCATCCAGCGGGATAGGCTCGGTGACCTGGCCGTTGTTGAGGATCGCTTGATCAAACAGCTGTAATAGCATTTTGTTAAGCTCTGAGACTCGCCGCAGGGTGCGGTAGAACTCTTTCATCATCATCTCGACCGGGCGGTTGCCTTCGCCCTGGTATCCCAGTTGCTTGGCGACAGAGGCCTGATGTTCGAACGTCAGCCGGTTGTCATATCGGCGCAACTCGCAATGGAGGGCAAAGCGGATCCGCCATAGCGAGTCCTGGCACTCGACCAGTTCGCGGTATTCGGCATCGGTCAGAAAGCCGAAGCGGCTCATCTCCAGCAGGCTGGTGGCGCCGAAGTGACGGCGGGCCACCCAGCTCAGGGTGTGAATGTCGCGCAGGCCGCCGGGGCTGGATTTGATATCCGGCTCCAGGTTGTAGGTGGTGTCGTGGTAGCGGGCGTGGCGCTCGCGCTGCTCCTGCAGCTTGGCCTGGTAAAAGGCTTCACTGGGCCAGAACTTGCCGGAGTTGACCCGTTCTTCCAGGCACTGGAAGGTTTCCGCGTTGCCGCATAACAGGCGGGATTCCTGCAGGTTGGTGGCGACGGTCAGATCGGCCAGGCCAATCTCAATACAGTCATCGATCGTACGCACGCTGTGGCCGACCTCCAGCTTCAGATCCCACAAGAAAGTGAGAAACTCACTGACGGTGCGCCCGGTTGCCTCGTCCAGGGTGGTCGTGCTCAGCAGCAGAATATCGACATCGGACAGCGGGTGCAGCTCGCCGCGGCCATAACCGCCGACGGCCACCAGAGCCAGCTCGGGGTGGGTATTGAGGCCGAAGTGTAACCACAGGCGCTGCAGCAGGCTGTCAATAAAGCCGGACCGGGCTTCAACCAGCACAGTTACCGGGGTCTGTTCGGCAAACAGCTGCTGTTGCTGGGCGCCGAACTGGTCCAGCTCATGGCGCAGGGATTCCTGGGTCAGGGCTGTGGCGGCAAGTTGGGGGGAGGCTGAGAAAGTATCGGTCATCGCAATCCGTGCCATGTGGTGAAGTAATGGTCTTACTATAACGGTAAAGGCGGAAATAGAAAGGTGTAAAAAAGCCGGCGGGGAGCCGGCTTGTGGATTTAATTGACGTGATTAGTTGTGCATGATGCGCGGAATGCTCTCTTCCTTGCGCAGGGTCAGCACTTCGCAGCCGGTGTCGGTCACCAGCAGGGTATGTTCCCACTGGGCGGATTTCTTGCCATCGACCGTATAGACCGTCCAGCCATCGTTTTCATCGATGTCGCAGCCAAACTTACCGGCATTGATCATCGGCTCGATGGTGAAGCACATTCCGGCTTTCAGCACGGTACGGTCGTTGTTTTTGTAGTGGACCACTTGTGGCTCTTCGTGGAACTCGTTGCCGATGCCGTGGCCGCAGAAGTCCTTGACGATAGAGAAGCGGCTGTTGCCGTTTTTGACAAACTTCTGGATCGCGGTGCCGATCTCACCCAGTTTAGTGCCCGGCTTCACTTTTTTCATCGCCAGGTACAGGCTTTCCTGAGCCACGCGGCACAGGCGCTTGTCTTCCAGCGACACTTCACCCACCTCGAACATCTTCGAGGTATCGCCGTGATAGCCGTCTTTGATCACCGTGATATCAATGTTGATGATGTCACCGTCTTTTAATACAGCCGGTTTATTGTATTTGCCGTTCACCGGTTCGTCCTGCTCGGCCGGAATGCCGTGACATACGACATGGTTGATCGAGGTGCAGATCGATTTTGGGAAGCCGTGGTAGTTCAGCGGTGCCGGAATTGCGCCTTGCTCTTTGGTAATGTACTCGTGGCAGATGCGGTCCAGCGCTTCGGTGGTGACGCCCGGTTTGACGTGCGGCTCAATCATTTCCAGCACATCGGCAGCCAAACGGCCGGCGACCCGCATTTTCTCGATTTCTTCAGCCGTTTTGATCTTGATGCTCATTCAATCTTCTCTACATGATGGACTGTTGCTGTTGTTTACATGGTAACAGTGAGGGGCCGGGATGGAAACCAAGTTTATCGGCCTCAACTATAATTAGGCTAGATTTTTGCTGGCAAAATATGGTATAAAGCGCGCCGGAATTGTCTGATGTGTGTTTCGACCCATCGGCTAATTTCACTAACTTTATATTTTTAATCACTCACACATATCGACACGTTCTCCGGGGTGCTCATCAGCCAAATGGCTGTCCGTTTGCCAGTCTGGCAGGCGATATGGGTCGGTAGAATGGGGTATGTGGACGCCTAACCCCATAGAGGAATATTCAATGGCAACTGTATCAATGCGCGACATGCTGAAGGCTGGTGTTCACTTTGGTCACCAAACTCGTTACTGGAACCCTAAGATGAAGCCGTTCATCTTCGGTGCTCGTAACAAGGTGCATATCATCAACCTTGAGAAAACTGTACCAATGTTCAACGACGCTCTGGCTGAGCTGAACAAGATCTCTGCCCGTAAAGGTAAAGTTCTGTTTGTTGGTACAAAGCGTGCAGCCAGCGAATCTATCAAAGAAGCTGCAATCAGCTGTGACCAGTACTACGTAAACAACCGCTGGTTGGGCGGTATGCTGACAAACTGGAAAACTGTTCGCCAGTCAATCAAACGCCTGAAAGATCTGGAAGTTCAGTCTACAGACGGTACTTTCGACAAGCTGACCAAGAAAGAAGCGCTGATGCGTACGCGTGAAATGGAGAAGCTGGAAAAATCTCTGGGCGGTATCAAGAACATGGGTGGTCTGCCAGACGCGATGTTCGTTATCGATGCTGATCACGAGCACATTGCGATTAAAGAAGCGAACAACCTGGGTATCCCAGTATTTGCAGTTGTAGATACGAACTCTAACCCAGATGGTGTTGACTTCGTTGTTCCAGGTAACGATGACGCAATCCGTGCTATCCAGCTTTACACTGGTGCGGTTGCTCAAACTGTGACTGAAGCGCGTAACCAAGACATCGTTGCTCAAGCTGAGCAAGACGGTTTCGTAGAAGCTGAGTAATAGCCGGCTCCTTTGAGCATCTTAAGTTACCTTGTGTAAACTAAGAATGGTTACCAGGGGCCGATCTAGGCCCCTGATTTTTACACCAAGTATTCAAAACTGAGGATATAACAATGGCAACAGTTACAGCTGCCCTAGTTAAAGAACTGCGTGAGCGTACTGGCGCAGGCATGATGGAATGTAAAAAAGCGCTTGTTGAAGCGAACGCTGACATCGAGCTGGCGATCGAAAACATGCGTAAGAGCGGTGCTGCGAAAGCTGCTAAAAAAGCCGGTAACGTCGCTGCTGAAGGCGCAATCATCATCAAAGCAGGCGAAGGTGTAGCTGCACTTCTGGAAGTGAACTGCCAAACTGACTTCGTGGCGAAAGACGGCAACTTCCTGGCATTTGCAGACGAAGTCGCAGAAGCTGCTCTGGCGAACAAATCTGACGTTGCAGCGCTGCAAGCACAATTCGAAGAGAAGCGTGTTGCTCTGGTTGCTAAGATCGGTGAGAACATCTCTATCCGTCGCGTTGATTACATCGAAGGTGAGAACGTTGCTTCTTACCGTCACGGCGACCGCATCGGTGTTGTTGTTGCGGGTAACGGCGACGCAGAAACTCTGAAGCACATCGCAATGCACGTTGCTGCGTCTAAGCCTGAGTTCGTGAACCCAGAAGACGTACCTGCTGACGTAGTTGAGAAAGAGCGTCAGGTTCAGGTTGAGATCGCGATGAATGAAGGCAAGCCTGCTGAAATCGCAGAGAAGATGGTTATCGGCCGTATGAAGAAATTCACCGGCGAAATCTCTCTGACTGGCCAGCCATTCATCATGGAGCCGAAGAAGTCTGTTGGCGACTACCTGAAAGAGAAAGGCGCAACTATCTCTAGCTTTGTACGTCTGGAAGTCGGCGAAGGCATCGAGAAAGCAGAAGGCCTGAGCTTCGCAGAAGAAGTTGCACTGGCGCAAAAAGGTTAATCCTTAGCGAATTTGCTTATTACAGAAGACCGTGGCCTTGGCTGCGGTCTTTTTACAACTCCCTATCTCAAAATAAGCCTGGAAGGTAACATTAATGACCACGAATCCTAAACCGACTTATCAACGAATTTTGCTTAAGCTGAGCGGTGAAGCGCTGCAGGGCGATGAAGGTTTTGGTATTGACGCACATGTTCTTGACCGTATGGCGCAAGAAATCAAAGAATTGATTGAACTGGGTGTACAAGTTGGCCTGGTTATCGGTGGTGGTAACCTGTTCCGTGGTGCAGGCCTGGCTGAAGCAGGGATGAACCGAGTTGTGGGCGACCACATGGGCATGCTGGCGACCGTGATGAATGGCCTGGCTATGCGCGATGCGCTGCACCGTGCCTATGTGAACGCCAAGTTGATGTCAGCAATTCCGCTGAACGGTGTCTGTGACAGCTACAACTGGGCTGATGCGATCAGCCAGCTGCGTCAGGGGCGCGTGGTAATTTTCTCTGCCGGTACCGGTAACCCGTTCTTTACCACGGACTCAGCAGCGTGCCTGCGCGGGATTGAAATTGAAGCCGATGTGGTGCTGAAAGCGACAAAAGTTGACGGTGTGTTCACAGATGACCCAGTGAAGAACCCAGAAGCTGTTCTTTATGATAAGCTAAGCTACAATGACGTTCTGGACAAAGAACTGAAAGTTATGGACTTAGCTGCATTTACGCTGGCACGTGACCACGGTATGCCAATTCGTGTTTTCAACATGAACAAGCCGGGTGCACTGCGCCGCGTGGTGATGGGTGAGCAAGAAGGCACCCTAATCAATAACGACTAAGCTGCCGACGAGTAGGTTCTGATCACTTTTTCAGACCGGGAGCGACGCCTGCTCCCGTATTCGCCGAATCATTAAGGGTATAAAACCGTGATTGATGAAATTAAACAAGACGCCAAAGAGCGCATGGGCAAAAGCGTTGAAGCGCTGAAAAACCAACTGAGCAAAGTTCGCACCGGTCGTGCGCACCCAAGCCTGCTGGACGGTATTCAGGTTGAATACTATGGTTCAAACACGCCGCTGCGCCAGGTTGCCAACGTTGTTGCAGAAGATGCCCGTACACTGGCTATCACTGTGTTCGACAAAGAGCTGACGCAGAAAGTTGAAAAAGCCATCATGATGTCTGATCTGGGTCTGAACCCAATGTCTGCCGGTACGGTGATCCGCGTGCCGCTGCCACCGCTGACAGAAGAGCGTCGTCGTGATCTGGTGAAGATTGTGCGTGCCGAAGCCGAGCAAGGTCGTGTTGCCGTGCGTAACATCCGCCGTGACGCCAATGCAGATGTGAAAGCGTTGCTGAAAGATAAAGAAATCTCTGAAGATGATGATCGTCGCGCTCAGGACGACATTCAGAAGCTGACGGATGCTGCGGTGAAAGACATCGACGCAGTGCTGGAAGCGAAAGAAAAAGAGCTGATGGAAGTATAAGACCACCGTCGTCTTGTACCCATTTGCGAAGAGAGGTTAAGGCGCTGTGCGTGCAGCACAGCGCTTTTTTTGTTGAGGAAGCTCTATGGCAGAACCCGAAATAACACTTTCTGCTGATAAGCTGCCCAAGCATATTGCTGTGATTATGGATGGCAACGGCCGCTGGGCGAAATCGAAGGGAAAAGCCCGGGTATTTGGTCACAAGGCCGGTGTGGAAGCAGTGCGAAAAACCGTGTCGGCTGCCAGCCGGCTAGGGATCGAAGTGATCACCCTGTTTGCCTTCAGCAGTGAAAACTGGCGCCGCCCGGAAGAAGAAGTCTCGCTGCTGATGGAGCTCTTCATGACGGTGCTTGGCCGCGAAGTCAAACGCCTGCACAAAAACAATATTCGCCTGTGCATCATAGGTGATACCACCCGCTTTAGTGCGCGCCTGCAAAAGAAAATCGCAGAAGCACAAGCGCTGACAGCCGACAATACGGGCCTGGTCCTGAATGTCGCGGCGAACTACGGTGGCCAATGGGATATTTTGCAGGCCGCCCGGCAGCTGGCTCAGCACGTTGCTGATCAGGCGATGCCGGTGGAGGCCATTACGGAAACCACGTTGGCTCAGGCTTTGTCGACAGCAGGTCAACCGGATGTCGATTTACTGATCCGAACCAGTGGCGAACGTCGGATCAGCAACTTCATGCTCTGGCAGATGGCCTACGCTGAGCTGTATTTTACCGAACAACATTGGCCGGACTTCGATGAGCAGAGCCTGGCCGACGCGATTGCCTGGTATGTCAACCGCGAACGACGGTTCGGTTGTACCGGTGAACAGATACAGGCTTTATTAGAGTCATAGCCACAACGATATTATCCGTATCATCAAGGTGGCTGAAACCAAGGCACAACTGCGCGCAGTGCGTGCCTTGTGATTCGCTGCCACGGCAGCACATACAGCAAAGAATATGCTGGGCTGTTACCGAATATAATAAACAATGAGAGGACGCAGCTTGCTTAAGCAACGTATTATTACCGCGCTCATCCTCGCGCCGTTAGTCATTGCAGGGATTTTCTACCTTCCTTTTCCTGCGTTTGTCTTTGCATTAGCGGCAGTGACTTTGGCCGGTTTCTGGGAATGGACGCAGTTTGTTGATGCTAAATCGCGTTGGGGCGCGATGTTAGTCCCTACTTTGGTGCTGGGGGGAACCATGATGTGGTTGCCGCTGGATGTCGCCACACTTTCTCAATTGGCTCCGCCGCATCAGTCTATGCTGTTGGTGGGGGGGATTTGGTGGCTGGTGGCGTCGCTGCTGGCAATGACTTATCCGTCCAGCGCCACGCTTTGGTCAAAAGCTACCTCGTTAAAATACCTTTTCGGGCTGTTGACCTTAATTCCTTTTTTCTGGGGCGTGCTGATGCTGCGTGCCGTCAATTATGCCGAGTCGCCGTATCACGGGGCCAAGCTGGTACTCCTGGTGTGTATTTTGGTTTGGGCTGCGGATACCGGCGCCTACTTTACCGGCAAGCGTTTCGGAAAGCGGAAAATGGCACCGTCGGTTAGTCCGAACAAGACGGTTGAAGGGTTGATTGGGGGCGCGACGCTGGCTGTGGTCGTGACCTGGGGCAGTGCAGCCCTGATGGATATCCCATTTGTGAGCGTGGGCAGCTTGTTGCTGATTTCGGTGATCACTGTGATGGCGTCTGTACTCGGTGATTTGGTCGAGAGTATGTTTAAGCGTGCCGCTGGCGTCAAAGACAGCGGGAATCTTCTGCCGGGCCACGGCGGGATCCTGGATCGTATCGACAGCCTGACTGCCGCCCTACCTGTTTTTGCTTTGTTCTATCTTTGGCTAGTATGATGAGCGATAGTCGGCCGGGGCGGAGAACCGCTAATATACGGTTCTCCGCCCCGGCCGGCGTCGACGCTCTGCGCCTGGCAACTCCCCGTGTTTTTGAGCAGCCTGAAGGCTGCTTTTTACAGTGAAATGTAAGTGATTTTATGCGTAAGTTAACGATTCTTGGTGCGACCGGATCTATTGGCGGGAGCACGTTAGCAGTAGCGGCCCAGAACCCGGAGCTGTTTGAAGTGGTGGCGTTGGCGGCCGGGACAAACTGCGACAAAATGTTTGAGCTCTGCCGGCAATGGCGGCCGAAGTATGCGGTGATGGCATCAGAGTCGGCGGCTGCAACGCTGAGACATCAATTGAATCAGCATCACTTACCGACTGAGGTGCTGGCCGGAGTCGATGGCATGTGCCAAGTGGCGGCTCTTGATGAAGTGGATACGGTGATGGCGGCGATTGTGGGGGCGGCTGGGTTATTGCCGACCATGGCCGCGGTTCGCGCCGGTAAACGGATCCTGCTGGCCAATAAAGAAGCTCTGGTGATGTCGGGGCAGCTGTTTATCGACGCCTGCCGGGCCAGCGGCGCTGAGCTGCTGCCGGTCGACAGCGAGCACAATGCGATTTTCCAGAGCTTGCCGGCGCAAGTGCAGCAGAGCCTGGGCCACTGTGATCTGGCTGCGCACGGGATTCGTAAAATTCTGCTGACTGGCTCCGGCGGCCCGTTCCGCTATACCGATGTCAGTGAACTGGCCACCGTCACTCCGGCGATGGCGATTGCTCACCCGAACTGGTCCATGGGGCCCAAGATTTCCGTTGATTCGGCCACTATGATGAACAAGGGGCTTGAATACATTGAAGCGCGCTGGTTGTTCAATGCCACGCGCGAGCAGATGGATGTTATTATCCATCCCCAGTCGGTGATCCACTCGATGGTGCAGTATAAAGACGGCTCAGTGCTGGCGCAGATGGGGCTACCGGATATGCGCACCCCAATCGCCTGCGCGATGTCCTATCCTGAAAGGGTAGATGCTGGCGTGGCGCCGCTCGATTTCAGTCAAATCGGTGAGTTCACCTTCCTTCAGCCTGATTTTTCCCGCTATCCGTGTCTGAAGCTGGCCATGGATGCCTGTTACAGCGGTCAGGCTGCTACCACGGCGCTCAATGCTGCCAACGAAGTTGCTGTAGCCGCCTTCTTGGATCATCAGCTCACGTTTACGGACATTGCCCGGGTGAACCAACAGGTTCTGGAGCTGGCGCAAATGACGGAGCCGACTGACTTGGAAAGCGTGATTGAGCTGGATAGAATGGCGCGTATTTTGGCTCGGGAAGTGATTGGTAAGGTATCGCTATGATGGGTGTATTGTGGAACCTGGGCGCGTTTTTAGTTGCCCTCGGAATTTTGATTGCCGTCCATGAATATGGTCATTTCTGGGTCGCCCGGCGTTGCGGCGTTTATGTTGAGCGCTTCTCGATTGGCTTTGGCCGCGCGCTGTGGCGCAGAGTCGGTAAAGACGGTACGGAGTACACCCTGGCGATGATCCCGCTGGGTGGTTATGTGAAAATGCTCGACGGCCGGGTTGATGAGGTTCCGCCTGAAAAGCGGCACCTGGCGTTTAATCACAAACCGCTGTGGCAGCGCAGCGCCATCGTGGCTGCTGGTCCGCTGGCTAATTTCCTGTTTGCAATTTTTGCCTACTGGGTCGTCTATCTGATTGGGGTGCCGGCAGTGCGTCCGGTGGTGGGCGAGGTTGCTCCGCAGTCGATTGCGGCCGAGGCAGGAATTCGTAGCGGAATGGAACTAAAATCCATTTCGGGAATCCAAACCGCTGATTGGGAATCGGCTAACATGGCGATGATTTCCCATATCGGTGATCAGGAAATGGTGATCACGGTTGCTGAGCCGGATGGTGGTTTTGCGACTCGTCGGACACTGGATTTGAGTTCATGGTCGTTTGATCCGGAACGTGAGCAAGTCCTGACTTCGCTGGGGATCACGCCGTATTCCCCGCCGATCACTTTAGAAATTGCTCGGCTGGTTGAAGGGGGGGCAGCCCTGGCGGCCGGATTACAGCTTAAGGATCACATTGTGGCGATTGAGCGGGCGCCGGTCACTGAGTGGCAGCAGGTGGTGGAGGCCGTGCGTTCCCACCCGCAGCAGGCGTTGGCACTGACAGTTCGTCGAGACGGACAGACTGTGCCGGTGACGCTGATCCCGGACAGCAAAACATTAGCGGACGGGCAAGTGATTGGTTATGCCGGTTTTGCCCCGAAAGTTGAGCCGTGGCCGGAATCCTACCGGATCAATTTGCAATACGGTCCGATTACGGCAGTAGGTAAAGCGGCTGAAAAAACTTGGCAGCTGGTGACCCTGACCTTTGATATGGTCACCAAGCTGGTAACGGGGGACGTTGCCATTAAAAACCTCAGCGGGCCGATTTCCATCGCCAAAGGCGCGGGGATGACAGCCGATTACGGGGTGGTTTACTTTCTGGGGTTCCTGGCGCTCATCAGTGTCAACCTGGGGATTGTGAATCTGTTACCGCTGCCAGTGCTGGATGGTGGACACTTGATGTTTTTCGCCATCGAAGCGGTAACGCGTCGTCCTGTTTCTGAACGTGTTCAGGAGATAGGCTACAGAGTGGGATCAGCCATTTTGGTTGCGTTAATGGCCGTTGCGCTATTTAACGACTTTGCCCGCCTTTAAGCAGTGCATAAGCGCGATATTTAGCAAGGAATAATCAGAACACTAATGGCGATAAAAAAATTATTGGTCGCATCACTGATACTCGGTAGTAGTGTTGCGCAGAGCGCGGAACAATTTGTAGTTGAAGACATTCGTTTTGAGGGCTTGCAGCGCGTCACCTTGGGGGCGGCTTTGTTGGCCATGCCGGTCCGGGTTGGGGATGGCGTGGATGAGCGTGATATCTCGGAAGTGATTCAATCGCTTTTTGCCTCCGGTAACTTTGAAGATATCCAGGTGTTCCGCGATGGAGATACGCTGCTGGTGAAAGTGCTGGAGCGTCCGACGATTGCCAGTATTACTTTCTCCGGTAACAAGGCGATCAAAGAAGAGCAGCTCAAGGAAAACTTAGATGCGTCGCGGATCTCGGTGGGCGAAGCCCTGGATCGCACCACCCTGAGTAAAATCGAAAAAGGACTGGAAGACTTTTATTACAGTGTCGGTAAATACAATGCGACGGTGAAAGCTGTGGTGACGCCGTTGCCACGCAACCGGGCTGATCTGAAATTTGTCTTTACCGAAGGCGTCTCGGCCAAAATTCAGCAAATTAACTTTATCGGCAATACCGTGTTTACCGATGAAGAACTCCAGGACAAATTTAACCTCCAGGCCGAAGTACCATGGTGGAACTTCCTGGCAGATGAAAAATATCAGAAACAAGTGCTGGCCGGCGATTTGGAAATCCTGCGCTCGCAGTACCTGAATAACGGTTACCTCAAGTACAAACTGGAATCGACCCAGGTGGCGATTTCCCCGGATAAGAAAGGGGTCTATATCACCCTCAAAATCCATGAAGGGGAGCAGTACCGGGTCGAGGATGTCAGCTTCCGTGGCAACCTGATGGACAAAGGCGATGAGCTCGAAAGCCTGGTAACCATCAAGGCCGGTGAAGTTTACAATGGTGCCAAGGTGACGGCACTGGAAGAAGCGGTCAAGCGCAAGCTGGGTGAGCTCGGTTATGCTTACCCGCAGGTGAGCACGATTCCGAATTTTGACGATGATAGCCAGCAGGTATCGTTGATCGTCAATGTCGATCCGGGTAAACGGATTTATGTGCGTAATATCGGCTTTTCCGGAAACGTTTCGACCAAAGATGAAGTGCTGCGCCGGGAAATGCGCCAGATGGAAGGCAGCTGGCTGAACTCTAAATCGGTCGAGCGCGGTAAGGAGCGTCTGAACCGGACCGGTTTCTTTGAAACCGTGGATGTTCAGACGGTTCGGGTACCGGGGACCGATGATCAGGTCGATCTGCAATACACCGTGAAGGAAGCCAATGCGGGAAACATTAATTTCGGCATTGGTTACGGCACCGAATCCGGGATCAGCTTCCAGGCCGGGATCCAGCAGGATAACTTCCTCGGTACCGGGAATCGCTTCGGCATCAGCGCGATGATGAACGATTACCAGAAAAATATCAGTATGGAGTATCGTGATCCGTACTTCACGCTGGATGGTGTCAGCCTGGGCGGCAAGGTGTACTACAACGAGTTCGAAGCCTCGGATGCCAATATTTCGGACTATACCAACCAAAGTTACGGCACCAGCCTGACCTGGGGGTTCCCGTATGATGAGCTGAACTTTTTCGAGTTCGGCCTGGGCTATGATCACAACAAGATCTCCAACACTCAGGAGTATTACCAGATCGAGAAATTCAAAGCCATCCACGGTTTTGATCGCGGGGATAGCGTGATCGAACTGGATGACTTCGACTGGTCAGTGTCCTGGACCCGCAACAACCTTAACCGGGGTTATTTCCCGACCGCCGGAAATCACCAGCGGGCGTCGTTCCGGATGACGGTTCCGGGCTCAGATGCCCAGTACTTCAAAGCGCAGTACAACGTGCGTCAGTACTATCCGCTGGATGAAGACCACCATTTCAGCCTGCTGCTGCGCGGTAAGCTGGGCTATGGGAATGGTTACGGCACCACCGACAACGGCAGCGATCACCTGTTGCCGTTCTATGAAAACTTCTACGCTGGCGGTTTCTCAACCTTGCGTGGTTTCCGCTCGAATACCGTGGGCCCTAAAGCGGTTTATGTCAGCGGTTGTCCGACCGGCGGTATTGGCGGCGGCGGCAATAACAGCTGTGCAACCGGGACCGATGATGCCGCAGGCGGTAACGCCGTGGCGTTGGCCAGTGTCGAGCTGATCGTCCCGACTCCGTTTGCTTCGGAGGAAGCCCAGAACCAGCTGCGGACCAGTGTGTTTGTCGATGCGGGAACCGTGTGGGACACCGAATATGATCTGACGGACGATGATGGGAGATTCTTGAATGATTACTCCGATCCATCACTGATCCGGGCATCTTATGGTGCAGCATTGCAATGGATGTCGCCGATGGGGCCGTTGGTGTTCTCGATTGCCCGCCCAATCAAGAAATACGAAGGCGATGATGAAGAGTTCTTTACCTTCACTATCGGTCGCACATTCTAATCAATTAAGGAGAGTCTTTTGAAACAGTGGATTAAAGCGGCAGGCCTGAGCCTGGTGATCATTTCTTCATCAATGTATGCGCATGCCGCGGAAGCTGCGCAAAAAGTCGGCTATGTCGCAACTGGTCAGGCTATGGCTCAGCTGGCAAAACGGTATAATGTGCCGCAAAAGCTGCGTAGTGAGTTTAAAGATCGCATTGATGAGCTACGTGGGATTGAAAGTCGCATGAAGGGCAAAGTCGATAAGCTCAAGCGTGACGGCGAGCTGATGAGCGCTGCCGATCGCACCAAGCTGCAGCGTGAGATGGCGGCACTGGAGTCTGATTATAAGCTGAAGGCCAAGGCGCTGGCTGAAGATCAACGCCGTCGCGGCGCTGAGGAAGAGCAGAAGCTGGTCCAGAAAATCCGTAAAGCCATTCAGGATGTGGCTAAGCGTGAAGGCTATGATCTGGTGCTAGATGCCAATGCCGTGCTGCATGCGAGCCCGAAAGATGACTTGTCTTCCAAAGTAATTGCTGCGGTGAAATAAGCGCAGCATTACGCCTTGCAGGCAGTGAAAGCGATTAAAGTCGAAAGCGGATGGTGACCACCGGTGGCCATCCCTTTCGCTTTGCTGTTTCTGGGGACCTGCGGGTCGTCGCTCACTGCGAAACCATGACAAAAATTTAAGGTAACACATGGCTGGAATTACTCTTGCTGAAATAGCAACGAAACTGGGGGCAGAGCTACGCGGAGATGGCGCTGTCAGCATTGAATCGATCGCGGGCACCAACCAGGCCGGGCAGGGCGATATTACGTTTTTGTCGAGTAGTAAGTACCGCAAGCACCTGGCCGAATGCCAGGCTTCAGCAGTGATCCTGAAAGAAGCGGACCTGCCTTATTTTGACGGTAATGCGCTGGTGATGAACGACCCGTACCTGGGTTATGCCCGGGTTGCTCAACTGCTGGATACCACGCCGGCTGCGGCGAGCGAGATTGCCCCAAGCGCCTTTGTTGCCGATGATGTGGTACTGGGTGAAGGTGTGGCGATCGGCCACAATGCCGTAATTGAATCCGGTGCCAAGATTGGGGACCACGCCCAGATTGGCCCGGGTTGTTTTGTCGGTAAAAATGCCGAGATTGGCGCGCGAACCAAAATCTGGGCCAATGTGAGCATTTACCATAACGTGGTACTGGGCAGTGACTGTCTGGTCCAGTCCGGGACCGTGATCGGTGCGGACGGCTTCGGGTACGCTAACGACAAAGGCGAGTGGGTCAAGATCCCGCAATTGGGGACGGTACGGATCGGCAGCCGGGTTGAGATTGGTGCCTGTACCACGATTGATCGCGGCGCCCTGGAAGACACCATCATCGAAGATAACGTGATTATCGATAACCAGATGCAAATTGCCCATAACGTGCAGATTGGATACGGCACCGCGATGGCGGGCGGCACGATTGTGGCCGGCAGTACCAAGATTGGCAAATACTGTATCATTGGCGGCGCTTCTGTGCTCAACGGTCACATTGAAATCGCTGATGGCGTGACGATTACCGGCATGGGCATGGTGATGCGTAGTATCGAAGAGAAAGGGATGTACTCCTCGGGGATCCCGCTGCAGCCGAATAAAGAATGGCGTAAGACCGCAGCGCGCACGATGAAGATTGACGAGATGAACAAGCGTCTCAAGGCGGTTGAGAAAAAGCTGGATGAGAACAGCTGAACGCGATAGATGAGATTGAACAGGTCCGCACACTCTGCGGATCTTTTTGCGGTAGAATAAGCCGATATTGACCTTTATTTAAGACAGGAATGCAGTTTTGACGAGCGAAAACAAGACGCTAAATATCACCGAGATTCAGGAACTCCTGCCTCACCGCTACCCGTTTCTGATGATTGATCGCGTGGCCCATTACGAAGAAGGGAAAACCCTGACCGCGATTAAGAATGTCTCGGTCAACGAGCCGCAATTTACCGGCCACTTCCCGAAGATGCCGGTTTTTCCGGGGGTGATGATCCTCGAAGCCATGGCTCAGGCGACCGGCCTGCTGGCATTCAAGACCTTCGGTGCTCCGGCTGAAAATGAACTGTATTACTTCGCCAGTATTGATAACGCCAAGTTCCGCAAGCCGGTGGGTCCGGGCGATCAACTGATCATTGAAGTGGAATTCCTGAAAGAGCGTCGTGGCATTGCTATGTTTAATGGGGTTGCCAAAGTTGATGGCGACGTGGTGTGCTCTGCCGAACTTAAATGTGCAAGACGAGAGTTTTCATGATTCACGAAACAGCCCAAATCCACCCGTCAGCAGTCGTCGAAGCCGGGGCCATTCTCGGTGCGAATGTGACCGTTGGCCCGTTTAGCTACATTGGCGCTGATGTCGAGATCGGTGAAGGGACAGAGATCATGTCCCATGTGGTCGTCAAAGGCCCGACCAAGATCGGTCGTGAGAACCGGATCTTCCAGTTCGCCTCGATTGGCGAAGAGTGTCAGGACCTGAAATATGCCGGTGAGCCGACCCGTCTGGAGATTGGCGATCGCAACACCATCCGTGAAAGCGTAACCATGCACCGCGGCACGGTGCAGGACAACGGGATCACCAAGGTAGGCAATGACAACTTGTTCATGATTAACGCCCACGTAGCACATGACTGCGTGGTCGGTGATCGCTGTATTTTTGCCAATAACGCGACTTTGGCTGGCCACGTGACTGTGGGCAACCACGCGATTGTCGGCGGGATGTCAGCCATTCACCAGTTCTGCACCATCGGTGATCACTGCATGCTGGGCGGCGGCTCGATTGTGGTTCAGGATGTGCCGCCGTATGTGATGGCACAGGGGAACCACTGTGCGCCGTTTGGTATCAACGTCGAAGGCCTCAAGCGCCGTGGCTTTGAAAAAGAAGAGATCAAAGCCATCCGTGCGGTATACAAGGCACTTTATCGTTCAGGCAAGACCCTGGCGGAAGTGAAGCCGGAAATCGAAGCACTGGCGAAAACCCATGCGGCAGTGCAACGGTTTGTCGACTTTTTCGAGCAATCAACGCGCGGAATCATTCGCTGAATATGACCAAGCCACTTCGAATTGGAATTGTCGCCGGGGAAATCTCCGGCGATATTTTAGGGGCCGGATTTATCCAGGCGATCAGACAGGAGTACCCGGACGCCGAGTTTGTCGGCATCGCCGGCCCGCGGATGCAGGCCGCCGGGTGTGAAACCCTGTTTGACATGGAGGAGCTGGCGGTGATGGGGATTGTTGAAGTCCTCGGCCGGTTGCCGCGCCTGCTGAAAGTCAAAGCCGAGCTGGTGAAGTATTTCAGTGATAACCCGCCGGATGTATTTGTCGGTATTGATGCCCCGGACTTTAATCTGCGCCTGGAGCGCGACTTAAAGCAGCGCGGGATCAAAACCGTGCATTACGTCAGCCCGTCGGTTTGGGCCTGGCGCCAGAAGCGGATCTTCAAGATTGAGGCTGCCACCAACCTGGTGCTGGCATTCCTGCCGTTCGAGAAGGCGTTCTACGACAAATTTAATGTCCCGTGTGAGTTTGTCGGCCATACCATGGCCGATGCGATCCCGCTGGAAACCGATCAGCGGGCGGCACAGGACCTGCTGGGACTCGATCGCAGCAAACGCTGGCTGGCGGTATTGCCCGGCAGCCGGGGCAGCGAGATGGGCATGCTGGCCGCGCCGTTTATCGAAACCTGCAAGCTGCTCAAGCAACAGCATCCGGATCTCGGATTTGTGGTGGCGCTGGTCAACCAGAAGCGCCGGGAGCAGTTTGAGCAGGCCTGGCGCGAAACCGCCCCGGAGCTGGACTTTGTGCTGGTGGATGATACCGCCCGCAATGTCATGATTGCTTCGGATGCGGTGCTGCTGGCTTCCGGAACCGTGGCGCTCGAGTGTATGCTGGTCAAACGACCGATGGTGGTGGGCTACAAGGTCAAACCACTGACCGCCTGGCTGGCCAAGCGAATGCTGAAAACCAAGTATGTCTCGCTGGCCAATATTCTGGCCGATCGCGAGCTGGTGCCCGAATTGTTGCAGGACGACTGCGTGCCGGAGAAGCTGTGCCGTGAAGTGGAGCGTTTTTTGAGTTCAGACAACAGTGCGCTGATGGCTGAGTTTTCCCGTCTGCATCAGTTGATCAAATGCGATGCAGACCGACAGGCCGCAGCAGCGGTGCTGAAATTGATAGGCAAGTAAATGGCAACACCTTTGGAACCTTTTGAATACCCGGCGGCTGACTGTATTGCCGGCGTCGATGAAGTCGGTCGCGGGCCCTTGGTCGGCGCTGTGGTGACGGCGGCGGTCATTTTGGATCCGGCCAACCCGATTGTCGGGTTGACGGATTCAAAGAAACTGAGCGAGAAAAAGCGCAACGCCTTGTTTGATGAGATCAAGGAAAAGGCCCTGGCCTGGTCCCTGGGGCGCTGTGAGCCGGAAGAGATTGACCAGCTTAATATTTTGCAGGCCACCATGGTGGCGATGCAGCGGGCGGTCACTGGCCTGTCGGTCGAGCCGGACTTTGTTCTGGTTGACGGCAATAAGGTCCCGCAGTTGCCGATGGCGGCCCAGGCGGTGGTGAAAGGCGATTTGCGGGTGGCGGAGATCAGTGCCGCCTCGATCCTGGCCAAAGTGACTCGGGATCGGGAAATGGAAGCGCTGGATGCCCAGTACCCGGATTACGGTTTTGCCCAGCATAAAGGCTACCCGACCAAGGCTCATTTCGAGGCTCTGGAAAAGCTTGGCGCAATTGACCAGCACCGAAAGAGCTTCAAACCGGTCAAGCGCATCCTGGGCATTGACTGATTTTCCCGCAGGACGTCGCCCCATCGCTGAGGCATTCGCCACGTGTGCGTGGTGTCTTGTCCGATAGCACCACATGCGGTGATGCGCGGCGTCCTTTAGGCTATAATCCTCGCTTAACGATTTAAATATTTATCATATTTGGTTAGTCATGGCTGAACCTCGCTTTATTCATCTTCGTGTCCACAGTGATTTCTCAATGGTTGACGGCCTGTCAAAGGTCCCGCCGCTGGTCAAAAAAGTCGCCGCGATGGGCATGCCGGCCATGGCGCTGACCGACTTTACCAACCTGTGTGGGCTGGTGAAGTTTTACAATGCTGCCCATGGCGCCGGGATGAAACCCATCATCGGGGCGGACTTTAAAGTCCGCTCAGACGAAATGGGTGATGACCTGACAGACCTGACGATTCTGGCGGCAGACAATGACGGCTACCGCAACCTGACCTTGTTGATCTCAGAAGCCTACCAGCGCGGCCATATCCAGCACCTGCCGGTGATCGACAAGGAATGGCTGGTCGAGCACCGTCAGGGGTTGATCCTGCTCTCCGGCGGCAAACGGGGTGATGTTGGCCAGGCTTTGCTCAAAGGCAACCAGAAAATGGCCGAGCGTCTGGTGTCGTTTTACCAGGCGCACTTTCCCGACAGTTATTATCTGGAGCTGACCCGGACCGGTCGCCCGGATGAAGAAGCCTATCTGCACTTTGCGATTGAACTGGCCGAGCAAATGGCCTTGCCGGTGGTGGCGACCAACGATGTGCGCTTTATCTCGCCGGATCAGTTTGATGCCCACTCGATTCGGGTGGCGATCCATGACGGCTACACCCTGGCCGATCCGAACCGGCCGCAGCTGTACAGCGCTCAGCAATATCTGCGCAGCGAAGAAGAAATGTGCGAGCTGTTTGCTGATATTCCGGAAGCATTGGAAAACAGCGTCGAAATTGCCAAGCGGTGTAACGTGACCGTGCGGTTGAATGAATACTTCCTGCCGAACTTCCCGACCGGGGATCTGAGTACCGAAGATTTCCTGATCAAAAAGTCCAAAGAGGGCCTTGAACGACGTCTGGCCTTCCTGTTTCCGGATGAAGAAGAGCGCCAGCAGCGCCGTCCGGAATATGATGAGCGCCTCGATATCGAGCTGGAAGTGATTAACCAGATGGGGTTTCCGGGCTACTTCCTGATCGTGATGGAGTTTATCCAGTGGTCGAAGGATAACGGGATCCCGGTCGGACCGGGCCGGGGCTCTGGTGCCGGCTCCCTGGTGGCTTACGCGCTGGATATCACGGATCTGGATCCGCTCGAATTCGACCTGCTGTTCGAACGTTTCCTCAACCCGGAGCGGGTCTCCATGCCCGATTTCGATATCGACTTCTGTATGGACAAGCGGGATCTGGTGATCGACCACGTGGCTGAAATGTACGGCCGGGATGCGGTGTCCCAGATCATCACCTTCGGCACCATGGCGGCTAAGGCAGTGATCCGTGATGTTGGCCGGGTGCTGGGTCACCCGTACGGATTTGTCGACCGGATCTCCAAATTGGTACCGGCTGAGCCAGGGATGACCCTGGCCAAGGCGTTTGAGGCTGAGCCGCAGTTACAGGAGTCGTATGACGCGGACGAGGAAGTCCGGGATCTGATCGATATGTGCCGGGTGCTGGAAGGGGTGACCCGAAACGCCGGGAAACACGCCGGTGGGGTCGTGATTTCACCCACCACCATTACCGACTTTGCGCCGCTGTACTGCGACGCTGAAGGCCACCACCCGGTGACCCAGTTCGACAAGAACGACGTTGAAACCGCCGGGCTGGTCAAATTCGACTTCCTCGGCCTGCGAACCCTGACTATTATCGACTGGGCGCTGGGGATGGTGAACCCACGTCTGGAAGCGCAGGGCAAGCCGCCGGTGAACATTGCTGCGATCCCGATGGATGACGCAAAATCTTTCGCCATGCTGCAGCGATCGGAGTCCACTGCGGTGTTCCAGCTCGAATCGCGCGGGATGAAAGATCTGATCAAGCGTCTCCAGCCGGACTGCTTTGAAGACATGATCGCCCTGGTGGCGTTGTTCCGTCCGGGGCCACTGCAATCGGGCATGGTTGATAACTTCATTGATCGGAAGCACGGCCGAGAGGCGGTGTCGTATCCGGATGAAAAGTGGCAACACGAATCGCTGAAAGAGATCCTTGAGCCGACCTACGGCATCATCCTGTATCAGGAGCAGGTGATGCAGATCGCCCAGGTGCTGGCCGGTTATACCCTGGGTGGTGCGGATTTGCTGCGCCGGGCGATGGGTAAGAAAAAACCGGAAGAGATGGCCAAGCAACGGGCGATTTTCGAAGAAGGTGCGATCAAGAACGGCGTCGACGGCGAGCTGGCGATGCGGATCTTCGACCTGGTTGAGAAATTTGCCGGGTATGGTTTCAACAAATCCCACTCCGCAGCCTACGCGCTGGTGTCGTATCAGACGCTGTGGCTCAAGGCGCACTATCCGGCTGAATTCATGGCGGCGGTGATGACTGCCGATATGGATAATACCGATAAGATCGTCGGCCTGGTAGACGAGTGCCACCGGATGAAGCTCGAGCTGCTGCCGCCGGATGTCAACAAGGGGCTGTATCGCTTTAACGTTGATGATAACGGCGCCATTGTATACGGCATCGGTGCGGTGAAAGGGGTCGGTGAAGCGCCGATTGAGAATATTATTGCTGCCCGCGAGAAAGGCGGCCACTTTAAAGATCTGTTTGATTTCTGTGCCCGGATTGACACCAAGAAAGTCAACAAGCGGGTGCTGGAGCGGCTGATCAAGTGTGGCGCCATGGATCGCCTGGGCCCGAACCGGGCGGCGATGATGGCCTCGCTGGATGATGCGATTAAAGCGGCGAGCCAGCATCACCAGGCTGAAGCCTTCGGCCAGACCGATATGTTTGGGGTCCTGACCGAAGCGCCGGAAGAAGTCGAGCACGCCTATGCCAATATTCCGGAGTGGCCCGAGAAAGTCTGGCTCGAAGGCGAGCGCGAAACCCTCGGCCTGTATCTGACCGGGCACCCGATCAACGCTTATGTCCCGGAACTCAAGCACTACACGACCTGGCGCTTGAAGGACGCCCACCCGACCGGGCGGGATAAAGTGGTGACGGTTGCCGGGCTGGTGATTGCCGCCCGGGTGATGACCACCAAGCGCGGTACCCGGATTGGCCTGCTGAGCCTGGACGACCGTTCCGGGCGGATGGAAGTGATGTTATTTTCCGATGCGCTGGAAAGATACCTAGATTTGGTCGAGAAAGATCGCATTTTGGTCGTTTCCGGACAGGTCAGCTTTGATGATTTTAACGGTGGCCTTAAAATGTCGGCGCGAGAAGTGCTTGATATCTCAGAAGCCAGAGAAAAGCATTTGCGAGGTCTTGCCATCTCTGTGACGGAGAGGCAAATTGATGAACAGTTTTTTGAGCGTTTCAGCAAAGTGCTGGAGCCGCACCGCGCAGGTACTGTGCCGGTAAATATGTACTATCAGCGCTCTGATGCGCGCGCCAAATTGACCCTCGGGACCGAGTGGCGCGTCACCCCGGCCGATCAGCTAATTACTGATCTCAAAGTCTTGCTGGGTGAAAAGCAGGTAGAGCTTGAGTTTAATTAAATGTGCCCATACTTATTGTGCAATAGCCAATAAGCGTGAGCCAAAGGATTGAAGTGGTATGAGCCTGAACTTCCTTGAGTTTGAACAGCCGATTGCGGAACTAGAAGCCAAAATTGAAGCCCTGCGCGAGGTATCGCGCCGTGAAGAATCAGCATCGGTTGATCTGGATAAAGAGATTGAACAACTGGAAAAGAAAAGCCTGGAGCTGACCAAGAAAATCTTTGGTGATCTCGGGGCCTGGCAGGTTGCTCAGTTAGCCCGTCATCCACAGCGTCCGTACACTTTTGACTACGTCGAACAGATGTTTACTGAGTTCGATGAGCTGGCCGGTGATCGTGCGTTTGCGGATGACAAGGCCCTGGTCGGTGGTATTGCGCGCCTGGAAGGGCGTCCGGTGATGGTGATTGGCCACCAGAAAGGTCGTGAAACCAAAGAGAAAGTGAAGCGTAACTTCGGGATGCCGAAGCCGGAAGGGTACCGCAAAGCGCTGCGTCTGATGAAAATGGCTGAGCGTTTCAAGATGCCGATCATTACCTTCATTGATACGGCGGGTGCCTACCCGGGCGTGGACGCGGAAGAGCGGGGTCAGTCGGAAGCGATTGCCACCAACCTTAAAGAGATGGCAGGCTTGACGGTGCCGGTGATCTGTAACGTGGTTGGTGAGGGCGGCTCCGGCGGCGCACTGGCAATTGGTGTCGGGGATTGTGTCAACATGCTGCAATACTCGACCTACTCAGTGATCTCGCCGGAAGGCTGTGCGTCAATTCTGTGGCGTGACTCCGACAAGGCGCCGCAGGCTGCGGAAGCGATGGGCATGACGGCTGATCGTCTGAAAGAGCTGAACCTGATCGATAATATTATTGATGAGCCGCTGGGCGGCGCTCACCGTAATGTGGTTGAAATGTCTGAGAACCTGAAAAAGCAAATTCTGGCGACGCTGGAAGAGCTGGATGGGTTGGATACAGAAGCCCTGCTGGAGCGCCGCTACCAGCGTCTGCTGAGCTACGGTTACTGCTAATCGCTCAGTCAATTCACAGACTTTGAAAACGGATCACCTTCGGGTGATCCGTTTTTTTTTCGCTATCACTCTGGTATAAGTGCTTCACTTCCATTGAACTGAATTCTCTCATGCTGTATTCCCGACTCACTGCATTTCTTCAGCCCTACTGTCAGCGTCCGCGTCGCTTTGTCCTGGCCCTCAGCGGCGGGTTGGACTCCCGGGTGTTGCTGGATCTGATGGGGCAGTTTATCCGTCAGCATCCCCTGCATCAGTGTCAGGTGGTCCATGTCCATCATGGGTTGAGTCCCAATGCCGATACCTGGCTGACGCGCTGTCGCGACTGGAGTGCGCAGGCCGGCCTGGCGTTTGCGGCGGAGCATGTCACCGTCCAGCAGGGGACCCGGCTAAGCGTTGAACAACAAGCCCGGGAGCAGCGCTATCAGGCGCTGGCCCGGCATGTTCAGTCCGGGGATCTGCTGCTGACGGCCCAGCATGCCGATGACCAGCTCGAGACTTTTCTGCTGGCGCTCAAGCGGGGCAGCGGCCCTGCCGGCCTTGCGGCGATGGCACCGGAGAGTTCCTTTGGCGAGGGGGTGCACCTGCGGCCGCTGTTGAGCACCACCCGGGCAGAGATGGAAACCTATGCGGATGCAAAAGGTCTGGCCTGGGTGGAAGATGAGAGCAACCGGAATACCCGTTATGATCGGAACTTCTTACGCCACGAGATCACCCCGGCGCTGGTGGCACGCTGGCCGGGGGTACGCAAGTCTGTGGCGCGCAGCGCAGCCCTGTGTGGTGAGCAGGAAGCGCTGCTCGAAGAGTTGCTGGCCGACCGGCTGGCACAGGCGGTTCAGGCAGACGGCAGCCTGGCGATTGCCAAGCTCGGCTCGGAGCGAACAGGCAAGCAGCTGATCCGACTGTGGCTGCGCCAGCAGGACGTCTTGATGCCGACGCAGGCACAGCTGGCGCAGATCTGGCACAGTGTGGTTCAGGCCCGGGCTGATGCCAACCCGCAGCTTCGCTGGCATACGGTTGAAGTACGCCGCCACCGCCAGCATCTGTATCTGATCCGCCAGTGGCCGGACATTCGTCACTGGCAGCAGCCATGTGTGCTGGGTACTCCTTGTGCCTTGCCTCAGGGGCTCGGTACGGTGCTGTTGCAGCAGACTGCACAGGGGCAGCTCCGGCTTCCGGCCCCGGATGAGCCGGTGTCTGTACGCTTCAATCCGGAGGGAATTGAAGCCAGGCCCGTCGGCAGGGTGGGGCGGCGTAAACTGAAAAAACTGTTTCAGGAATATGGCGTTCCGAGCTGGAATCGCCGCCGGACACCGTTGATTTTTTATGGGGAGCAACTCGCGGCCGTTGCCGGATTATTTGTCGTTGAAGGGTTTCACGGTCAAGACTGTGACCTGACTTGGCATAATGATGTATTTCATGTGCAATGTTAGGTCAAAGAGTGCACAATTCTAACTGGCTGGTTTTTCATCGTAAATTAAAGCGGCCATCCATTTGAATAAACAGAATTATAAGAGGACACAATGAAAAAAGTTCTTGCAATAGCAGTGTTAGCAACCGTCATCTCAGCCCCGTCCCTGGCAGGGGATGCTGCCGCAGGGAAAGCCAAAGCCGCTGTTTGCGCAGCATGCCATGGCGCTGATGGTACGGCGATGATCCCAACTTACCCGAACCTCAAAGGCCAGAATGAGCAATATCTGGTGAGCGCGTTGAAAGCTTATAAAAATAAACAACGGACCGGTGGCATGGCGGCAGTGATGCAGCCGCAGGCTTCGATGCTGAGCGATACCGATATTGAGAATGTGGCCGCTTATTATGCTTCACTGAAATAATCTTTTTATCGGCCTATGGGCCAGCCGATGAAGAAAGCCGTTTCCCGTCAGGTGAAGCGGCTTTTTTATACCCGTCAGAGATAATTAAAAATCGGCCGAACCTGATATTTCTCGCTAGGTGGTGATGTTTTGTCCAGTCGGACACACTGGTGTTGATTCAAAAATAGGGATGGATTATTGTACTAGCACACTGATACGTTAGGGTGAGGGTTATGGCAGGAAACAGAGAACATTTTGGATCACGGATAGGGTTTGTGCTGGCAGCGGCCGGCGCTGCTGTCGGGTTGGGCAATATCTGGGGGTTTCCGACCCAGGCGGCCAGTAATGGTGGCGGCGCTTTCCTGCTGGTTTACTTGCTGATGATTCTGGTGGTGGCCTTTCCGATGCTGATAGTCGAGATGGCGATCGGCCGTCACGGCCAGGCCAACCCGATCGACAGTATGCGCAGCCTGTCGGACAATCCGGCGGCTAAAAAAGCCGGTGCTTTGGTGGGCTGGATTGGTCTGGCAGTACCGTCGCTGGTCCTGGCATTTTATAGCATTGTTGCGGGCTGGTTGATTTGCTTCATGCTGGCCGCCGTGACCGATATTATCGGCCTTCAGGAGGCGTCTGCGTGGTTAAAAGGTTTCTCGCCTTCACGTAACCTGTTTGGTGCGGTGATCTTTTACCTGCTGACCATTCTGATCGTCCAAAGTGGGGTGAAGCAGGGGATTGAAAAATGGTCCACGCGCTTAATGCCGGCACTGTTTGCACTGTTTGGTCTGTTATTTCTGTACATCATGACTCAGGACGGGGCGATAGAAGGTCTCAAGCACTACCTGGTGCCGGATTTCAGCATGGTGTTTGATCGCCAGTTGCTCCTGGCAGCGATGGGGCAGGGCTTCTTCTCACTGACCATTGGTGGCTGTTCGATGCTGATTTATGGCTCGTATCTGAGCAAGAAAGAGAGCCTGCCGAAAATGGCGCTGAGCGTTACCCTGGTGGACACGGCTGTCGCCTTTATTGCCGGCCTGGTGGTGTTGCCGGCGATGTTTGTGGCGATGAACAAAGGGGTGGCAATTTATGCCGAAGACGGCTCACTACTGAGCTCAGATACCCTGGTGTTCACTGTGCTACCAATGCTGTTTGACAGCCTGGGATTTGTTGGCCAGCTACTGGCGCTGGTTTTCTTTATCCTGATGACGATTGCCGCCCTGACGTCATCAATCTCGATGCTGGAGTGTCCGGTATCGTTGGTGAGTGAGCGCTTTGCTTTAGGCCGCAAGCCAACCAGCTGGTTGCTCGGTGGTGCGATTGCCCTGTTCAGCGTGGTGATTATTTTCAACTTCGGCGCCCTGTTCGGCCTGGTTGCCAAAGTGGCAACCCAATACTTCCAGCCGGTGGCGGCACTCCTGTTCACCCTGTTCGGTGGCTGGGTCTGGTCGCGTCACTCGAAGCTGAAAGAGCTCAGTGCCGGGAGCCCGGATCTGCAACACAGCCTGTTCTGGAAAATCTGGCCGCTCTACGTCAAGGTGGTGTGCCCGGTGCTGGTGGCGACGGTGCTGTACGCCTCTCTGGGATAAGCGGACTTGAACATAAAAAACGGAAGCTCAGGCTTCCGTTTTTGTTTTAGGTGTCGGCGTATGACATGATCTGCCGCGGGCTCAGCGAAACTGTTTGGCGTCCGGCAGGTACTCGAACCCGGCAGTCGCCAGGCGGTCGACCAGCTTATTTTTGTCAATCCCGTAGTATTTGATCAGGGAATCCAGAGTGCCGAACTCGTCGCGGATTTTCATGTTGACGATACTCATCAGCATCACCGGATCCATGGTTTCAAAGTTTTTCACGTCCATTATGCGTCCTCGTGATCGCTCATCAGCAAGTTGGCGGCAGCAAACGCGGCGCGCTCGCGAAACTCCTGTGGGATTTGGTCGTTGGCGGCAATATCGTTCAGTGCCTTGACCGCGCAATGAATTGCATTGGGAATATATCCCAATTCGCCGCCCCCAATCTGGGCATAGGTCATCCGGATCAGCTCGCAGCATTCATAGACTTTCATGGTTATGTCCTTTTTGATTCGTTCACTTCCGATAGACACCGGAATATCTATGGGAAGTGCGGCTGCGTACGCCTTGTCCGGCGATGCGTCACTTCCTGCTATCTTAGCAAACTTGTAGCACGGCTTTGGTGCTGAGATCAAAATCTGGCCGCGTTAGCGGGCTCGTTTGTGGCGGTACAGCTGGCGGTCGGTGCGGTCAACCAGGGTCGTGCTGGTATCTCCTTTCTGGTACGCGGCAAATCCGATGGATACCCCGATCCGTAAGTTGCGCAGAGTCGGGTCTTCCTGCATCAATTGGTCCACCCGCTCACTGACGTGCATAGCAGATTGGTCCGTGGCGGGTTGCAGCAGGACGGCAAACTCGTCGCCGCCGATCCGATAACAACGATCGGAGCTCCGTACGGCCTGTTTCAGCAAGCCTGCAAAACGGCGGATCACTTTGTCGCCGTCCAGGTGGCCGTATTTGTCATTAACCTGTTTGAAGTTATCCAGGTCAAACATCATCAGAACCAGGCCGACAGTGCGCCGCTCGCTCATGGCGATAGCCTGCTGAATATCCTGCTCGAAGCTGCTGCGGTTGCCGAGTCCCGACAGGTAGTCGCGCAGCGCCATATTTTTGACCCGGCGATATTCGATGGCGTTCGCCAGCGGGCCGGCAAAAAGCCGGTGGTAAGTGTGCAGCAGGCTGATTTCATCTTTATCGAGCGGGTAGGGGGTGGCGTATTGCAGTTTGCCCAGCTCGTGGTCGCCGAAACGCAGGACAAAGGTCTGCCGGTTCGGGGTCGTCTGACCGCGGCGGATCAGGGTGGTCGTCTTCTCGAAAGACCACACCAGGCGGCTGATATCGATCTGCTTTTCAACTTCGCGGGCGAATACCTCAAAGATTAAGCCCAGCTCCAGCTTGCCCTGGAATTTTTGCAGGATCAGCAAGCGCTGATCAGCCCCAAGGGGTTTGGTCCTTGGTTTGCTGTTTTCGGCAAAAATATTACTCCAGACTTTCGGATCCATAACGACGTCAAAAAAAGATCAGGGGGTTACTATAGGCAATTATTAAGCCATTTCAACACCTATCATGGCTTTTTATCAATAAATATAAGGATTTATTGCAGGAAATTGCGAAGGACCGTTTCTTTTTCCTGAGCGTCGCGATAACCCAAATCAATCAGGGCATGAATATATGCTGGCTCAAACAAAATATAACTGGTAATAGCCGCATCATCTCTTGGGCTGAGGCCGGTCAGGCGCATTAATGCCCGGGTCATCGGTGGCATATTGCAGTAATACTTCTGCGCCAGGGGCTCAAATGACTGGCTGGGGTAGAGCAGCACATGATCGACGATTTTCATCCCCATTTTCTCTTTTTCACTCGGCGGCAGGGCCTGGATGAGCTGGTTGGAGCGGGTCAGGTGCTCCAGATCCGCAGCCAGGGTGTCACTGAAGATGGTGTCCATCAAATGGCCGCCCAGGGTCGCCAGGCCGGGCGCGGTGGTGTGATCCATTTCGTTGATTTTCTGGTTGATCAAATCGATGATCAGGACTTTGTCGGCGCCCATTTTCAGCGACGGACGCAGGGGGGCGAGCTGGTGGATCGAGCCGTCGCCGTAATAGGCCCGTCCGATCCGTACCGCCGGGAAGACCACCGGGATCGCTGCTGAAGCCAACAGGTGCCCGGTAGTGATCAGCGAGCGGCGGCCTTTGGACTTGGCCCGGTTCCATTCGCTGATCTCCGGCTGACCTTGAAAGAAACTCACGGATTGACCGCTTTTGTAGCTCGAGACGGTCACGGACAAGCCATGAAGGTTACCGGCCAGGATCTGTTTTTCCAGCCGCTCATAGTTAATGACCTGGTTGAGCAACTGGCGCAACGGACGGCTGTCGAGTAACCCAAACGGTGGCCGTTCATGGTAATCGGCCTGCATCCGGGCTAGCCACTGATGGGTCAGATAACCGGTCATGCCCAGGGTACTGGCACGAAAGACCCGGCGGCTGTGCAGCCTGGACCAGATCCATTCCAGCTTTTTGACGCCCAGGCGAAAACAGGAGGCATAGCAGGCCAGGGCGGTGGCATTGATGGCACCGGCGGAGGTGCCGGAGTAGATGGTAAACGGGCTGTGATGGACGCGGGGATACCACTCGGCAATTGCCTTCAGCACGCCGACCTGATACGCGGCGCGGGCCCCCCCACCGGGTAGTAGCAAACTGATCCTGGGCTTATCCTTTGCCATACCACTCCATCCTATTTCCTTCAGGCTAACTATATACCGGAATCACAAGACATTGGACTGCAGCGGGCTGCTTCTGAGATATGCGGCAGCCGGGCTTGGGCTGGGAGGCGGACACAAAAAAGCCTCCGCGCGGGAGGCTTTTTTCAATGTGAGATGCAGATTAAGCCAGCTTCTGCTGAATGAAGTTGACAATCTCTGCCACTGGCACCCCTTCTTTGGTGCCGGCGCGACGGTCTTTGTATTCCATCTCGCCATTTTCCAGGCTGCGGTTACCAATCACGATGGTGTGCGGGATCCCGATCAGCTCGTGGTCGGCAAACATCACGCCCGGGCGCTCTTTACGATCATCGAACAGGACGTCGATACCGGCTGCAGTCAGGTCTGCATACAGCTTTTCAGCGGCGTCGCGGACTTCTTCAGACTTGGCCATGTTCATCGGCACAATCGAGACCTGGAACGGCGCGATCGCATCCGGCCAGATGATACCGTTGTCGTCGTTGTTCTGCTCAATCGCCGCAGCAACCACACGGGTACAGCCGATGCCGTAGCAGCCCATTTCCATGATGGTGTTCTTACCGTCCGGACCCAGAACCGCTGCGTTCATCGCTTCGGAGTAGTTGTTGCCCAGCTGGAAGATGTGGCCAACTTCGATGCCGCGCTTGAGCATCAGGGTGCCCTTGCCACATGGGCTCGGATCGCCTTCTACCACGTTGCGCAGATCTTCAACCTGACCCAGTTCAACGTCACGACCCCAGTTAATGCCGAAGTAGTGCTTGTCGTCGATGTTGGCACCGGCGCCGAAGTCGCTCATCACGGCGACCGTGCGGTCGACGATAAACGGTACCGGCAAGTTGACCGGGCCCAGAGAGCCAGGACCGGCGTTCACGAGTGCGCGGATTTCTTCTTCGGTGGCAAACTCCAGCGGCGCTGCGACGCACGACAGGTTCTCTGCCTTGACTTCGTTCAGCTCGTGGTCGCCACGGATGATGAGGGCAATCAGCTCTGCTTCGACTTCGTCAGAGGCTTTGACAAACAGGGTCTTCACCGTCTTGTCGATCGCGATCCCGTGCTGCTCAACCAGCTCGTCAATGGTCTTGGCGTCCGGCGTATCGACCAGGGTCATCTCCTGGGTTGGGGCGGCGCGCTCAGTCGCTGGTGCCAGCGCTTCAGCTTTTTCGATATTCGCTGCGTAGTCAGACTCGGTTGAGAAGGCGATCAGATCTTCGCCGCTCTCGGCCAGAACGTGGAATTCGTGCGAGCCGGAGCCGCCGATTGAGCCGGTATCAGCCAGTACCGGACGGAAGTCCAGGCCCATGCGGCTGAAGACGTTGCAGTACGCCCGATGCATGATCTCGTAGGTTTCAACCAGGCTTTCTTTGTCCAGGTGGAATGAGTAGGCATCTTTCATGATGAACTCACGTGAGCGCATCACCCCGAAGCGCGGGCGCACTTCGTCACGGAACTTGGTCTGGATCTGGTACAGGTTCAGAGGAAGTTGTTTGTACGACTTTACTTCGTTGCGAACCATGTCGGTGATCACTTCTTCGTGCGTTGGGCCCAGCACAAACGGTCGGTCGTGGCGATCAGCGATACGCAGCAGCTCAGGACCAAACTTGTCCCAGCGACCGGTTTCTTCCCACAGCTCAGAGGGCTGAACCACGGGCATTAATGTTTCGACTGCACCTGCATTGTTCATTTCTTCGCGAACAATGTTTTCGACCTTACGCAGAACACGCAGACCTGTAGGTAGCCAGGTGTAAAGACCTGAAGCCAGCTTACGGATCATACCTGCACGTAGCATCAGCTGGTGGCTGATCACTTCTGCGTCGTTTGGAGTCTCCTTCAGCGTTGAAAGAAGATATTTACTGGTACGCATTGATGGTATCCGTTGGTTAGATGAAATGAATTGGGTTCGGGGCCTGCCCCGTCCGCTGATTAAGGCGGTAACCGCATATATTAACAGGCTATTGCCGGTTCGCCAAAGAGAACAAGCGGCTGGCAGCTGTTATTTTGTGACCGGGCGCGTCAGGGCATGGACGGTGATCTGCGCGTCGCTGACACTGAATTTTACATTGTAGTCGAACAGGTGCACGGCGTACTCCTTGGGATCCGGCTTGCCTTTCTTATAGGCCGGGCGCGGATCCTGTGCCAGCACTTCTTCAATCACCGCCCGCTGGCGGGCCAGGTGACGGCCGTGCAGTTGTGACTCGGCTTCGGGGGTGAAGTGGACCGGTAGGGTTTGCGGACTCTCACTGGCAAATCCGCCGCTGGCATCGGGAATGCTGTCGGAGTAAGGAATATAAGGTTTGATGTCGACAATTGGGGTGCCGTCGACCAGATCTACGCCACCGAGTTCGAGGATCACATCCCCGTCTTGCTGGCGCACGCCGATCAGTTCGACCGCGGACATCCCGATCCCGTTGGGACGAAAGGTCGCGCGGCTGGCAAATACGCCGATGCGTTCATTACCGCCGAGGCGCGGCGGTCGAACGGTCGGACGCCAGCCTGCCTCCAGGTTCTGATCAAACAAAAACAGCAACCACAGGTGGCTGAACTGCTCAATGCTCCGGACAGCCTCCAGGGCATTGGCTTCCCCCTGGAGCACCAGTTCCGAGCGGGCGCTGGGGACCAGTCCGGGCTGGCGCGGGACGGCAAATTTTTCTTTATACGGCGAGCGGATCACGCCAATCGGATCAATCTGATAACTCATGATATCGGGCCTTCTTCAGTCTGGCGCTGACGATAGCATAAAAATAGTGCTTGATCTTTTAATGAGAATTGATATCAAATAATATGTTATAACATAACAATTCGGCTTGTGGTGTTCACTGGCCGGGCATTGCTCAAGGAGATCAGGATGAAACCAGGTATTCACCCGGAATATCGCACCGTGGTATTCCACGACACCAGCGTGGATCAGTATTTTTTAGTCGGCTCGACGCTGAAGACCGATCGCACCATTGAATGGGAAGACGGCAACACCTATCCGTACTACACCCTGGATGTGTCTTCGGCTTCGCATCCGTTCTACACCGGCAAGCAGCGGGTGGTCAGCAGTGAAGGCCGGATGGCCCACTTTAACCGTCGATTCGGTCGCTTCGGCGCCAAGCAGGAGGGGTGATCATGCAAGTGCTCAGCTCACTTAAAAGTGCCAAATTGCGCCATCGGGATTGCCAGGTTGTGAAACGACGCGGACGGATTTATGTGATTTGTAAATCCAACCCGCGCTTTAAAGCGGTTCAGGGACGGGTGAAAAAGCGT
This sequence comes from Photobacterium atrarenae, assembly GCF_024380015.1. Classification (NCBI taxonomy): domain Bacteria; kingdom Pseudomonadati; phylum Pseudomonadota; class Gammaproteobacteria; order Vibrionales; family Vibrionaceae; genus Photobacterium; species Photobacterium atrarenae. Next base: position 631,143 of record NZ_CP101508.1, read on the forward strand.
TAAGTAAAACGGAGCCGGCAGCAAGCGCTGGTCGGCTGCGACAAAAAAGCCCCTCCGACTGGAGGGGCCAGGCTTGTTTCAGGAAGGAACAGTTGCCTTGAAGTGATCCACTTTGAAGTGATCCACCTTTAAAAAACGGGCCTTGAAATTACTAGCCTTGAACTTACCAGCCTTTCACCACGCCGCCCTGGAAGATCTCTTTGGCCGCTTCATACACAGTTTCAGATTGGTAGGCTTTGACGAAGGTCTGCACGTTTTCAGCATTCACGTTGTCTTCGCGGGCCACAATCAGGTTCACGTAAGGTGAATCTTTGTCTTCGACGAATACCCCGTCACGCTCTGGTGTCAGGTTGATGCTGCTGGCATAGGTGGTGTTGATGATTGCCAGTTGTACATCATCCAGCGAACGAGGCAGTTGGGCTGCTTCAAGCTCAACAATCTGCAGGCTCTTCGGATTCTCGACAATGTCCAGCACGGTCGCTGTCAGGCCCGCACCATCTTTCAGGGTCAGCAGGCCCTGTTGTTGCAGCAGCAGCAGCGAGCGGCCCAGGTTGGTCGGATCGTTCGGTAGCGCGACTTGATCGCCATCTTTCAGCTCATCGATTGATTTGATTTTGCTGGAGTAAGCGGCGATCGGGTAGACAAACGTGTTACCGGCAATTGCAAATTTGTAACCACGGTCAGTGATTTGCTGATCCAAGTATGGTTTGTGCTGGAACGCATTGATGTCGATCGAGCCTTCTTCCAGTGCTGCGTTCGGTGAGACGTAGTCGGTGAAGGTGATCAGCTCAACATCCAGGCCATATTTGTCTTTGGCTTCCTTGGCAGCCACTTCAGCTACCTGAGCTTCTGCCCCCGCCATGACACCGATTTTAATTTTGCTGTTGTCTACCGCGGCTTCTTTCTCGCCGCAGCCGGTCAGAACCAGTGCCGAGGCCAGGCCGGCAACTGCAAACAGGTTTTTCAGATTAAACGCCATGTTACTTCTCCTTAAAAGCGGGATTTCCATAATCCTAGTCGGTAATAATATTTTCGCTGTGCTTACGTTGTGTTCTTCTTGGGTGGACTTAGCGGTGATCGACACGCTTGACCAGATGATCACCGGCAGACTGAATGCATTGCACCAGAATGACCAGCATTACCACGGTGATCAGCATGACGGTGCCGTCGAAACGCTGGTAGCCGTAGCGGATCCCGACATCGCCCAGACCGCCGCCGCCGACGGTTCCGGCCATGGCCGAGTAGCTCACCAGCGTCACCAGGGTAATGGTGATGGCGTTGATAATGCCCGGCAGGGCTTCCGGCAGCAGCACCTTGCTGATGATCTGACGCGGCGTTGCGCCCATGGCCAGGGCTGCTTCCACCAGGCCGCCCGGCACTTCCAGCAGCGCCCCTTCAACCAGACGGGCGATAAACGGGATCGCGCCGACGGTCAGCGGGACAATCGCTGCTGCGGTGCCGATGGAGCTGCCGACCACAAAGCGGGTGAACGGAATGATGGCGACCAGCAGAATGATAAACGGGATCGAGCGGCCGATATTAGTCACGGTCCCCAGAACTTTGTTCAGGGTCGGGTGTTCCAGCAGTCCGCCTTGCTTGGTCAGGTGTAGGGCGACCCCGGCCGGGATCCCGATCGCAAAGCCAATCAGGCCGGAGGCAAACACCATCACCAGTGTTTCACCCAATGCCTCAATCAGTAAGTATGTCAGGCGTTCATTGGCCTGCCACCAGTTTGCAATTGTTTCAAGCAACATAACCCAGTACCTCTACATTAACCTTGTGATCGCGCAGGAAGGCAATGGCCTGCTCTGCTGCTTGCTCGGTGCCGAAGAATTCCGCCAGCATCAGGCCGAATTTCACCCCGCCGGCATAATCCATATCGGAGCTCAGGATGCTGATGTCGATATTAAACTCACGCGCAACCTGGCTGATCAGCGGGGCATCGACCGAAGCACCGGTAAACTCCAGGCGAACCAGCGGATAACTGTTTTCAACCCGGGCATCGGTCAGTCGGATGCGGTAGTCCTCGGGGATCGACAGATCCAGGGTTGAGCGTATGAACTCCCGGGCCAGATCGGTTTTCGGATGGGCAAAGATGTCGCCGACCGGACCTTTCTCAACTAATTCACCGTCGCCGATAATTGCCACTTCGCTACAGATACTTTTCACCACATCCATTTCGTGGGTGATGAGTAAAATAGTCAGGTTCAGCTTGCGGTTGATTTCTTTGAGCAGCTCTAAAATCGACTGTGTCGTTGCCGGATCCAGCGCGCTGGTGGCTTCATCGCACAGCAGAACTTTCGGGTCGGAGGCCAGGGCCCGAGCGATGGCGACGCGCTGCTTCTGGCCGCCGCTGAGATTCGATGGGTAGGCATTGCTCTTGTCGGCCAGGCCCACCAGTTGCAGCAACTCAGCCACTTTGCTTTTGAGCTCCGCTTTTTTGGTTCCGGCTAGCTCAAGTGGTAGGGCCACATTGTCGAACACCGTCCGGGACGAGAGCAGATTGAAGTGCTGGAAGATCATCCCGATTTTACGCCGGGCGAAGGTCAGCTCCTGGGCGGACAATTGGGTCAGATCGACACCATCGACAATCACATGGCCGCTGGTGGGTTTTTCTAACAGGTTCACGCAACGGATCAGGGTACTTTTCCCTGCACCGGATGAACCGATGACACCGAAAATGGTGCCTTGCTCAATGGTGAGATTGATGTCACGCAGCGCGTTGATTTCCTTCTCTCCCTGATAGAACACTTTGTTCACTCTATTGATTTCTATCATCGAACTTCCTGAGCTAATTGCTGCTGCCCAATATCATTCACCGGGCAAAAACGGGTGATAATGGTTTAATTTATTGCAGTTTTTTGTATTTACACTGTGATTCGTTTGTGCGTAAAGTGTTTCTTAACTGCTTATGTGGTTGATGCTAGGGCGTCTAGATGGCTAAGTCAATAGATATTTTTACGTCTGGACGTCTAAATGGCTCTTTGGCGTTTTTCTGTCGGTTTCCGGTGGGGCTGGTTGCGGACGGAGAAACAGATGAATCCCTCGGTGAGCCATGTCATAATCGCCTCTGTAATGTAGACAGACAGAGGGCTGACTTTTGGCCAAACCCGCAGTATTTATTGATCGTGACGGCGTGATTAACGTGGATCATGGTTATGTGCATACCGTCGATGATTTTGAGTATGTCGACGGTGTTTTTGAGGCGTGTAAAAAGCTCAAGGCAATGGGCTATTTGCTGGTTCTGGTCACCAACCAGGCGGGGATTGCCCGTGGCATGTACAGCGAAGATGAATTCCTGAGCCTGACCGAATGGATGGACTGGAACTTTGTCGACAACGGCGTGGAATTTGACGGGATTTATTACTGCCCGCATCATCCGACGGAAGGCAAAGGCGACTACCTACAGGACTGCGAGTGTCGTAAGCCGAAGCCGGGGATGTTTATCTCGGCCCGCGACTTCCTGAAAATCGATATGGCCAACTCGGTGATGATTGGTGACAAAACCGATGACATGAAAGCGGCGCAGGCGGCTGAGGTCGGCACCAGGATCCTGGTCCGCACCGGTAAACCGATCACCGAAGCCGGTGAAGCGCTGGCCGATACCGTGCTCGACAGCGTGGCGGATGTGCCGGCCTGGCTGGTCGCGTGCTAACATCGCTGCGTTATCTAAACTTCCAGAGATCAAAAACAGGTCGCCGAGGCGACCTGTTTTTTTTGACATCATCAGAAAAACTTGCGGTTTCTCACTGTTATAAATTTGACACTATACTCAGTTGAAGACACGCCCAGTGAGCGTGGTCAATTCGTTACCTGAGTCGTCATGGACATCATGTCATCAACTCTTGTGGATGGCGGGACCTTGCTCAGGCTATGAGATAGGGAGCGGGCCGATACATGCTGTCGTATTTATTGCATCGTATGGCGCTGATCATACCGACATTCTTAGGCATTACTGTGCTGATTTTTGCCATTACCCGGTTGGTGCCTGGCGGGCCGGTCGAGCGGATGCTGGCGAATATGCAGTTTCAGGGCGATGGGGCGGCGGCGATGACCACGGCTGGCGGCAGTACGGCTTTGTCTGACGATCAACTGGCGCAGCTCAATGCATTTTATGGCCTGGATAAACCGGTGCATCAGGCGTACTGGGAATGGTTGAGCAAACTGATACGCTTTGATTTAGGCGAGTCGACCCGTTATTACGAGCCGGTGACTGAGATGATTGCCGAGCGACTGCCGATCTCCCTGTTTTACGGTGGGATGACCTTCTTCATCAGCTATTTCATTTCTATTCCGCTGGGGTATTTCAAGGCCATCAAGCATGACTCGGCGTTTGACTCCGGCTCTTCCATTCTGATCTTTATCGGCTATGCCCTGCCGGGGTATGTCGTTGGGGTGTTGCTGATCACCTTGTTCAGCTATCACCTGGAATGGTTTCCAATGGGTGGCTTTGTCAGTGATGACTTCGATGATTATGAAACCCTGTTTCAACAGGCGCAGGATGTGCTCTGGCATGCGGTCTTACCGCTGATTTGTTATCTGATTGGGGATTTCGCTACTCTGACCATGACGATGAAAAATAACCTGATGGAAAACCTGTCCTCGGATTATATCCGCACCGCGATTGCCAAAGGCTTGCCGTTCCGGACCGCGGTGCGAAAACATGCCCTGCGCAACAGCTTGATCCCGATCGCCAGTCATTTCGGCAACTCTCTACTATTCTTTATGACCGGATCGTTTTTGATCGAGGTGATCTTCAATATCGATGGCATCGGCCTGCTGGGGTATGAGTCGATCATGCAGCGCGACTATCCGGTGGTGATGGGGATTGTGGCGATTAACGCGGCGCTGCTGATGCTCGGCAATATCGTCTCGGATATCTGTGTCGCAGCGGTGGATCCACGCGTGCGGTTTGGAGTCTGACAGTGCTGAGACTCAATCCGCTAACCCGGAAAAAATGGCGACGCTTTCAGGCGATCAAGCGAGGGTACTGGTCATTCCTCCTACTCTCGCTGCTGCTGATGCTGTCGCTGGTGGCGGAGCTGTTGATCAACAGCAAAGCGCTGATGGTGAAATACAACGGTGAATACAGCTTTCCGGTGTTCAGTGATGTGAAGGCCGGTACCGATTATGGCTTTGATTATCCCAGCGAGCCGGATTACAAAGCGATGCAGCGTCAGTTTCAATTGGAGGACGGTGAGAATTTCGTGATGATGCCGCTGGTGCCGTGGGATCCTTTTGAGCAGGACTTCAGTGGCGATTATCCGCCGACCCCACCCAGTGTCCAGACCCAGCATTACCTGGGAACCGATGTGATCGGTCGCGATATTCTGGCGCGGCTGGTGTATGGATTTCGCACCGCGATGGGCTTTGCCCTGCTGACGATGACGGTGTCTTATATCATCGGAACCGCGGTCGGATGCGCGATGGGCTTTTTCGGCGGTAAGTTTGATCTGTTGATCCAGCGTTTTATCGAAGTGTGGTCCATGGTGCCGTTTCTGTACGTGATTATGATCCTGGTGTCGATCACCCGGCCGACGTTCACTCTGTTTGTCGCGATTAATGTGCTCTTTGGCTGGATGGGCATGACCTGGTACATGCGCACCATGACGTATAAAGAGTCTGCCCGTGAGTACGTCATGGCAGCCCGGGCGTTGGGGGCATCGACCGGAAGGATCATCTTCCGCCATATTCTCCCCAATACCACGGTAATGATCGTGACCCTGGCACCGTTCACCATTGCTGCAAACATCACTGCCCTGACGGCGCTGGATTATTTAGGCTTGGGGCTGATGCCGCCAACGCCAAGCTGGGGCGAGTTGTTGCAACAGGGGAAATCGAATTTGGATGCACCCTGGATCGTGGGCTCGGTGGTGACGGCAATTGTCCTGGTGCTGGTGATGGTGACTTTTATCGGCGAAGCGATCCGGGCGGCGTTCGATCCGAAAAAATTCACCCGTTATCTCTGATGCTTTCGGCAGGATGTGAAAATGAGAAGTCGTGAACTGTGGTTACTTTGTCTGTTTGTTGTTGGCTCTGGCTCTGCTTTTACAGCGGAGTTACCTCATGATTTGGAGTGGGTCTCCAATATGGAAGAGCCTTTGTTTGCCTCGGAGCAGGCCAAGCGTGGCGGGACGCTTCGCACGTTTATGGCCAGCTTTCCCCAGACGTTACGCAGTGTCGGGCCGGATGCCAATTCTGGGTTGCGGCACTACTTTATGGATGGGACGCCGAAGCTGGCGGCCCGGCATCCGAATACCGGCAAGTGGATCCCGCAGTTGGCGCAATCCTGGGCGTTTGGGGATGATCATAAAACCGTGTACTTCAAGCTCAACCCCAAGGCCCGCTGGTCGGACGGCCGGCCCATCACCGCCGATGATTATCTGTTTATGCTCACTTATTATCGCTCGAAAGATATCATTGATCCTTGGTACAACGATTTTTTCACTAACTCGATTGAGGCCGTGGAAAAGTTTGATGAGCACACCATCGCCATCATTTCTAGTACCGCAAAGAGCCGGGATGAGCTGATGGTGCAGATCAACCTGCCCAGCAATGGCTTGCAGCCGCGTCCTTCGCATTTTTTCAAGCCGAGAAAAGACGCCAATCAAGACGGTATCGATGATGATTTTGTCCGCCGCTATAACTTCAAGAGTGAGCCGACAGCTGGGGCTTACTATCTGGCTGAGGTCAAAAAAGGAAAAAGCGTGACCTTTAAGCATGTCGGGGCTGATTGGTGGGGGTATGAGAATCGCTATTACCGCCACCGTTACAATGTTGAGCAGGTGCGGATTCGGGTGATCCGCGATAACGATATTGCATTGCGATATTTTGAGAAAGGGCAGCTCGATACTTTTGGGTTGATCTTGCCTTCCCTGTGGCATGAAAAATCAGACACTGAGCCATACCGAAAAGGCTATATCCATAAATTCTGGGGCTACAACCAGGTGGCTCAGGGCGCGGGGGGATTGTGGATTAATACGGCGAAGCCGCTGCTGGAAAATCTGGCGATCCGTCAGGGGATCACCTATGCCACCGATTTTGACGGCATGATCAAGCATGTCCTGCGCGGCGATTATGTCCGTAAACCCCATAGCTTGGGGTTCGGTCATGGGGATTATGATCGCCCGGACAACCGCCCGCCGCCCTTTGACCCTACGCTGGCGGCGAAGTATTTCACCGAGGCTGGCTTTGATCGGATCGGCCCGGACGGGATCCGGATCAACCGTCAGGGGCAAAGGCTTAGTTTTGCCATTACCTATGGCTATCCGGTGTGGACCCCGCGCATTGCGTACTTGAAAGAGCAGGCCAAACAGGCAGGGCTGGAGTTCACCCTCAATCTGGTCGATGGCTCGGCGGCGTTTAAATACATTCTGGAGAAAAAACACGACCTGGCCTTTTTGAATATGAGTGGTGGGGAGATTCCGGCCTACTGGGAATATCTGCACTCGGATAATGTGAAACCGCAGACCAATAACCACAGCAGCTATAGTTCGCCGGAACTGGACCAATTGATCGAGGCGTTTAAGCGTGAATTTGATGTCCAAAAGCGTTATGAGCTATCGCGACAGATCCAGAAAATCGTGACTGATGCTTTCATTATCGTGCCGGGCTATATGGTGCCATATACCCGGGAAGCGCACTGGCGTTGGGTGAAATACCCGAGCCCGGGGATGACCAAAAGAACAGAAGCGCTTTTTTATCCGGTGGAATACGCCACCTTCTGGATTGATGAGGCGGTTAAAAAAGAAACCCTCAAGGCGATGGACACAGGACAGGCCTTTGAGCCGGTCACCGTGATTGATGACCGGTTTAAGCTTTGAGGAAGCGCGTATGGCGGACGATGTGATCCTTCGCGTCAACAACCTTCATGCCGAGTTTATAACGGATGAGGGGGTGACGCCGGTATTACACGGGGTGAATTTTGAGGTGCGCCAGGGGCGGACACTCGGGCTGGTGGGAGAGTCCGGTTGCGGCAAGAGTGTGACTGCCATGTCGATTATGGGGTTGCTGCCTAAACCCTATGGGCGGATCTCTCAGGGGCAGGTACTTTATCGCGGAACAGACTTGATCGCGCTGCCACCGGGGGAGATGTACGCCATGCGGGGCAATCGGATTTCTGTGATATTTCAGGATCCGATGACGGCGCTCAACCCGGTTTACTCTGTCGGTCAGCAGCTGGCAGAAGTGTTGGTGCTGCATCGCCCGGAGTTGAGTAAAAAAGAAAGGCAGTATCACTGCATCGCGTTGTTGGCAAAGGTGAAGTTGCCGGAGCCGGAGAGGCGAGTTGATGACTATCCGCATCATTTATCCGGCGGGATGCGGCAGCGGGTGATGATTGCGATGGCTCTGGCGTGCCATCCCGACATTTTGATTTGTGATGAGCCGACAACCGCGTTGGACGTGACGGTCCAGGCTTCCATCCTGGATTTAATGCTGGAGCTGCAACAGGAAACCGGTATGGCGATGATTTTTATTACTCATGATCTAGGGGTGGTCGCAGAGATTTGTGACGATGTTGCGGTGATGTATAACGGGCGGATTGTCGAGCAGGCGGATGTGTTTACTTTGTTTGAGCGCCCCCGTCATCCGTATACACAGCGGTTGCTTGGTCTGATGCCGGGCTTAGAGAGCGAGCCGAAGCAGCTGATTGACATCAAGCCGATTGATCCTGAGTTGTTTCCGGAGTTCCGGGCACCGCAATCCGATTGATGGCATGCTTGCGGCAGGTGAAGGAGAAGCGGGATGAAAACTGTGCTGAGTGTGGAAAACCTCAAGCAACACTTTATTTCCGGTAAGGGCATTATTCAGAAAGGCTATACGGTGAAAGCCGTCGATGGTGTGAGCCTCTCGGTGGCGCAGGGGGAGACACTGGGGCTGGTGGGTGAGTCCGGGTGTGGGAAAAGTTCCCTCGGGCGAACCATTTTGAAACTTCATGAGCCGACGGCGGGGCAGATATTTTTTGAAGGTCAGGAGATCACCCATTGGACTGCTCGACAAATGCGCCCCTTGCGCCGGAAAATGCAGATGGTATTTCAAGACCCAATGGAATCACTGAATCCGCGCCATACGGTAGGGATGATCCTGGAAGAGCCGTTTGCTATCCATAGTGTCGGCAGGGCGAGTGAGCGATTGTCCTGGAGCCTGGAGCTTCTGCATAAAGTTGGTTTACCCCAAACCGCAATTCATAAATACCCGCATGAGTTCTCCGGGGGCGAGCGTCAGCGTATCGGAATCGCCCGGGCGATTGCCCTAAAACCCAAGCTACTCATCTGTGATGAGTCGGTCTCTGCGCTGGATGTGTCGGTTCAGGCTCAGATTTTGAATCTGTTGCTTCAGTTACAGCGAGATATGAATCTGGCGATGATTTTTATCTCGCATGATTTGTCTGTGGTTCGGAAGGTTTCCGATCGTGTCGCAGTGATGTATTTCGGGGAAATTGTCGAGAGCGGGACCGTTGAAGAGATCTATCATGCGCCGCAGGTGGATTACACTAAAACTTTGTTAGCTGCGATTCCTGCCACGCACCCGAGGGACAGAAAGCGAAAAAAGCCTCAATAGCGGACTAAAGGTACTGTAGGGTGTCAGCTTTAGGGGGCTGCATGTCTATTTCCGTCGTTTCTTCATCCGTTTTATCCTAAGGAATGGTGAAAAATCGACAGTCGAAGATAGTTTTGTTTGTTTTTTGTTCGTTTGGTTGGGCTTTTCTATAAAACCTGAAAAAAAGGATTGCGCTGCGCTGAATACTCCCTATAATTCGCCTCCGTTGTCACGATAAACGGTTCGAAAGAAGCGTTGTGAAAACAAGCTCTTTAACAATTTGACCATGCAATCTGTGTGGGCACTCGTGAAATGATAGTCAAAAATTTTTGTCTTCACTCCTTTTGTATTCACTTTTAAAAAGTGAAAGTAAATAGGAAAGTGAAAGCAAAATAGGTATCAATGAACTGAGTGACCAAAACGAATAACTTCGGTTATTTGGCACAGTCAATTCGTTCTAACTTAGTTAGAACAATCAGTATTCATTGAGCCAAACAAAATCTTAAATTGAAGAGTTTGATCATGGCTCAGATTGAACGCTGGCGGCAGGCCTAACACATGCAAGTCGAGCGGCAGCGACTTAACTGAACCTTCGGGGAACGTTAAGGGCGGCGAGCGGCGGACGGGTGAGTAATGCCTGGGAATATGCCCTGATGTGGGGGATAACCATTGGAAACGATGGCTAATACCGCATAATCTCTTCGGAGCAAAGAGGGGGACCTTCGGGCCTCTCGCGTCAGGATTAGCCCAGGTGAGATTAGCTGGTTGGTGAGGTAACGGCTCACCAAGGCGACGATCTCTAGCTGGTCTGAGAGGATGATCAGCCACACTGGAACTGAGACACGGTCCAGACTCCTACGGGAGGCAGCAGTGGGGAATATTGCACAATGGGGGAAACCCTGATGCAGCCATGCCGCGTGTGTGAAGAAGGCCTTCGGGTTGTAAAGCACTTTCAGTCGTGAGGAAGGCGGCCAGGTTAATAGCCTGGTTGTTTGACGTTAGCGACAGAAGAAGCACCGGCTAACTCCGTGCCAGCAGCCGCGGTAATACGGAGGGTGCGAGCGTTAATCGGAATTACTGGGCGTAAAGCGCATGCAGGCGGCTTGTTAAGCCAGATGTGAAAGCCCGGGGCTCAACCTCGGAATCGCATTTGGAACTGGCAGGCTAGAGTCTTGTAGAGGGGGGTAGAATTTCAGGTGTAGCGGTGAAATGCGTAGAGATCTGAAGGAATACCGGTGGCGAAGGCGGCCCCCTGGACAAAGACTGACGCTCAGATGCGAAAGCGTGGGGAGCAAACAGGATTAGATACCCTGGTAGTCCACGCCGTAAACGATGTCTACTTGGAGGCTGGGATCTTGAATTCTGGCTTTCGGAGCTAACGCGTTAAGTAGACCGCCTGGGGAGTACGGTCGCAAGATTAAAACTCAAATGAATTGACGGGGGCCCGCACAAGCGGTGGAGCATGTGGTTTAATTCGATGCAACGCGAAGAACCTTACCTACTCTTGACATCCAGAGAACTTAGCAGAGATGCTTTGGTGCCTTCGGGAACTCTGAGACAGGTGCTGCATGGCTGTCGTCAGCTCGTGTTGTGAAATGTTGGGTTAAGTCCCGCAACGAGCGCAACCCTTATCCTTGTTTGCCAGCACTTCGGGTGGGAACTCCAGGGAGACTGCCGGTGATAAACCGGAGGAAGGTGGGGACGACGTCAAGTCATCATGGCCCTTACGAGTAGGGCTACACACGTGCTACAATGGCGCATACAGAGGGCGGCGAGCTAGCGATAGTGAGCGAATCCCAAAAAGTGCGTCGTAGTCCGGATTGGAGTCTGCAACTCGACTCCATGAAGTCGGAATCGCTAGTAATCGTGGATCAGAATGCCACGGTGAATACGTTCCCGGGCCTTGTACACACCGCCCGTCACACCATGGGAGTGGGCTGCACCAGAAGTAGATAGCTTAACCTTCGGGAGGGCGTTTACCACGGTGTGGTTCATGACTGGGGTGAAGTCGTAACAAGGTAGCCCTAGGGGAACCTGGGGCTGGATCACCTCCTTAACGATATGACGTATTGTTTGATGCAGTGTCCACACAGATTGCCTGGTTAAAATGTAAAAGAGCGAAACGATGCTGGGTCTGTAGCTCAGGTGGTTAGAGCGCACCCCTGATAAGGGTGAGGTCGGTGGTTCAAGTCCACTCAGACCCACCACTTCCTGCCCAAGGGAAGCTGGTGAGGCATCGGAAACGTTGGGGCTATAGCTCAGCTGGGAGAGCGCCTGCTTTGCACGCAGGAGGTCAGCAGTTCGATCCTGCTTAGCTCCACCACTCTTTAAGGGTTTTTCCTGAGAATCTTTAAACAGTGGATATCGAAAGATAAACACATGCTCTTTAACAATCTGGAAAGCTGACTAGTAAATTGAATGTTTGACATTCAATACTAAAGTTTCATCGAAAGATGGAACGAGTTCTCAAGCAACACACATTCAAGTGTCTTGTGTATGTTTGCTTTCACTTTTCAAAGTGAAGACAGACAAAGAGTCCGGCAAAACAAACTAATCCGTCAAGTCATTGATGGAAAACCTTGGTTGTTTGCGATACAGACCCCTTGGGGTTGTATGGTTAAGTGACTAAGCGTACACGGTGGATGCCTGGGCAGTCAGAGGCGATGAAGGACGTACTAACTTGCGATAAGCGTAGATGAGGCAGTAAGAGCCACTTGAGTCTACGATTTCCGAATGGGGAAACCCAGCTGCAGCAGCAGTTATCAATACGTGAATTCATAGCGTATTGAGGCGAACCGGGGGAACTGAAACATCTAAGTACCCCGAGGAAGAGAAATCAACCGAGATTCCGGCAGTAGCGGCGAGCGAAACCGGATTAGCCCTTAAGTTGATTTGGTGTCAGGTGAAGGCTCTGGAAAGTGCCGCGATACAGGGTGATAGCCCCGTAACCGACAACACCTTATCAGTGAAAACGAGTAGGACGGGACACGTGTTATCTTGTCTGAAGACGGGGGGACCATCCTCCAAGGCTAAATACTCCTGACTGACCGATAGTGAACCAGTACCGTGAGGGAAAGGCGAAAAGAACCCCTGTGAGGGGAGTGAAACAGAACCTGAAACCGTGTACGTACAAGCAGTAGGAGCCCCATCACTAAGCTATTGTGCCTTAGTGACAGCAAGTACTTCCGTTTGACTGTGGTTAACAACGCGCAGCGTTGGTCAACCCACAAAATCAAGCAGAGGTGGCTTAGTGATGGGGTGACTGCGTACCTTTTGTATAATGGGTCAGCGACTTAATTTCAGTAGCAAGGTTAACCGTATAGGGGAGCCGTAGGGAAACCGAGTCTTAACTGGGCGTGCAGTTGCTGGGATTAGACCCGAAACCAGGTGATCTAGCCATGGGCAGGTTGAAGGTGCGGTAACACGCACTGGAGGACCGAACCGACTAATGTTGAAAAATTAGCGGATGACTTGTGGCTAGGGGTGAAAGGCCAATCAAACCTGGAGATAGCTGGTTCTCCCCGAAAGCTATTTAGGTAGCGCCTCGGACGAATACTACTGGGGGTAGAGCACTGTTAAGGCTAGGGGGTCATCCCGACTTACCAACCCTTTGCAAACTCCGAATACCAGTAAGTACTATCCGGGAGACACACGGCGGGTGCTAACGTCCGTCGTGGAGAGGGAAACAACCCAGACCGCCAGCTAAGGTCCCAAAGTTATCGCTAAGTGGGAAACGATGTGGGAAGGCTCAGACAGCCAGGATGTTGGCTTAGAAGCAGCCATCATTTAAAGAAAGCGTAATAGCTCACTGGTCGAGTCGGCCTGCGCGGAAGATTTAACGGGGCTAAGCGATACACCGAAGCTGCGGCAATGCAATTTATTGTATTGGGTAGGGGAGCGTTCTGTAAGCCGTTGAAGGTGGCCTGTAAGGCATGCTGGAGGTATCAGAAGTGCGAATGCTGACATGAGTAACGATAAAGGGGGTGAAAAACCTCCTCGCCGGAAGACCAAGGGTTCCTGTCCAACGTTAATCGGGGCAGGGTGAGTCGACCCCTAAGGCGAGGCCGAAAGGCGTAGTCGATGGGAAACGGGTTAATATTCCCGTACTTCTTGCTATTGCGATGGGGGGACGGAGAAGGCTAGGTGGGCCTGGCGACGGTTGTCCAGGTTCAAGGGTGTAGGCTGGTGTCTTAGGTAAATCCGAGACGCTCTTTTTATAAAAGAAGGCTGAGACCTGATGTCGAGCCGCTACGGCGGTGAAGTCATTGATGCCATGCTTCCGGGAAAAGCCTCTAAGCTTCAGATAGCAAGGAATCGTACCCCAAACCGACACAGGTGGTCGGGTAGAGAATACCAAGGCGCTTGAGAGAACTCGGGTGAAGGAACTAGGCAAAATGGTACCGTAACTTCGGGAGAAGGTACGCTGCCGGCGGTAAAGAGACTTGCTCTTGGCGCTGCTGGCAGTCGCAGATACCAGGTGGCTGCAACTGTTTATTAAAAACACAGCACTGTGCAAAATCGAAAGATGACGTATACGGTGTGACGCCTGCCCGGTGCCGGAAGGTTAATTGATGGGGTTATCTTCGGAGAAGCTCTTGATCGAAGCCCCGGTAAACGGCGGCCGTAACTATAACGGTCCTAAGGTAGCGAAATTCCTTGTCGGGTAAGTTCCGACCTGCACGAATGGCGTAATGATGGCCACGCTGTCTCCACCCGAGACTCAGTGAAATTGAAATCGCAGTGAAGATGCTGTGTACCCGCGGCTAGACGGAAAGACCCCGTGAACCTTTACTACAGCTTGGCACTGAACATTGACCCTACATGTGTAGGATAGGTGGGAGGCTTCGAAGCAGGTACGCCAGTATCTGTGGAGCCGTCCTTGAAATACCACCCTTGTAGTGTTGATGTTCTAACGTCGGCCCCTTATCGGGGTTGCGGACAGTGCCTGGTGGGTAGTTTGACTGGGGCGGTCTCCTCCCAAAGCGTAACGGAGGAGCACGAAGGTGGGCTAATCACGGTCGGACATCGTGAGGTTAGTGCAATGGCATAAGCCCGCTTGACTGCGAGAATGACGGTTCGAGCAGGTGCGAAAGCAGGTCATAGTGATCCGGTGGTTCTGAATGGAAGGGCCATCGCTCAACGGATAAAAGGTACTCCGGGGATAACAGGCTGATACCGCCCAAGAGTTCATATCGACGGCGGTGTTTGGCACCTCGATGTCGGCTCATCACATCCTGGGGCTGAAGTCGGTCCCAAGGGTATGGCTGTTCGCCATTTAAAGTGGTACGCGAGCTGGGTTTAGAACGTCGTGAGACAGTTCGGTCCCTATCTGCCGTGGGCGTTGGATGATTGAGAGGGGCTGCTCCTAGTACGAGAGGACCGGAGTGGACGAACCGCTGGTGTTCGGGTTGTGTCGCCAGACGCATTGCCCGGTAGCTAAGTTCGGAATCGATAACCGCTGAAAGCATCTAAGCGGGAAGCGAGCCTCAAGATGAGTCATCCCCAAGGCTTTAAGCCTTCTGAAGGGTTGTCGTAGACTACGACGTTGATAGGCAGGGTGTGTAAGCGCTGTGAGGCGTTGAGCTAACCTGTACTAATTGCCCGTGCGGCTTAACCATACAACACCCAAGGGGTTTTGTTTACGAAGTACGGACTCCGCAGGCACTTGAATGACGTGTTTGGGACACTAGTTAACTTTTCCAGAATTGTGAAGATATTCCGCCTACCCAGGTAGCGCCGGGATAAAGTTCGATAGCAAGGCAAGTTGTGAGTCGAGCGAGGGAGTTTAGTTCGCTAAATGACCGAGCGAGAGAGCAACTTAACGCCGCTAGCGGGCTTTATAGCCAGCGGAATATTTTCAAACAGAATTTGCTTGGCGACCATAGCGTTATGGACCCACCTGATCCCATGCCGAACTCAGCAGTGAAACGTAACAGCGCCGATGGTAGTGTGGGGCCTCCCCATGTGAGAGTAGGACATCGCTAGGCTTTGATTTGCCTATCTTGGCTATTGCTTGCATCTTTTGACACTTGCGATGCTCATGTGCTAACGCACACTGCGCTTCTCAGGTCAAAGTCTGCATCGCATAATACAAGATATCCTAAACAAAGCGCTGAAGGGTAAGACTTTGTTTGGCAGACAATTTGAGTGGAGCGGTAGTTCAGTTGGTTAGAATACCGGCCTGTCACGCCGGGGGTCGCGGGTTCGAGTCCCGTCCGCTCCGCCATTCTTTCTAGGGGTGTAGCTCCAATTGGCAGAGCAGCGGATTCCAAATCCGCGTGTTGGGGGTTCGAATCCCTCCACCCCTGCCATCTTCTAAAGCCTCAGCAGAAATGCTGAGGCTTTGTTGTTGTGCGCCGAGCATGGCGTTGTTCTAGGAGGTGAAAGTCCTCTACGGGCTCAGTCGAGCGAGAACCGTTAGCCTATGCAAGGGTGCCCACCGTGAGGTGGGATCTGAAGGAAGCAAACGGCAAAACTTGGGTGTGACGAACAGAAACCTGATAGTAGGCCAGTACAACTTGGGTAACCTAGCAATATATAGAACAGCCCAATGCCTCGACGGGAAGTGTGTACGGGTAAATCAGGCACAGCCAAGGGAAAGAACAACGTCTTACCTCGGGAGATCTTACGACCTGTCTCGGATGAGACTAATACAACAGTGATGTTGTGTGACGGGTAATAAGAAGTCAGCAGAAGGCATAGTACCTTGGGGAAGTACAACCCAAGGGAAGGCCGGAACTGAATATATCAAGAAGCAGTCACTAGACACTCAATCATGTGGGGTCATAGCAAGATGAACAACATCTCTACGTACTACTGGGCAACACCGCAAGTGACGCTCATGGCCACGAAGAATGACAAGCATGATCGGCGTAGACAGGAGGACGAGTCTTGGTGACCTCAACTCAGTTGATGGAGCGGATCTGCTCCTCAACAAATCTGAACCAAGCCCTGAGAAGAGTGAAGAAGAACAAGGGATGTGCTGGGGTTGATAAACTCGACATAACAGCGACTATCTCGATGCTTCGGCAGTCTTCTAATGGGCAAGCGCTCCGCCAGAGCCTTCTGGACGGGAGCTACCAACCGCAACCCGTTCTGGGTGTAGAAATTCCCAAACCTAGCGGGGGAGTGAGGCAGCTAGGTATCCCAACTGTACTTGATAGGGTAGTCCAACAGGCCATTACCTCAGTACTGACAGATATCTACGAACCTCAGTTTTCAAGCAACAGTTATGGGTTCAGGCCTAACCGCAGTGCCCACCATGCATTGGTGGCAGCAAGCCACTACATCAGGGAGGGGCGGGGTTATGTAGTCGACATAGACCTGGCGAAATACTTCGATACTGTGAACCACGATAGACTGATGCACAGGCTATCGGAGGACATCACAGATAAACGGGTCCTGAAACTGGTCAGGTCATACCTACAGGCAGGCATAATGCGAAACGGGTTAGTTGAGCAGAGGCAACGAGGGACGCCACAGGGTGGACCATTATCTCCGCTGCTATCAAATATCGTATTAGATGAGTTGGATAAAGAGCTTGAGCGAAGAGGGCATAAGTTCTGCCGATATGCAGACGACTGCCAAATCTACGTGCACAGTGAGGAAGCCGCCAATCGAGTAAAAGCCTCAATCACGGAGTTCTTGGAGCAGAAACTGAAACTCAGGGTTAACCGTGAGAAAAGTGCGGCAACGAGAGTGACAGAGCGGACTTACCTAGGCCATCGCTTTCAACGAGATGGAAGCATCCATATCTCGAAGACAGCACAAACTCAGATGAAGAAGCGAGTGCGTCAAATAACGAAGCGGAATCGAGGGCGAGAGTTGAAGACAGTCCTAGTCGAACTCACTCAATACCTAAGAGGTTGGCAACACTATTTCAAGCTTGCCATACGGAAAAGCGCGATGCAGCGCTTGGATGAATGGATAAGGCGGCGCTTACGGTGCTATCGCCTCAAGCAGCGCAAGCGCAGATACAGCATAGCGACATGGTTACGCCAAGAGGGTGTAAGCGAACGCAATGCGTGGAAGCTGGCGATGTCAGATAAAGGGTGGTGGCACTTGGCTTTATCGCCCCAGCTCAATCAGGCCATGCCAATGAAATGGTTCAAGGAGATGGGTCTGTACTCGTTGCGAGATGGGTACGAGTCACTGAAAATATATTCGGAACCGCCGTATGCGACCCACGCTTGTACGGTGGTGTGAGAGGACGGAGGCCGTGAGGCCTCCTCCTACTCGATTTCAGCGTCAATTGGCAGAGCAGCGGATTCCCCTGATACCAAAAACAGCGCGTGTTGGGGGTTCGAATCTCCTGCCGGCTCAGTCCACCCCTGCCATTTACAAAACCTCAGTCGAGAGACTGAGGTTTTCTTGATTCTAGCATTATGAAAGATAGCACCTTCCCGATCTCCCCCTCTAACCACTCATAGTTTGCCACCAAAACGCTTCATAAAAGTTTCCAAGCTGGCTTCTGGTGCCAATGTCTTTTCTGCTTTAACCCCAAGGTCAGTAAACCAGTTATACCAATGCTTGGTGAGATCTACCCATGACGAGTCGTATGCACTGTTGTTGATACTTTCTGTTGAGCTGGTACGATGTGTCAGTGATGGCAACATATATTTAACAAGAGGTGGGTATGGATATCGACACGCTGATTTCAAAAGCAAGGGAAATTGTAGGTACAGATAATACGATGGTACTTCCTCAATCTTGGGGGCAAGGCAGAACGGTATTTGGTGGTGTGTCCGCCGCACTACTTTATACGGCAATGAAAAGTAGGATTCGTGATGGGAGACCTCTACGGTCATTAACGACCAACTTTGTGGGCCCGCTGTTACTCGATATGCCTTTTTCGTTTGAAGTCGAAGTACTCAGAGAGGGGAAAAATGCAACTCAGGTAACAGCCAGGATTATCCAGGATGGCATGGTTGCCGTCATTCAACAAGGTTGCTTTGGCAATGAACGATTTTCAAACATAGAAGTCCCAAATCATGAAACCCATGACATAGACTTCCCTGCTAAATGCCAAGGGGTACCGCTCATTGAGGGTGTTACGCCTAATTTCCTGACGAATATTGACTTGTCTATTGCTAAAGGTGCGATGCCATATAGTGGTGTAAATACCTCACAGTTACATGGCTGGATGCGCTTCAAAAATGAACCCGATACAATGACAGATGCCCACTTAGTTTGCCTGATAGATGCTTGGCCACCAGCGGTGCTTCAAATGATGAAGAAGCCTTCACCTGCAAGTACGATGATGTGGAATTTAGAGTTTATTTATCCACATGACCAGTTTTCCCCGAGAGATTGGTTTGCATATAAAGCTCAAACCAGGCAGGCAGCGGGAGGTTATGCTCACCTTGAGGCTGATGTATGGGATGCGTCTGGAAATTTAGTCGCCATTAGCCGGCAGAGTGTCGCTATATTTGAGTAGTGAAAGGGACTGAATGAGAAAAAACACCCCTAACAACTGTATCAGATACACCGACCGACATTACTATCCACAGATAAAGGCAATGTGTTGTTTGGTTCTTTCACCGGGCTGCTGAAATAAGCGGCACATTGGATGCGTGTTCAAAAGTGTGATCTTAGTTCAAGTGTGTTAATTTTCTCAATCATCAATTCATTAGCGCCACTTCCCGCCGGTATTGCCGATTTTTGACACGAAATTTACTACCTCTCGGGGAGAAATTGCTGCGCGGGGGCTTATTTCAGTGGTATCTTGTGATCTTTCAATCATGAGTGATTTGGGAGTCATCATGCCGCACCTGCGTTTTCGTGCCGTTGAATTTGATAATGTGAAAGCCATGTCCACAGCCTTAGTGGATGAGCTCCAGCCATTGATGGCATGCCCTCGGGAAGATTTTACCGTAGAGCATGTTTCAACCACGTTCATTTTTGATGGTGAGGTGTCCGATGCCTATCCGTTTGTCGAGGTTCTGTGGTTCGACCGCGGACAGGAGGTTCAGGATAAGGTTGCTGAGGTGATCACCCGGGCGGTGCGTGAAGAATTGGAAGATGCCGAATTGGATGTCGCAGTGATTTTTACCGCGCTCTCGCCGACAGCGTATTACGACAACGGTCGCCACTATTAATTGTTGATATTTACGGCTTGCGGGCCGTTTTGCTTTCCTTGTCTTGATACTGTAGGTCGTTGTTATGTCTCGATATTCTAAGGTTGCCGCTGGAGTTGGCGTCATCGCTGGTGCACTGGGGATCAGCGCGTTGAATTTATCTTTTGAAGCCTCTGAAATTCCGGAGATTAGCAATAATGTCCTGGCTCCGCAGTTTTCCTATCATTGTATCGAGAGTGATCACGCTTTGCCGCTGGATCGGGATGGCCTGTTTTCGGTCTCGGTCTGGAATATCTACAAGCAGCAACGGGAAACCTGGCGCGATGCTCTTGAGCAGTTTAGCCAGCACAGCGAGCTGGTTTTACTGCAAGAGGCCAGCCTGACTGACGGCCTCAAAACGTATCTGGATGAGGCGCAGTGGAAAGTCAGAATGGCTAATGCGTTTAAGTTTCTCAATACCCCGGCCGGGGTGATGAACCTGTCTACCGTCAATGCGAAAACAACCTGTGCCTACCTGGCGATGGAGCCCTGGATACGTCTGCCGAAATCGGCTCTGTTATCAGAATTTAATCTCAGCAACGGTCAGACGCTGGCGGTGGTTAACTTGCACGGTGTTAATTTTGCTTTGGGCCTTGAGGAGTATAAAGCACAGTTTCGTGCTCTGAAGCAGGTGTTGGATAATCATATCGGCCCGATTATTCTGGCCGGAGATTTTAATACCTGGCGTCAGGCGCGCCTGGATGTGGTGGATGCCTTTGCCCGGAGCCTGGGATTAGTGGATGTTACATTGCGCCAGGACCAACGGGTCAAGATTTTGGGTAAGCCGCTGGATCATTTGTACTATCGCGGGCTGGAGTTGGTCAATGCCCAGGCGCCGCGAACCAATGCTTCGGATCATAACCCGATTCTTGCAGACTTCAGGTTGCAGTAGCTTCAGGGCTGTGGATTTACGCGTATAGGAAAAGACAAAAGGAAAGGCTCAGCGTTTAGTGCTGAGCCTTTTTGTTGGGCTATAGGGCGAGATGGAAGCGATTAAGCGCTGACCTTGGTCACATCAATGTACAGCTTCAGTTTTTGTCCCGGCTTCAGATACTTCTGGCCCTGGATCTGGTTCCATTTCACCACATCAGAGACTTTGACTTTATAGCGCTGGGCAATGGCGCTCAGGTTGTCGCCAGAGCGAACTTTATAGTACACCGTACGGATCACCGCCCCGGATTTACTGTCTTTCCACAATGTTAGTTTCTGGCCGGCACGGAGTGGTTTGTTCTTGCGGATCCCATTCCATTTGGTGATTTGATCAATCTTGACCTTCTGGCTGCGGGCGATGGTCCACAGACTGTCGCCCGGTTTGACCGTGTAGGTCACCCGATATCCGTTGCCATGGGCATTTCGGTTACGAGTAGCGAGTCGGTTCGCCAGGAGTTGGCCATCGTCAGCCATTGCAACCGGAATGAGCAGGTGACGACCGACACGGATGTTGGTACCCGTCATGTTGTTGGCCCGCTGGATCAGCTTGGTGGTGGTCTGGTGTTTCTGTGCCAGTACACTGAGCGTATCGCCGTTTTTCACACGATAACGAACGACTTTCATCCCTTGCTTGCCGTTACTGACAAAGTTGGTCTGGAACTGTTCGACATGATTGATGGGTAGCAGCAGATGGTTCGGGCCGTCTGGGGCGGTGGCCCAGTGGTTATAGGCCGGGTTCAGACTTTGCAGCTCACTCAGTTTCAGCCCTGCGTATTTGGCTGCCATGGCCAGATCCATCTGCGTCTCAGGCTTGATCAGTTTCACTGCCGGCTTGTTGGCAATCGCCGGGATTTCAATTCCATATTTGTTCTGGTTGCGGATCACATCGGCAACGGCCAGCAGTTTTGGTACATAACCGCTGGTTTCTTTCGGCAGATCCAGTGACCAGAAGTCGGTCGGCTTTCCGGCGCGCTTGTTTTTACGAATGGCGCGGAAAACCCGGCCTTCACCGGTGTTGTAGGCAGCCAGGGCATGGAGCCAGTTACCATCAAACTTGCGGTGGAGATATTCCAATAAATCCAGTGCAGCTTCGGTTGAGGCCACAACATCACGACGGCCGTCATACCACCAGTTCTGTTGCAGTCCAAAGCGTCGGCCGGTATCGGGGATGATCTGCCAAAGTCCGGCAGCCCGGCCATGGGAGTAGGCGAATTGATCAAATGAGCTTTCGACAATCGGCAGCAGCGCGAGCTCAAGGGGCAGATTACGCTTTTCGACTTCTTCTGTGATGTAGAACAGGAAAGGTTCAGCACGATTGGCAACGGTTTTCAGGTGACCCGGGTAGCGAAGATACCAATTCCGATAGTGGCGAACCTGTTTGTTATCCGGGATCGCCGTGGTGATCTGCATGGTGATCCGCCGCCAGAGATCTTCTTGCTCCTGAGGCGTGGGTACTTTGGCCGGCGGCTTGACTGCGACAGGCGGACTCTTGGTGATTGTGGGTTGTGGTGTTGGTGTGAGCGGCGCCTGCACTGGGGCAGGGGGCTCGTTATTGTTTTTGCTGTTGGTTTGCTCTTCTACTGTATTTGTCGTATTTAAAATTTGGCAACCAGCCAGTAATAGCGCGCTTGCTACAAAAAATCGGGACTTCATGGAACCTGCCTATAGCCAAAATAGTTGGAGATGATACTTGTCCAGCCACCTTGGTTACAAGTGATGCAGGTTCAAAAATCGTCCTTCCAGCGGCGCAGTGCGGCGAACGTTTCCAGATCGCTGTCGTCAAATGCTTTATCTGCAACAGATTTTTTGATACTGGCCTGATCGCAACGCAAAAATGGATTGATCAGTTTTTCTTGGCGCAAGGTGGATGGAATCGTACTGATGCCATGAGCGCGCAAGCGGCTAACCGTTTCCCGGTAGCGCTGCAGGTGCGGATTATCCTGCTCGGCAACCAGCGCGAAAGCCAGGTTACTGCTGGTATATTCATGAGCGCAGTAGACTTCGGTTTCCTCCGGCAGTGCCGCCAGTTTTTGCAGCGACAGATACATTTGTTCCGGTGTGCCTTCAAACAGTCGCCCACAGCCGGCAGAGAACAGGGTATCGCCGCAGAAGAGCTTGCCATCACCGACATAGGCAACATGACCGCTGGTGTGACCCGGCACGCCCAGTACCATGAAGCGCTCGCCGAAAATTTCGACCTGGTCGCCGTCATTCACGGTTTGCGAAGCGCCCGGAATCGGTTCGTTGACCGGGGCGACAATATTGGCTTTTGGGTAGTGGCGTTTCAGTTCGCTGATCCCGCCGATGTGGTCGTGGTGGTGGTGAGTCACCAGAATCGCATCCAGGATCAGCTGCTCTTGCTCTAACACTTTGATGACCGGGGCTGCATCTCCGGGATCGACCAGCACGCAGTGATTGTCCGGACTGTGAATCAGCCAGATGTAATTGTCATTAAATGCAGGTATGCTTTTTACTGTAAGCATGAAATTGTCTCCAGCCTTGAAGGTGTTGAGCGATAACGTATGAAGCCAGCCCGAATACTCGCAGAGATAGACCCCCCATACTCCTGGTCACAGGTTGCCAATGGTGAATGGGCAGCCGAGCTGCTTCAGGCGCAGCTTGATGAATGGTGGCCGAAACTGTTTGGCTACCATATGCTCAAGCTGGGCGGGTTAAGCTGCGAACTTGCCAGCGGCCATTGTAACATTCAGCATCAGATTTGCATCGATAAGTTCAATCCGCTTCATAATGTGATCGCCGATCACCAAGCGTTGCCTTTTGTTGAAAAGTCCTTTGATGCTTGTGTGATTGCCCATCAATTTGATTATTGCCCGGATCCGCACCGCTTGCTGCGTGAGATAGACCGGGTGATGGTAGACGATGGCTATCTGCTGCTCAGTGGCTCGAATCCGCTCAGCTGGCTCGGGGTGCGCGGGTTGCTGCCCTGGAATCGCAAACGCTTTCCGTGGAAAGGTCGGATGTTTATGCCGATGCGGGTCAAGGACTGGCTGGGCGTGCTGAATTATGAAGTGGTGTTCCATGAAAACTTCGCGGTCCTGCCGGCGACCCGGCACCAGGCGTGCTCGGCCTGGGCGGAGAGCCTGCTGTCTGAGAATTTTTCATCGCTCGGGAGCCTGTATCTGATTGTCGCCCGCAAGCGGACCTTTCCGCTCAAGCCCATCAAGCCGACCTGGAAGCTCCGCCGACAGCTGACCCCGCTGGGACTGAACTGCCGGACCAAAGCGAGTCAGAATACCCAGAGTCAATAATCACGCCTTCGCTGAGCAGGGCTCAGGCTGTGGCCTGATAGCCCTCATCTTCTTGGGTCGGCGATTCTGCCGCCGTCCGGGCCAGCTCATCACACCGTTCGTTTTCCGGGTGGCCGGCATGGCCTTTGACCCAGTGCCAGGTGACTTGGTGGCGTTGGGTTTCGGTGTCCAGGCGCTGCCAGAGATCGGCATTTTTCACCGGCTTCTTGTCGGCGGTTTTCCAGCCGCGCTTCTTCCAGTTATGGATCCACTGGGTGATCCCCTGGCGGACATACTGGCTGTCGGTGGTGAGATCAACCTGGCAGGATTCTTTCAGGCTGGCGAGGCCGACAATGGCGGCCAGCAGCTCCATCCGGTTGTTGGTGGTCAGGAAAAAGCCTTCGCTGAGTTCTTTTTCATGCTGTTTATAGCGTAAAACGGTGCCGTAGCCGCCGGGACCTGGGTTGCCGAGGCAGGAGCCGTCGGTGAAAATTTCTACCTGCTTCGTCATCTTTGGTAGTATTCGCATTAAGAAAAACTTTAGTCTGACACAATCGATACTATGAAAGCTACTAACGACCGCATTATTGTCTTCGATACCGAAACAACCGGTATGAATATGACCGGCCCCCATTACGAGGGGCACTGTATTATCGAAATCGGCGCGGTTGAAATTATCAACCGTAAGCTGACCGGAAACAGCTTCCACGTCTACATCAAGCCGGATCGCGCCATTGATGCTGAAGCCGTAGACGTCCACGGTATCACTGATGAATTTTTGCAGGACAAGCCGACCTATGCCGAGATCCATGATGAGTTTATGGATTTCATTCGCGGTGCAGAGCTGGTTGCCCATAACGCGCCCTTCGATATCGGCTTCATGGATTATGAATTCGGCAAGCTGAACCGGGGAATTGGCAAGACCGAAGATTTCTGCAAAATCACCGATACTCTGGAGATGGCCAAGCGGCTGTTCCCGGGAAAACGGAATAACCTCGACGTCCTGTGTTCCCGTTACGGCATAGATAACTCACACCGAACGCTCCACGGCGCTTTGCTCGATGCCGAGATCCTGGCCGATGTCTATCTGATGATGACCGGTGGCCAGACATCACTAGCCCTGAGCTCAGGCGAGGAAGAAAGTGATGCGGGTGCCGAAAATGCCATCCGGCGCCTGGCTTCGGGAAGAAAATCGCTAAAGATCATCCGACCATCGGCCGATGAAATACAAGCGCATGAAGCGCGTTTGGATTTGATTGAAAAAAGTGGTGGCGCCCCGATGTGGCGTCAGTAGAGGTTTTATGCGGCGGTTATTACTCATCGGGTTGTTGTTCCCTGTACTGTCTTGGGCAAAAGACAGTACGGTGATGTCGTGGCTGGATAACCGCTTTCGCATTGATCCTTCGGTGGAACAGGCCTCCTTTATGGTCAAGCGGGCTGAGAACAGCCAGCCAATTGTCCTGGTGCGGCCGGATGGCAAGAAGTATTACTCGGTGCGCCATCCCAAGCATGTTTCCTGGTATGAAGAGCCGGGGATGGACATCATCTCGATTGAAAAACCGATGCCCGGGCCATGGCAGGCGGTCGGGCAGGTGACCCCGACAAATAAGATTATCGTCCTCTCGAATCTGGAGCTGGAAGTGGCTGATATGCCCGCCCGGCTTTATCAGTCTGAAACCCTGAAATTTACCGCGCGACTTTTTGAAAGCGGCCAACCGCTGCACAACCGGGACTTTCTTGACCGGGTAAAAATGTCGGTGGTGTTTTACGAATATATCGAAGGCAGTGAAGACTTACCCCGGGAGGCCTGGCCCAGCCCCATCCCGCTGGGTGAGTTCGCTGACGATGGCCACAACTACGATGAGGTGCCCGGCGATGGCGTATTTACCGTGGCGATGCCGATCACGGTTCAGCCGGGAAAATACCGGGTCAGGATCACGTCCGGCAACGGAATTTTTCTGCGCACCGTCGAGCAGGAGGTGCTGGTGTACCCGACCCCGATGACGGCCAGCTTTATTCAGGGGCGGGGGCGCAATGAATCCCATCAGGTGGTGGTGGAGACCGAAGCCGGGGCATTGAAGCCGGGCTCTCTGGCAGCGCATATCGTGCAGAAAAACCCGGAAGGAAAAATGCGCATCAGCCAGCAGCACGCGATGCCGGATGAAGACGGTCTGACTGTCCGCTTGCCCAACGGTGAAGCGCCGGGCCGCTATTCCTGGTCGGGCTGGCTGTACGGCACCGATAACTTCAATGATCGCGAGTTGATTTTCCAGCTGCCGGAAACTAATTTTGCGGTGATGGCCGAGTTGCAGCTCGATCGTAACCTGGAAGACTTCCGGGCCCAGCAGGAAGCCAGGGCCAAGCAAGAAGAACTGCTGAAGCTGGCCGCCGAAAAACAGGCGGCCCGGGAAAAAGCGATGAAGGTGATTCTCGGGGCAAACTTGCTCATTGTCGTGCTGGTGGTTGCGGTGGTCTTTTTGTGGCGCAAACGGAAAATAAAAAAAGCGCTGGAAGAAGACTCGCTGGTAGTGCCGGCTGCTTAATTTCATCTTTGATATTCATCTGAATTAATCGCCGTCGTGGTTGGTTGCGTGCAGACCTCGCTGCTGCTTTGGCTGTATGGGTATGCGGGCCTGTCATGTGGGCTGTATATTACGTCAGTCTCGGTTAGGGGCTTGGGGATAAGCATTCATGAACCGTCGGCTATCGACGGAGTCGATGGGGATGAAGCCGGGGGCTGATGCCGTAAGATCATGGCCAGTAGTTGAGCGAGTTTCATGGACCCATCTAAAAGAGAGCCAATAAAAAAGGGAAGCATGGATTGCTTCCCTTTTACGTGGTATCAAGAGGCGCCGCTAAAGGGCTGAGTCAGGGGCTCAGGCGGCGATGTTACTCTTTTCGGTCTGATATGCTTTGGCTGCCAGCTCATCGGAGTCAAAGTCATCGACGTTGATAGTGCGCAGGCGTCCTTCTTCAGCCCGGCGCATCAGCTCGGCCTCAGCTTCATTGATGGCGTTGAGTTCCAGGCCGATGGCGGCAATTCTATCTAACTGCATGAACGGGTATTTCTTACCGGCCGCCTGACAGATACGGTCATAGATCGGCTCGGCAGCAAGAATATCCTTCAGTGTTTCCTCAATCATGCCTACCGCATTGTTATCACAAGCTTCCAGGAACTGGCCTCGGCCGATCCGGGAGCGGGTTTCGCTCGGGGTCTGGATGATTCGTGCCAGCTGGTGGTCCAGCTTGTCTGACGGTTTCACACGGCCAAGGCCCCTTGGGAAGATCACCGCACGCAGCAGTGCCGCAATCGGACGGTTCGGGAAGTTTCGCAGGAACTCGTCCAGCGCCACCTGGGTCTGGTACAGCGAGTCTTGCAGGCCCCAGTGAACCAGCGGCAGATCTTCTTGCTTGCAGCCTTCATCAACGTAACGCTTGAGGGTTGCCGAAGACAGGTACAGCTGGCTCAGGACGTCCCCCAGGCGGGCTGAGAGGCGCTCTTTTCGCTTCAGCGAGCCACCCAGAACCGCCATGGAAATATCAGCCAGCAGCGCCAGGTTGGCACTGTAACGGTTCAGTTGCTGGTAGTAGTGGGCGGTGGCATCTTTGCGCGGTGCCTTAGAGCCGCGGCCATCCGTCAGGCCCAGCCAGAATGAGCGAACCATATTGCTGATCACAAAGCCGACATGGCCGAACAGGGCATTGTCAAAGCCGTTCAGTGCCTGGTTGGTATCTTCCTGGTAGGCCGCGTCCATCTCTTCCAGAACGTAAGGATGGCAGCGGATTGCGCCCTGACCAAAGATGATCATCGAACGGGTCAGGATGTTGGCGCCTTCAACGGTGACGGCAATCGGCGCACCCTGGTAGCCGCGGGCCAGGAAGTTGCTTGGCCCCATGCAGATCCCTTTGCCCCCGACGATATCCATCGCATCGATCACGCTGCGTTGGCTGCGGTGGGTGCAGTGGTATTTGACAATGGCAGAGATCACCGAAGGTTTCTCTCCCAGATCAATGCCTGACACGGTCAGGCTACTGGCTGCATCCATGACATAGGCATTGCCTGCAATGCGTGCCAACGGCTCTTCAATCCCTTCCATTTTACCGATCGGTAGTTTGAACTGGCGGCGGATCCGGGCATAGGCACCGGTTGCCATCGCCGCGGTTTTCAGCCCACCGGTTGAGTTGGACGGCAGGGTGATCCCGCGGCCCACCGACAGACATTCAACCAGCATCCGCCAGCCCTGACCGGCCATTTCCTGGCCACCGATGATGTAGTCAATCGGGACAAAGACTTTCTCGCCCTTGGTCGGACCGTTTTGGAACGGCACGTTGAGCGGGAAGTGGCGGCGGCCAATTTCCACGCCGTCGATATCGGTCGGGATCAGCGCACAGGTGATCCCCAGTTCTTCTTCATCACCCAGCAGGTGATCCGGATCGGACAGCTTAAACGCCAGACCCAGCACAGTGGCAACCGGGGCCAGGGTGATATAGCGCTTGTTCCAGGTCAGCTCCATCCCCAGCACTTCTTCGCCTTGCCAGAGGCCTTTTTTCACGATCCCGAAATCCGGGATTGAGCCGGCATCGGAGCCAGCTTCCGGGCTGGTCAGGGCAAAGCAAGGGATCTCTTTCCCTTCGGCCAGGCGAGGCAGGTAATGATCTTTTTGCGCTTGGGTGCCGTAGTGCTGCAGCAGCTCTCCCGGGCCGAGTGAGTTCGGCACGCCGACGGTTGAAGACAGCACACCAGACACCCCGGTCAGCTTTTGCAGCACCAGGGACTGGGCGTAGGCAGAGAATTCCAGTCCGCCATACTCTTTCTTGATGATCATGGCGAAGAACTTGTGTTCTTTGAGGTATTGCCATACTTCCGGCGGTAGATCAGCCAGCTCGTGCGTCACCTGGTAGTCGTTGACCATGCGGCATACTTCATTGACCGGGCCGTCGAGGAAGGCTTTTTCTTCCGCGCTCAGGCGTGGTGCCGGGATATCATGTAGCTTGTTCCAGTTTGGCGCGCCGCGAAACAGATCCGCTTCCCACCACACGGTCCCGGCATCGATGGCTTCCTTCTCGGTGCGGGACATTTCCGGCATCACGCTCTTGAATGCTTTCAGGGCCGGTTTACTCAACAGGTTTCTGCGTACGGAGATGAGATTCAGCGGCAGTGCAACCAGGACGAACACCAGCCAGCTGTACTGGCCGACAATGTCCAGCAGGGAGCCCAGTGCCAATGCGACTGCCAGGGTGATTGTAAAGGTTTTGAGGTTGGCTCGATGGTAGGCGAGCACACCTGTGAGACCAATGAGCCCTAGCAGGTACACGAGTGTCACCATGATGATTCTCCTTATCGGGGGCTTGAGTGTTATTGTTCTTTGGGTACGTTTTATGCAAGGTAAGAGGTCTTACCACTTGGGGTAAGTGTAAGGTGTTTTTTAAGGAAATGTAAAATAATTTTCTGTTCTGAAAGTCGGCTGTTATGGCCGGGTGACGCGGCACCCCTTGTGGCATCAGGGATTGCACCAGATTATCCAGTACAAAAAATGAGGTTGCGGAAATAACTCATATAATGAATATGGTTAATTCCTGTGACTCACTTCACGCTTTTTTGGCCCAGTAGCCAAGATTGAGCGAAAACCGACCTGGCATGGGCACTTTCATGCCGGGTCATATTCAGTGATACGCCTCATCACAGTTATTACGTGAGCATTTGACCCCAAAGCGTCACAATGTGGCGCCTCAGGAGTCGACACCTTCCGCCGTTTCTATGTAAACTGCAGGCAGGGCGTACTAAGTCTCTGAGCTGGCGGAAAGCTTGCCGGAGCGGGACTGAGAACCGTAAATGAATAATAGAGATGAGCCTATGTACCAAGACCTGATCCGTGCAGAGCTGACCGAAGCTGCTGACGTACTGAATCGTTTTCTGAGCGACGACAAGAACATTGCCGATATCGAAGCGGCAGCGAAGCTGCTGGCTGCCTCGTTTAAGCAGGGGGGGAAAGTCTTGTCCTGTGGCAACGGCGGCTCACACTGCGATGCGATGCACTTTGCGGAAGAACTGACGGGTCGTTACCGGGAAAACCGTCCGGGCTATCCGGGGATTGCGATATCTGATCCAAGCCACCTGTCTTGTGTGAGTAATGACTTCGGCTACGATCACGTCTTTTCTCGTTATCTGGAAGCTGTTGGCGCTGCCGGGGATGTGCTGTTCGGCCTGTCTACATCAGGGAACTCCGGTAATATCCTGAAAGCGATTGAAGCTGCCAAGGTCAAAGGTATGAAAACCATTGCCCTGACCGGGAAAGATGGCGGTCAGATGGCCGGCCTGGCGGATGTCGAAATCCGGGTGCCTCATTTTGGCTTTGCGGATCGCATTCAGGAAGTTCATATTAAAATTATCCATATTTTAATTATGTTGGTTGAGAAAGAGATGGCTGAGGCGTAATGCCGGCCCTCGTGACGGCCTATGAATGAGAGTATAAAGGACTATGTGTGAGCTACTTGGCATGAGTGCCAATGTGCCGACGGATATTTGTTTCAGCTTTACCGGGCTGATGCAGCGGGGCGGTAAAACCGGCCCGCACCAGGACGGGTGGGGGATCACCTTTTATGAAGGGCGGGGCTTCCGCACTTTTAAAGATCCCAATCCCAGTTGTCGTTCGCGAATTGCTGAACTGGTGCAGGAATACCCGATTAAAAGCTGCGCGGTCGTCAGTCATATACGGCAGGCGAACCGCGGTGGCGTCAGCCTGGAAAATACCCACCCTTTTACCCGCGAGTTGTGGGGCCAATATTGGACGTTTGCCCATAATGGCCAGCTGACCGGCTATGATACGCTTGATACCGGACGCTTTAAGGCAGTTGGGGATACCGACAGTGAAATTGCTTTCTGCTGGTTGCTCAATCAGCTTGAAGCACGGTTTCCGGACAAGCCGGAGCGACTGGAGCCGGTTTACGAGTTTGTCGCTACCTGTTGTGATCAGCTGCGCCAGCTCGGGGTGTATAACATGCTGGTCAGCAATGGTGAATTTGTGCTGACCTATTGTACCAACAACCTGCACTGGATCACGCGCCGGGCACCTTTTGGCCGGGCCTCGCTGATTGATGAAGATGTTACGATCGATTTTCAGCAAGAAACCACACCCAATGATGTGGTGACGGTGATCGCGACGCAGCCGCTGACCAATGATGAGAACTGGCACAAGATGCAGTCGGGTGAGCTCAATGTGTTTTACTTTGGTGAGCAGATCTACTGTCGCACGGTCGAATCAGACTAGCGCTTGCACGTTGACAGCATTGCGGTTCGAAGTAGTCGTGGTGGAATGACACAGTATAAAAAACGCGACCCTGGGGTCGCGTTTTTTAATCGGGCCACTGATACAAGCTGTATAGAGTAAACGGGATTACTCGTCTGTGGCATAACCGGTCGGCGGCAGGATCTCACCGTCGAGTATTGCGTGCTCATCGAGCATGCTTAGTCGTCCTTCGATAAACCAGCGGGTGACCAACGGGTAGATACGGTGCTCTTGTTGCTGCACCCGGGCCATGACTTCTTCGGCGCTGTCATCAGCGAAAATCGGCACTTTGGCCTGCAGGATCACCGGTCCGCCATCGAGCTCTTCCGTAACAAAGTGGACGCTGGTGCCATGCTCCTGATCGCCAGCATCAATCGCACGTTGGTGGGTGTGCAGTCCCGGATACTTCGGTAGCAGTGACGGGTGGATGTTGAGCATCCGGCCGCGGTAGTGACGGACGAAGTCATCGCTGAGGATACGCATGAAGCCAGCCAGGATCACCAGATCCGGGTCAAAGGCATCCATCCGTTCGGCCATAGCGCGGTCATAACTGTCCCGGCAGCTGAACTCAGCTGCCGAGAGGTGGACGGTCTCGATCCCGGCCTGGCGCGCACGCTCCAAGCCGTAGGCATCCGCTTTGTTCGACAGCACTGCCGCGATCCGGGCATTCGGGAGGCGGCCATCGGCACAGGCATCGATCAGTGCCTGGAGGTTGGAGCCGCTACCGGAGATCAGGACAACGATGTTTTTCATCGGTTACTTGATCTCCACTTGCTCTTCATCGGCAGCCGCAGCGGCGATTTCACCCAGCAGCCAGGCGTTTTCCCCTTCGGCATTCAGGATATCAATCGCCTGTTGCGCCTGGGCTTGAGGCAGAGCAATGACTAACCCGACACCACAGTTGAAGGTGCGGTACATCTCGTAAGTGTCAACATTCCCGGCTTGCTGGAGCCAGTTAAATACCGCAGGCCATGCCCAGCTGTTGCCGTCAACTACAGCCTTGGTGCCCTGAGGCAGCACACGCGGGATGTTTTCCCAGAAACCGCCGCCGGTAATGTGGGAAATCGCGTGGACATCGCAGCTTTCCATCATTTTCAGGGTCGATTTCACATAAATCTTGGTCGGTTCCAGCAGGTGTTCAGCCAGAGGCTTGCCTTCCAGCGCCTGGTTCAGGTCAGCTTGCGAGACTTCAAGGATCTTGCGGATCAGCGAGAAGCCGTTCGAGTGCGGGCCGCTGGAGGCGACAGCAATCAGGGCATCACCGGCCTGGACTTTACTGCCGTCGATGATCTCGGCTTTTTCGACTACGCCGACGCAAAAGCCTGCGACGTCATAGTCTTCGCCATGATACATTCCCGGCATTTCTGCGGTTTCTCCGCCAATCAGGGCGCAGCCTGATTGCAGGCAGCCCTCACCGATCCCGGCAACCACATCCGCAGCGGTGTCGACATCCAGTTTGCCGGTGGCGTAGTAATCTAGGAAGAATAGCGGCTCGGCGCCCTGAACAATCAGGTCATTGACACACATCGCGACCAAGTCGATACCAATGGTGTCATGTTTGTTCAAATCCATCGCCAGGCGAAGTTTGGTTCCAACCCCGTCGGTACCGGAGACCAGAACTGGCTCTTTGTACTTGGTTGGCAGTGAGCAGAGCGCTCCGAATCCTCCGATGCCGCCCATCACTTCCGGGCGGTGGGTGCGTTTGACAACCCCTTTAATACGATCAACTAAAGCATTGCCCGCATCAATATCCACACCAGCATCTTTGTAACTAAGAGAAGAGTTGTTGCCGCTCACAAGAGATCCCTCATCGCATTTAAGTAAAAAAGCGGGGCTATGATAACAGCAGTCAGAGAAGAAAGGAAAACGTTTGCGTCAATAAATTCATCTGGGTGATTCCTGAGCAAATGAAATGCATACCCCTACACGACGTGATGTAGTCTAGTGTATAATGGTGCGATTTTTTGAAAAATTTCTTGCTTAGGAGCCAGACATGAAAGTCGTTGAAGTAAACCACCCCCTGGTTAAACATAAGATTGGTCTTATGCGCGAAGGTGACATCAGCACGAAACGTTTCCGTGAATTGGCGACGGAAGTTGGTAGCCTGCTGACTTATGAAGCGACTTCAGACTTCGAAACCGAAAAGGTTACTATTGCAGGTTGGAACGGTCAAGTTGAGATCGACCAGATCAAAGGTAAGAAAGTAACCGTGGTACCAATCCTGCGTGCCGGTCTGGGGATGATGGATGGTGTGCTGGAGCATATGCCAAGCGCCCGTATCTCGACCGTCGGTATCTACCGTGACGAGGAAACGCTGGAGCCGGTACCGTATTTCCATAAGCTGGCTTCGAACATTGACGAGCGGATGGCGCTGGTCGTTGACCCGATGCTGGCCACCGGTGGCTCAATGATTGCGACAATAGATTTGCTGAAAGAGCATGGCTGTAAGTCAATCAAAGTACTGGTACTGGTTGCGGCGCCGGAAGGGGTGGCGGCACTGGAAAAAGCGCACCCGGATGTTGAGCTTTACACGGCAGCGATTGATCAGAAGCTCAATGACAAGGGCTACATCGTTCCGGGTCTGGGCGATGCCGGTGATAAAATCTTCGGGACCAAATAAGCTTCAACGCACGACAAACGAGAACCGGGCGCAGCCCGGTTTTTTCATGCCCGTCAGTTTGATTTGTAATACTAATCAAAGTAAGTAAGTGATCAAAAATAGCGTCGGAAAAATGTTTGAGAACAAGGCAGAATTTTTAGATAAGTAGTTATTCTACAATCAAAAATTCTAACGCAGTTATCGAGCATTTTAACAAGCTAGGATGACCCTTTATTTACTGCGATTGGTATAATATTCCAAGCGGTTTTCTGTGAGATAAAAACGCAGAAGCCTGGCTTCTGCGTTTTGGGGGACCGTACTGGCGCTGTGGTTGAAATTAACGCGGTGTTTCTTCCATTTGCGCGTTGTCGACCACGTGACTCTCGCCCAGATCATCGGGCAGGATCAGGTTAAGCACGATTGCCACGATCCCGCACAAGCTCACGCCTTGCAGGCTGAACTCGCCGATGCCGAATGCCATCCCGCCAATGCCGAACACCAGAGTCACGGCGACAATGACTAAGTTGCGCGCCTTGTGCAGGTCGACCTGATTTTTGATCAGGGTATTGAGGCCAACGGTGGCAATCGAGCCGAACAGCAGGATCATGATTCCGCCCATCACCGGCACCGGGATGGTTTGCAGGGAGGCGCCCAGTTTACCGACGAAGGCCAGCACCAACGCCGTCACCGCTCCCCAGGTCATAATGATTGGGTTGAAGGCTTTGGTCAGCATCACCGCGCCAGTGACTTCAGAATAAGTGGTGTTCGGTGGCGCACCAAATAGCGAAGCGGCCATGGTTGCGACGCCGTCACCGGCCATGGTCCGGTGCAGCCCCGGCTTTTTCAGGTAGTCTTTTCCGGTTACGTTGGAGATGGCCAGCATATCGCCGACATGCTCAACCGCCGGGGCAATGGCGACCGGGATCATAAACAGGATGGCGTTGATGTTAAATTCCGGGTACGTAAAGTTCGGCAGAGCGAGCCAGCTGGCCTCGGCCACCGGGGTGAAATCGACCACACCGAAGAACAGGCTGGTGGCGTAACCGGCAAGAATCCCGCCCATAATCGGCACCAGTTTGAAGAACCCTTTGGCAAAAACGCTCAGGCCAATCGTCACCAGCAAAGCGATGCTTGAGATCCACAGCGCGGCATCGGCATCGATTAGCTGCACGGCACCGTCACCCGTTTTGCCGAGCGCCATATTCACTGCGACCGGCGCCAAGCCCAGGCCAATCACCATGATGACCGGACCCACCACCACAGGTGGCAGCAGCTTATGAATAATCGCCACCCCACGAACCTTAATGACGGCGCTCATCAGGACGTAGACCACCCCGGCAGCCATCAGGCCGCTCATGGTTCCTGCAATGCCCCAGGTTTGGACGCCGTACATGATTGGAGCGATAAACGCAAAAGAGGAAGCGAGAAAGATGGGAACGGAGCGTTTGGTGATAAATTGAAAGAGGAGGGTACCAATCCCGGCGCCAAATAGCGCCACACTCGGATCCAGCCCGGTTAAAAGCGGTACCAGAACCAATGCACCAAATGCGACAAACAGCATTTGAGCGCCCTGTACAACCTGCATCATTGTTGTTTCCACCCTGTCTGAAAAAAAATCGCGGAATGCTAGCACGGATGTAATCGTTTGCCCATTTGTCGGGCCGGATAAAACCACTTGGCCACCAGGGATGTCGAATAATTCAATATAAGTCACCTTTTTTCGACTCTGTTACATTTTATTGCATGGTGCTCCATTGCAAATTCGGGGCAAAAAGGTTCCTGACGGGCGGTTCGGGATAGGCGATGGAAAAAAAGCGTACGTCCTGCGGGGGATTTTATGGCTGAAGCAGTTGCCGATATGGCCGGGTTCATTCTATGATCGGGCATTAAGTCAATGATGATATGAGTCTTCTAATGTTGCGTATTGCTCTACTCCTGTGTGCCTTCCTGGCCTGGCCGCTGAAAGCTGCGACGGTGACCAATTTGTATCAGGCAGAA
The DNA here is from genome assembly GCF_024380015.1 of Photobacterium atrarenae. NCBI lineage: Bacteria > Pseudomonadati > Pseudomonadota > Gammaproteobacteria > Vibrionales > Vibrionaceae > Photobacterium > Photobacterium atrarenae. The sequence continues at coordinate 666,859 of NZ_CP101508.1, forward strand.
GTGGTGTTGCCCGATACCGATCGGGCGTCTGAAACGAAAGCGCGTGAAGCGGCGCTGGCGCAGGTGCTGGTCAAAGTGTCCGGTCAAAGTGCGATCACCGAGAATGAGGTGATCCAAAAAGCGATGGCGAACAGCCGCGCTTATGTCAGCCAATTTGGTTACGGCAGCCGGGATGGCCAGCAAACCCTGTCGCTGGCGTTTGATCGGGGCCAAATCCGCAACCTGCTGACCCAGGCGAACGCAACATTGTGGCGGGAAGAGCGACCGAGCGTGCTGGTATGGCTGGTGAAAGATGCCAACCGTAACCGGGATATCGTCTGGGATCAGTCCGGCAGTGTCCTGACAACCCAGCTGAAACGGGCGGCCGATCAGCGGGGGGTTCCAGTGATGATGCCGATTGGTGATTTTGAAGATATCACCGCGATTAATATTCCGGATCTGTGGGGCGGTTTTATCCAGCCGATTGCCGGTGCCAGTGCCCGTTATCAGCCGGATGCCGTGCTGGTGGTTCGTTTGCGTCAATCCGGCGCCGATAGTGCGCAGCTTGGCTGGCAACTGTTTGCGGATTCGCCGGAGCAACTGACCAGCTCGCAAACGATGCCGGCGGAAGGCCGGGCGTCGGGCACTCCTGCCGACGCGCTGACCCAGATGATGGATCAGGTGGCCGATAGACTGGCTGCCAAATATGCCGTACCACTGGGCGGCGCGGCCAGTGATGCATTTGCGATTGAAGTCGCCAATATTCGCACCACAGAAGATTTCTTTGCCCTGGAGCGCTTGTTGACGAACCTCACTTCGGTGGCATCGGTGAATGCCAGCCGGCTCCAAGGCGATACCGTTACCTTTGCGGTGAATTTACTGAGCTCGGAAACTGCGTTTTATCAGGAGTTGGGACGAGATCAGCGCCTGAGCCGTGTGGTCCCGGACATGCCGCAGCCTGCGGAAGCGATGTCGCCAGAAGAAAAGTTACAGGTGCTTTATGCTGGTGTCGAAGCTGAGACCACGGTTGATCCGGATGCGGTCGATGTGTCAGCGACCCTGATGCAGCCCCGGACTGAAACCAATCAGTTTTACTGGTCGCCATAATCGAGTCTGGACATCAGCGCCTGGCTGGCTCGAACGAGAAAACAAAAAACCGGCAACCTCAGGGCTGCCGGTTTTTTATCGGGCGTGTTCACGGTGCTGTCCCGTGAACATCTCATCTTTTATTTCTCTTTCTTTTCGTGTGCTTCCCGCTCTTCTTTCTCGACCTGAGACAGCCTTTTGAGCTTGATGCCCAGCTCCCGGCCACGGTGACGGGCAAACAGGATGTTGGCGATAAACGCAGCAGCGGTAATGCCCAGCTCTATCAAGGCCAGCAGGCGTTCTCCTTCATCAATCCACAAAATGGTCAGGCCGTGGAGGAAATAGAACATGAGGATGAAGTTAGCCCAGGCGTGGGTATAGGGCCGGCCTTCTAAAATCCCCTTGAGCGGAAACAGCATCGGCAGGATCCACATTCCGGCGACGACCAGGTTATTGAGGTGCGGATGCGGAGAAATCACACTTTGCCACAAGCCGACCCAGAGGATCAGCGACAGGTTGGCGGTGAGTGCGAAGTAACGCAGGTTTTGCGTCGAAGGGCTCATCGGTGTCATGGTTGATCCTTTTATGCCGGATGCAGCTTTTTGGCGGTTTCAGCCAGGCGTTTGCCCAGCGCCTGCGCCAGGGCTGTTTCATCTTGATCCAGTCCGTGGTGGGGCGCGTGATTCAGGTGCGAAGCGCCATACGGTGTTCCGCCAGAGCGGGTCGTATGGAGCCGCGGTTCTGAATAGGGCAGCCCGACAATCAGCATACCGTGGTGGAGCAGGGGCAGCATCATCGATTGCAGCGTGGTTTCCTGGCCGCCGTGCATGGATGAAGAGGCGGTAAAGACGCAGGCGGGTTTGCCGATCAGCGTTCCCGAGAGCCACTGGGCACTGGTACTGTCGATGAAGTGTTTGAGCGGTGCTGCCATGTTGCCGAAACGAACCGGACTCCCCATGGCGAGCCCGGCGCAGGTTTTCAAGTCGTCGAGGGTGACGCAGGGGTCGCCATCGGCTGGCGATCCCGCGGTATATCCCTGGCTGTCTATGTCGGCCACGGTGCGCAGCACGGCTTCGCACCCGTCGATCTGCTCAATGCCGCGGGCAATGTGCCGGGCCAGCTGACGGGTACTGCCGTGGCGGCTGTAGTAAAGCACCAGGAGTTGATGCATTACAGGATATCCAGTACTTGCTCAGGCGGGCGCCCCATGGCTGCCTTGTCACCATTCACCACGATCGGACGCTCAATCAGCTTCGGGTTGGCTGCCATGGCTTCGAACAGCTGCGCTTCGGTAACGCTGGTTTCGCCCAGGCCCAGCTCTTTGTAAAGCGCTTCTTTAGTCCGCATCATGTCGCGGGCGGAAGTATAGCCCAGCTGGCTGAGCAGGGTTTTTAGTTGCTCAACATTCGGGGCCTGCTCCAGGTATTTGACAATCTCAGGGGTGATCCCTTTCTCTTCCAGTAATGCCAGGGTCTGGCAGCTCTTTGAGCAGCGCGGATTATGGTAAATAGTAACAGACATGAGCTCTCCAGTCGGTAGATGCATCCTGCTGCCCCGGGTGGGTTAGCAGGATGGGAAATAAATGTTGCGGCCCTATTGTAGTGGAACTGCAACCCGGAAGAAAAGCGAAGTGGCTCAGAGATCTGCGACTCGGGAGCGGGCCAGACGCAGCTGATCGATGCGGGCATCATAGCGGGCCTGATCGAGCGAATTCATTTCAACCAGCTGGCTGGCTTCAATGTAGTATTTAATTGCTTTGTCCCACTGGCCGCGCAGGGCCATCAGCTCGGCCCGGGCGGCCAGCTCGGCATCGCGGCGCCCGTTATGGGCGTAAGCCTGGGCCAGCAGGTACCAGCCGTTGGTATCGTCGGGATGGTCGTGGCTGTAGCGGTTCAGAATCGAAATGCTCTCGTGATGGCGACCGGCCTCCTGCAGGGCATCGGCCAGGTTCAGGCGCAGGACCTGATGCTCCGGGTTCGCTTTGAGCGCTTTCTCCAGCCGGGATATGGCCTGGTCATATTGTTTCTCATACAGATCCAGGTCGGTTGCGGCATCAATGTAAAACCGATTGTCCGGATCGCCTGCCAGCAGCGGATCGAGCAGGGCGTGGGCCTGCGGATACTGGCGGGCATCGATATGTACCAGCGCCTTGCCGTAGTTCAGCGCATCTTTGCGGACGCCGCGGGCTTTCTTCAGTTGGCGGTCAAACCAGTCCTGGGCAGCATCGCTGTCAATGCCGGCATAGCGGGCCACAATCCGGGCCCGGGCCAGTTGATAGCGCTCGGATGTGTTGAGCTTTTGGGCCGGATACTGGCTGGCCCGGCTACGGGAATCGGAAATACGTGATTCCGGCAGGGGGTGGGTCAGCAGCATGGCCGGCGGCGTGCTGGCATAGCGGTATTGGTCGGCCAGGCGACCGAAGAAACGTGGCATCGCCTGGACATCAAAGCCGGATTTGGCCAGGGTTGTAATGCCGATCCGATCGGCCTCTTTTTCATTACTGCGGGTATAGTTGATCTGTCCCTGCGCTGATGCGGCGGTGGTGGCATGGATGGCCGCCATCCCGGCTTCCGGGGAGGCGATGGCCAGCATCATCGAGCCGACCAGTGCCGCGATTGTCGCGGGTGACTTTCTGGCTTGATCTTCCATACTGCGTGCCAGGTGGCGTTGGGTTATGTGGGCGATTTCGTGGGCCACGACCGAGGCCAGCTCACTTTCAGTGTTGGCGTGCAAGAACAGCCCGCTGTGAATCGCAACATGGCCGCCGAAAAAGGCAAAGGCATTGATTTCACGGTTCTGGATCAGGAAAAAGTTAAACGGGGTGCGCACGTCACTGGCGTTGGCGACCAGACGATGGCCGAGATCCTGGATATACTCTGACAGCAAGGGATCGCTGATCACTGGCATACTGGCCCGCAGCATCCGCATGTAGGCATCACCGTATGCCATTTCCTTTTCAATCGTCAGGGTAGAGGCCGCAGTGGTGCCGATTTCCGGCAGGGCATTGAAATTATCTGCCCGGGCAGCCTGGCCGGGACCCAGCAGGGTTGCCAGGAGCAGGCAGAGGGGCGCTTTGTTCAATCGAATCATAGGTCTAATACAGCCGCCAGTCTGAGGTCCTTTTTGCCTGTCCTGCGGAGGTCGTGCGTGTGTTGCGTCGTCGCACCAACCGCTTGGGACAGGGGTAACTTACAGAGATATGACAACAAAACCACTGTCAGGTTTCTTTTTTGTGGTGACGATGTCCATTACAATACTCCGATGGATAATAACTGTCAGCATACCGGAATGGAAATCCCATCGCTCGATTTGACGGCGGAACGCTGCCCCATGGCTTTATTATTGGCCAAGCGGGCAACGAGAGCACTCCGATACGGTGAGAGCATGAAAATTCATCTCTCTGACACGGGGGCCAGACAAGATATTCCCCGATACCTGTTCAACCACGGATTTACTATCGAAGAGCAGGTTGCCAGTGCGCAATCGCTCGTAATTATTGTGACTAAAAGGCAGTAATGATTTTATGCTGGAAATGCTAAACCGCTGGTATCAGCGCCGATTCTCTGATCCTCATGCCGTCAGTCTGGTGGCCATTCTGCTGTTTGGCTTCCTGACGATTTATTTCTTCGGCAATTTGATTGCCCCGCTGTTGGTGGCGATTGTGCTGGCCTATCTACTCGAGTGGCCGGTGATGATGCTGGTACGCTTGAAGTTACCGCGAGTACTGGCGGTGATCCTGGTACTGCTGTTGTTTGTTGGGCTGATGGTGATGGCGATTTTCGGGCTGGTACCGACGATTTGGCACCAGGTCGGCAACCTGATTGCCGATGTTCCGACAATGTTTAACGGCTTGCAGCAATATGTTTCCAGTCTGCCGGAACGCTACCCGGATTTTGTTCAGCCGCATCAGATTGATACCTTTATGAACACTCTGCGCGAAAATGTCCTGGGGATGGGGGAGAGCGTGGTGAAAGGGTCACTCTCCTCGCTGGTCAGCCTGGCGACGCTGGCGGTGTATTTGATCCTGGTACCGCTACTGGTGTTCTTCCTGCTTAAAGATAAAGAGGAAATGCTGTCGACCTTCAAGGGGCTACTGCCGAAGAACCGCCGCCTGGCGAGCAAGGTCGGGATCGAGATGAACCAGCAGATCTCGAATTATATTCGCGGTAAGGTCACCGAGATCTTTATCGTCGGGATCGTCAGCTACATCACGTTTGCCGTCATGGATTTGCGCTATGCCGTGCTGCTGGGCGTGCTGGTTGGATTCTCGGTGCTGATCCCGTATATCGGCGCGGCTGCGGTGACCTTGCCGGTGGCCATGGTCGGTCTGTTCCAGTGGGGGGTCAGCCCGGATTTCTGGTGGTTGCTGGTGGCTTACGGCATCATCCAGGCACTGGACGGTAACGTCCTGGTACCGGTGTTATTCTCGGAAGCAGTCAACCTGCATCCGGTGGCGATCATCGTCGCGGTGCTGGTATTTGGCGGGCTGTGGGGGTTCTGGGGGGTGTTCTTCGCGATTCCGCTGGCGACTCTGGTCAAAGCGGTATGGCATGCGCTGCCGTCAACGGAAGTGCAGGAGCCGACGGATAACAGTGCGCCATAAGCGCAGGCAGCCTATCAACACAACAAAGGCCGCGGTGACATGCGGCCTTTTTCATGTGGTGCGCAGCACGTGTGTCTGCAACCTTAGCTGTCAGGTGATACTCAGCTGTTTTCGTTCAGGTAGCTCAGCACCACTTCATGGTGGTCTTTGGTTTTGAACTTGTTGAAGACGTGCTCAATCACACCATTCTCGTCAATCAGGAAGCTGATCCGGTGCAGGCCGTCGTAGACTTTGCCCATGAACTTTTTCTCCCCCCAGACGCCGAACTGATCCGCCACGGCATGGTCTTCGTCAGAGAGCAGGGTGAAGTTGAGGCTGTCGCGCTCGATAAATTTCGGCAGGCGTTTCACCGGATCGATACTGATCCCCAGCACTTCGACATTCAGTGCATCGAGCTCGGCTTTGCTGTCGCGTAAGGCGCAGGCTTGGGTGGTACAGCCCGGCGTCATGGCCTTTGGATAAAAGTAGGCCAGGACTTTCTTTCCCCGGAAATCAGACAGCGTGACAGGCTGGTTATCTTGGTTGAGCAGCGTGAAGTCTGGCGCAGGCGTACCGGCGGTCAAGGTCTTCATAGCGGTTTTCCTTATTGATTATGGCCGATAAAAGTCACATTGCCGGTGACCAGCAGGTCCTGGCAAAGTGCTTCATATTCTTCTTGTAAGGTCATTAAGTTACAGCCTTCAGGCAGGTTGGTGCTGATCTGTAACTGAAAGCGGCTCGGGCCGCCGGCTTGCTCTGCCTCGTGGGTATGGGCGCTGAGCGAGGCAATATCCACCGCTCGGGTAGCAAAAAAGTGGGTGAACTGCTCAATCAACCCCGGGCTGTCGTCAGCCTCGATATGGAAGTCAGCCGTGTATGGGAAGTAGCGGTACTCGTGCTTGGTCGTTCGTTTCATTACCGTGAGCAGATCATGCTCCTGGGCCTTGAGGGGCAGGGTCGACTCCACCCGGGAAACGGCATTGCTGTTACCGCTCAGCAGCATGATGAGGGTGAACTCACTGCCGAAAATGGCGATCCGGCTATCGACGATATTACAGCCGCAGTGGGTAATCAGCCGGGTGATTTCGTCTGAGATGCCCGGGCGATCCGTACCAACGGCCGTGATGACTAGGTAATGTTCCATATTTATACACATCGTATTCTTGATTATCTTCAGCATGGTAGCACAGTCATTGCAACTCAGGCTAATAGGGGAAGTCGCGATGTGCCGATTCCGTATCAGCCTGGAAACAACTGGAGAAATCTCCTGCAAAGTGCAGAGAATCCAGCAGATTAGCGGTAACTGAAAACGCTTGTTGAGTTCACTGATTTACATACTTCTGGCTTGTGTTTACTGTGACTGAAAAGTACCATGAAAGCTTACAAATATAGGGGAGATGGACATGTTTTCAGGAAGCATGGTAGCGCTAGTGACGCCGCTGGATGAAGCCGGTGAAGTGGATTACGCCAGCCTGGCATCATTAGTGGAATACCACATTGCAGCAGGGACAGATGCAATTGTGGCGGTCGGCACGACAGGAGAGTCGGCCACTCTCACGGTTGACGAGCATGTGAAGGTCGTATTGAAGACGCTGGAATATGCCAGTGGCCGTATTCCGGTGATTGCCGGGACCGGTGCCAATGCCACCCATGAAGCCATCACCTTCAGCAAATTGTTCTCGGGCAGCGGTGTTGCCGGTTGCCTGAGTGTCACACCTTATTACAACAAGCCGACTCAGGAAGGCTTGTACCAGCACTATAAAGCGATTTCTGAGGCCACGGATCTGCCACAGATCCTCTACAATGTGCCGGGCCGGACCGCCGTGGACATGCTGCCGGAAACTGTTGCCCGTCTGGCAAAGCTAGAGAATATCGTTGGGATCAAAGATGCGACCGGTGATTTGTCGCGGGTTCAGAAAACCCGGGAACTTTGTGGCGAAGATTTTATCCAACTGAGCGGCGATGATGCCACGGGACTGGAATTTGTTGCGGCCGGTGGCCACGGGGTGATTTCGGTAACGGCCAACGTGGCCGCTGCGGAGATGGCTACCATGTTCAAGCTGGCCCGCAACGGTCAGCTGGACGCGGCACGAGAAATCGATGCGCGGCTGATGCCATTGCACAAGCATTTGTTTATCGAATCCAATCCAATCCCGGTGAAATGGGCAGCACACCAGTTGGGGCTGATTAAGCACAGCACCTTGCGTCTGCCGCTGACGGAGCTGAGCGAGTCGGCGCAGCCTGTTGTTGCTGAAGCGCTGAAAGATGCCAATGTGCTGCTGTAATTTTGCGAGCGTAGGTAGGAGCGCAGAAACTGAATGAAGAATCAATACAGGCTGGCGATCACGGCAGTGATGGTCGCGACGCTGGCTGGATGCTCGGGTGGGGCGGAACGCCGCCGCCAGGCAAACCAGGATTTTAACTATCTGGATACCAAGCCGCTGCAATCCTGGAATGTACCGGCGGGGGCCCAACTGTCCCAGGTCGATGATTATCGTATCCCGGCGCAGAGCTATCCGGGAGCACTGGGGCGTGAGGTCGATATTCGTCCGCCGCAACAGGTGCTGACCCTGATCCCGGGCACCCGCGTCATAAATGATACGCAAGGCGTAACTCTGGTGCTGGCCAAGCCGGCCGATCAGATCAAGCTGTGGCGAATGACGCAAAATATCCTGACCGAGCGTAATGTTCCGTTACTGAGCCAATCAGCGGATGTGATCGAGACGGACTGGGTCAGCTGGGAGCAGGGTGATGAAGATGTGGTGGTCAGCAGCCGCTACCGGATTGAGAAATCGGTCGTGAACAACCAGCCGACTTACCGCATTATCCTGACGGACTGGCGTGAAGGGGGAACGGATGTGCCGGTCTCTGCGAGCAACAAAGAGCGCTACAGCATTCTGATGACCAACCTGATGATGGCGCGCTATGATCTTCAGGAGCGTGAACTGGCCCGCCAGCGTGCGCAGGAGCTGGTGAAACAGATACCGATTTCGATGGGTAAAGATCGCAGCGGCTTGCCGGTGATTATAGCCCGCGCACCATACAATGTGTTCTGGGAACGTCTGCCGGACTTGCTGACGCAGTTGGGCTTTACGGTTGAAGGGCGCAACCGCTCGCAAGGGATTGTGGAAGTTGAGTTTCGTGCGCCGGATGATGAGTTCTGGACTGAGCTGGGCACGAAGCCGATCCAGCTCAACAATCGCTCGTACCGCTTGCAGCTGGGCGATCTGGGTAACCGGACGTCGATTAACGTGACCAACCCCGATGGCAAACCGGTCACCGAAGCGGCGCTGGAAAGCCTGGCCCCGGTATTTGCCGCAGCCGTTGAGCGCGACAATCAAACTGACGGCTAATCCGTTTTATACCAATCAAAGTAAGTCAGTGATCAGAAATAGCGCCGGAAAAATGTTTGAGAACAAGGCAGAATTTTTAGATAAGTAGTTATTCTACAATCAAAAATTCTAACGCAGTTATCGAGCATTTGATCAAGCTAGGATGACCAGTTATTTACTGCGATTGGTATTAGGTTGCAGATACAAAAAAACCGCCGCGGCAAACCGGGCGGTTTTTTTGTACCTGTGCTGTTTCGCAAGGTGGTTGAAATGAGCCTGGGTGATCAAGGCTCATTTCAACGCTGGAAGCGGGCCTTACTTGACCTCTTCCCCTTTGGCCTGTAGATCGGCATGGTAAGAAGAGCGGACAAACGGACCACAGGCGGCGTGGGTGAAGCCCAGCTCCAGTGCAATCTCTTTCAGCTCTTCAAACTCGGAAGGCGGCACGTAGCGCTCGACCGGCAGGTGGTGACGACTTGGTGCCAGGTACTGACCCAGGGTCAGCATGGTCACGCCGTGAGCACGCAGATCCTTGAGTACTTCGACGATCTCTTCTTTGGTCTCACCCAGGCCCATCATCAGGCCGGACTTGGTCGGTACCTCAGGGTGCATTTCTTTGAACTTCTTCAGCAGATCCAGCGACCACTGGTAGTTGGCGCCCGGACGGGCCTTGCGGTACAGGCGTGGCGCAGTTTCCAGGTTGTGGTTAAACACATCCGGCGGATTGTCACGCAGGATCTCCAGGGCGCGGTCCATCCGGCCGCGGAAGTCCGGGACCAGGGTCTCGATCTTGATGTCCGGGTTCTTGGCTCGGATCTCACGGGTACAGTCGGCAAAGTGCTGGGCACCGCCGTCACGCAGGTCATCGCGGTCGACCGAGGTCACCACGACATAGCGCAGTTTCATGTCGGCAATCGTCTGGGCCAGCTGAGTCGGCTCTTCGGCATTCGGTGGCAGCGGACGGCCATGAGCAACATCACAGAACGGACAGCGGCGGGTACAGATGGCACCCAGGATCATAAAGGTGGCAGTGCCGTGGCTGAAACATTCGGCCAGGTTCGGACAGGAGGCCTCTTCACAGACGGAGTGAAGGTTGTTCTTGCGCATCGCGGACTTGATGTCACGGATGCGCTGACTGTCTGCCGGCAGCTTGATTTTCATCCATTCCGGCTTACGCAGAACCGCTTTCGGCGCTTCTTCCGCAACATTACGGACCGGGATCAGCGCCATTTTATCGGCATCGCGGTATTTGACACCTTGTTCGATTTTGATTGGTTTGCTCATGAATTGCTTTCCGTTATCCACTCAACGCTCTGGTATTGGAGCAGTTTGACAAGCTCTTCTATTAGTACAGGCTGAACGTCTGCCAGTTCAGATGGGCCATTTAGGGATGCTGTCTGGGTCATTTCCATGCCCTGATACCCGCAAGGGTTGATCCGTAAAAATGGCGCCAGGTCCATATTGATATTGAGTGCCAGACCATGAAAAGAGCAACCACGCCGGATGCGCAGCCCGAGGGAGCATATCTTCTTCCCCTCGACATACACGCCAGGGGCATCCGGGCGGGCGTTTGACTCGATCCCGAACTGGGACAGAGTATTAATGACCGTATTTTCAATATGTGTGACCAGCTCGCGCACACCGATTTTTTTGCGGCGCAGGTCGATCAGAACGTACGCGACTTGCTGACCTGGGCCGTGATAGGTTACCTGGCCGCCGCGATCACTTTGTACCACAGGGATGTCACCGGTGTTAAGCAGATGCTCTGTTTTTCCCGCCTGACCCTGAGTGAAGACCGGATGATGTTCAACCAGCCACACTTCGTCTGTGGTGTCGGTGTCGCGTTGATCGGTGAAATCGTGCATGGCTTGCCAAGTTTGCTCGTACGCTCGGCGGCCAAGGTTCCGAATGATAATGTTCTGTTGCAATTTAACACCCATATTGTCGCCAGGCTCTGCCTGGATCAATGTCTCCCGCGGTCCGGGTACATTATAAGACTCGGCAGGTGAGGGTTCAGCTGCCAGATTGTAGGGGCTTTTAGGGTGAGTTAGAGTACGACACGAACGATATCGATTTCACCCAGCTCTTTGTAAAGCGTTTCAACCTGCTCAATGGAGGTTGCCGTGATCGACACGGACACGGCACTGTAGGTGCCTTTGCCACTTGGTTTTACGACTGGGCTGTAGTCGCCCGGGGCATGACGCTGGATCACTTCCACAACACGATCCGGCAGCTCAGGCTTATTATAACCCATGACCTTGTACGTGAACTTGCACGGAAACTCTAACAGGTCTTTTAGTTTTGGCTGTTCTTGCGGCTGCATTCTGAACTCCAGGAATTGTATTCGGTACGACTGTGGTTTAGCCGAGCATATTAATGGCTCAACCGGGAGAACACAAGCATCGGCCGGGGCCCTGATGTGCAAAAGAGGCAACCTGGGTTGCCTCTTTTCTTGCGTTTTCAATGCGCTGGATTAGCTCAGCCAGCCTTTAAACAGCAGCATAATATAGTCGATTAAACGACTGAACAGGCCACCTTCGTTGACATCGTTGAGGGCCAGCAGCGGGTACTCGGCAATGTCTTCTTCACCGACACGGTAGTATAGCTTACCGACCACATCGCCCTTGGCGATCGGTGCCTTGAGCTCTTTTTCCAGCACGAAGCTGGCCTTGAGATCTTTGGTCTGGCCGCGCGGCAGGGTGACAAAGGTATCTTCGCTCACGCCCAGGGAGACTTCATCGCTGTCCCCCATCCATACTTTCTCGGTGACAAAGGTTTCGTTGGCCTTGTGCGGGGAGACGGTTTCAAAGAAACGGAAGCCATAGTTCAGCAGCTTCTTGCTTTCGGCTTTTCGGGCATTCGGGCTGTTGGTGCCCATCACCACGGAGATCAGGCGCATCTGGCCCTCGGTCGCCGTGCTCACCAGGCTATAGCCGGCATTGTTGGTATGACCGGTTTTCAGGCCGTCGACATTGAGGCTTTTATCCCACAGCAGGCTGTTGCGGTTGTACTGGGTGATACCGTTGTAAGTGAACGATTTTTCCTTGTAGATGGCAAACTCGTCCGGGACGTCACGGATCAGGCCCTGTGCCAGCAGCGCCATGTCATATGGCGTGGTGTACAGGTCCGGGTTATCCAGGCCGTGCACGTTGGCAAAATGGGTGGAATCCATCCCCAGGGTGCGGGCCCAGGCATTCATCAGATCAACAAATGAGTCTTCTGAGCCGGCAACATGTTCGGCCATCGCGACACAAGCGTCGTTGCCGGACTGGATCACAATCCCGCGGTTGAGGTCCGAAACTTTCACCTCGCTGCCGACCTCAATGAACATTTTCGAGGAGCCCGGGAAATTCTTGGCCCAGGCATTCTTGCTGATCACCACTGTGTCATCCATCGAGATGTTGCCGCGGTTGATCTCCTGGCCGATGACGTAGCTGGTCATCATTTTGGTCAGGCTGGCAGGAGGGATCTTGTCGTATTCTTTGTTGCCGGCCAGAATTTTGCCGGAATGGTAGTCCATCAGGACATAGCCTTTCGCAGCAATTTGAGGCGCTTCAGGCACAACTGCCGGCGCCGCAGCTACAGAAGCTGAAGCGAGCAGTGTCGCAGAGACAGCCACAGAACGAATGAGTGCAGCAGATTTATTCATGATAGTTGTAACTTAGTTTGTCGAGTGCAAAAAACTGTACACACTATATCAGATTGAACATTGAGCACCAGTTTTGCGGCCGGTTCGATCGCAGGCGCGCAAGCGGAGCTGTTGATAGCCGTGTGTCAGACTGTATTCAGGCTGCCTGCGCTCAGAGTGTTTGCTCTGACTGGCGCTGGGCAGAAATGATAAACGCTTGCGGGTAGCGGCCGGACTGGGCCTTATCCCGCTGAGCAATGGCTTCATCGCGATCGGCGTAGGGGCCAAGCCGTAGCCGGTAGAGCTCGGCAGCCTCGGCCTTGACCATGTCCACCGACGTTGCAAAGTCCTGTGCCAGCTGTTTGGCGATGGCCTGGGCCCGGGCCTGGTCGGTGACGGCAGCCAACTGGACAAAATAGACATTGGGGTTGGCGCTTTGCCACTCATCACTATTGGCTGGCTTCGGCACCCGGATCAGCTCGATTTTGACCGGCGCGGTGCCGTATTTGACCACATCCAGCTTGGTCGCTGCTGCCATGCTCAAGTCGATGATCCGGCCGTCATGGAACGGGCCGCGGTCATTGACCCGGACCACGGCGGTTTTGCCGTTGCGGGTGTTGGTCACTTTGACATAACTTGGCAGCGGCAGGGTCTTGTGTGCCGCCGTCATGGAATACATGTCATAAATTTCGCCGTTCGAGGTCTGGTGGCCATGGAATTTTTTGCCATACCAGGACGCAAAGCCTTCCTCGGTGAAGGGCTGGCGGGGATCGACAATTTGGTAGTCTTTGCCCCGCAGGGTGTAATCCTTGTTGCCGGCCAGGCTCCGCGGCTCGTAACGCGGCTGGGCATCTTCAATATGGTGCAGGGTTGGTGATGACTCAGGCGCTGTATCATCTGCCATTTCATAGCGTTTGTGATCGGATACCGAGCTACAGCCTGCCAGGAGGATGAGCAATAATAAAGGAGTTACGCGCATTCAGGTCGCCTTAGACAACATTTTTCTGTGGGTGTGGATAGACATCAGGATCCCGAAACCAGCCATCAGGGTGACCATGGAGGTCCCGCCATAGCTGACCAGCGGCAGGGGCACCCCGACCACAGGTAACAGACCACTGACCATGCAAATGTTTACGAAAATATAAACAAAGAAACTCAATACGATACTGCCGGCCATCATCCGCCCGAACGCGGTCTGTGCCCGACTGGCCAGTAGCAGGCCGCGGCCGATGATAAACAGGTAGAGGCCGAGCAGGCAGATAACGCCGATCAGCCCCCATTCTTCGGCGATCACGGCGAAGATAAAGTCGGTATGACGCTCGGGCAGAAATTCCAGCTGTGACTGGGTGCCCTGCATCCAGCCTTTGCCGGTCAAACCGCCGGAGCCGATGGCAATTTTGGATTGAATAATATGGTAGCCGGCCCCGAGCGGGTCGGATTCCGGGTTAAACAGGGTTAGCACCCGGGTGCGCTGGTAATCGTGCATCAAAAACAGCCACAGCACCGGGATAAAGGCGCTGAGCAACACTGCCGCAGCCCCGATAATTTTCCAGCTGATCCCGGATAGGAACAGGACAAAGACTCCGGAGGCTGCGATCAGGATCGAGGTGCCGAGATCCGGTTGCTTAGCAATCAGGATGGTCGGAACGAAAATCATGGTCAGCGCAATGACGATGTTGCGAAAGCTCGGCGGCAGTGGCTGGTTACCGATAAAGCGGGCGACCATCAGCGGCACTGCCAGCTTGATCAGCTCCGAGGGCTGGAAACGGACAAAACCCAGGTTGAGCCAGCGTTGCGCCCCTTTGGAGATTTCCCCGAAGGCCAGGACCCCGATCAGCAACAACAGCCCGACCCCGAACAAATAGGGGGCCCAGGCCTCATAATGGCGCGGCGCAATCTGGGCCAGAATGAACATCACGCCCAGTGACAGGCACATCCGCACCGCCTGGCGCTCCATCATCGCCAGGTTCTGGCCACTGGCACTGTACATGACCACCAGGGCAAACCCCATCAGGGCCAGGATCCCCAGCAGCAGCGGCATGTCGAGATGCAGACGATCGCTCAGGGTGCGTTTATTGCCGGTTGCGGCCATCACATTCATCGGTTTACCTCGGTTAGCTTAGGAGCGGTGACGGACAAGGGCTGCGGCTCAGGTTTGAGCAGCATATGATCGAAAATTTTCCGCGCCACCGGGCCGCCGTTTGATGAGCCACCGCCGGCATTCTCTAGCACCATGGAGACCACGACTTCCGGATTTTCATAAGGCGCGAAGGCGGTAAACAGGGCATGGTCACGCAAGTGCTCTTCCAGCTCTTCAGCGTTGTATTCTTCATCTTCGGCCAGACCGAACACCTGGGCTGAGCCGGACTTGCCCCCGGCTTTATATTCGGCGCCGTAGAACGCACGCCGTGCGGTCCCGCGCTTGCCGAACAGGACCCGGTACATCCCGTCTTTGGCGATCTGCCAGTGTTTCGGGTTCACATTGTCAATTGGCGGATACTCATCAAAAATCGCCGGCATTTCCGTTTCATTGTCGATGATATCTTTCAGCAGGTGCGGGGCTCGGACCACGCCGTTGTTGACCAGTACCGTGGTGGCTTTGGCAATCTGCATCGGCGTTGCGGTCCAGTAACCCTGGCCGATCCCGACCGGAATGGTATCGCCCTGGTACCACGGCTGACGGAAACGGGCCTGTTTCCACTCACGGGTTGGCATGTTGGCTTTGCTTTCTTCATGAATATCGATTCCGGTATATTCGCCGAAACCAAAGCGGCTCATCCAGTCTGACAGACGGTCAATACCCAGGTCATAGGCGATCTGGTAGAAGAAGGTATCGACCGATTCTTCAATCGCTTTGTGGATATTCACCCGGCCGTGACCCCAGCGTAGCCAGTCCCGGAACGGACGGCTCTTGGAGTTCGGGATCTTCCAGTACCCTGGGTCGTTGCGGGTGGTGCGCGGGGTGATCACCCCTTCAGTCAGCGCGGCCACGGCGATCATGGGTTTCACCGTGGAAGCCGGCGGATAGATTCCCAGGGTGACCCGGTTAACCAGCGGCCGGTTTTTATCATGCAGCAGTGCCCGGTAGGCTTTGCCGGAGATGCCGTGGACAAACAGGTTCGGATCGTAGCTCGGGCTCGAGACCATTGCCAGCACGGACGAGTCGCGCGGGTCGAGCACCACCACGGAGCCTCGCTTGTGCTTGACGATTTCTTCGCCGCTATCCGGATCCTGTGTGCGTTCGGTTAGCAGCTCCTGAACGTAGAGCTGCAATTCGATATCCAGGTTGAGGCGAATGTCTTTTCCCGGGATCGGCGGGACATATTTCAGGGTCCGGATCACCCGGCCGCGGCTGTTAACTTCCACCTCCTGGTAGCCGGATGTGCCATGGAGCAGATCTTCGTAATATTTCTCGATCCCCAGTTTGCCGATGTCCCGGGTGGCTTTATAGTTATTGAGTTTGTCGTTGTCTTCCAAACGGCGCAGGTCGCGGTCATTGATCTTGGCCACATAACCCAGGACATGAGTTAGGGCTTTGCCGTACGGATAGTAGCGCTTAAGGTAGGCTTTGACCTCAACGCCGGGGAATTTGTGCTGGTTGACCGAAAACAGAGCGACCTGGTGTTCGCTGAGCTGGCTCAGGATGGGGACGGACTTAAAGCGCCGGGTGCGGCGGCGCTCTTTACGAAAGCGTTCGATGTTTTCATCGGTGATCCCCATCAGGATCTTGAGCTGGGCGAAGGTCTGTTCGAGATCCGGGACTTTCTCGGTGGTGATTTCCAGCGAGTAGACCGGGCGGTTTTCAGCCAGCAGAATACCGTTGCGGTCATAAATCAGGCCACGGTTGGGGGCGACCGGAACAATTTTGATCCGGTTATCATTGGAACGGGTTTGATAGTCGTCGTGCTGACTGACCTGAATGTGGTATAGGTTGGTCAGCAGCACGCCGACCAGCACGACGATGCCGGCAAATGAGACAAGCGCCCGGCGAAAAAACAGTGCCGATTCAGCGCGATGATCGCGGATCTGGGTTCGCTTTTGTCTCATTGGCGCCTATTCTCTGTGGTAAGGGTGGTTGGCGGTGATACTCCAGGCACGGTAGAGGCTTTCGGCCATGACAATCCGAACCAGCGGGTGGGGCAGGGTCAGCGGTGAGAGCGACCAGCTCTGATCCGCAGCGGCCTTGCACGCCGGGGCCAAGCCTTCCGGGCCGCCAATCAGGATCGAGACGTCGCGCCCGTCCAGCTTCCAGCTTTCCAGCTGGCCGGCCAACTGCTCGGTATCCCAGCGCTTGCCCGGAATGTCCAGGGTGACAATCCGGTTGCCCTTGGGCACCGCAGCCAGCATGGCTTCGCCTTCCTTTTGCAAAATACGTGCAATATCGGCATTTTTGCCACGCTTGCCCGCCGGGATTTCAACCAGCTCCAGGGGCATGTCTTTCGGGAAGCGGCGGCTGTACTCTTTGTAGCCTTCCTCGACCCATTTCGGCATTTTGGTGCCAACCGCGATCAGTTGCAGCTTCATGGTGTCGTTAGCCCCACAGCTTCTCCAGCTGATATAGGTTGCGGGCATCTTCCTGCATGATATGCAGAATAACGCTGCCCATGTCGACAATCACCCACTCGCCGTCGTCTTCACCGCTGATGCCAAACGGTGGGAAGTCGATTAGCTTGGATTCTTTGTTGACGTGATCCGCAATCGAGGCAACATGACGGTTGGATGTCCCCGTACACACGACCATGAACTCAGTGATGCTGGATTTGCCGCGCACGTCCAGCGTGATGATGTCCTGGGCTTTAATATCGTCAACCTTATCAACAATAAAATCGTGTAGTTCTTGTACCTGCAAAGGAATCCCCTTAGTTAAGTAACTGATGTAATTTCTGTAACTTCAGGCCGATCTGAGTCACAATTTAGCGGCGCAGTATAGCATGCTCAACCCTGTTCGATACAAGTTGGCAGTAACTTTACATTCCCGGCCGTAGTGCCCGGACATGGGGGGCAATGCCACACATCTCAGCACACAGTGCCGCCAGTGCCGGCCAGGGCTGGGTATCAAAATCAGTCTTGACCTTTACTTCAAGCATAGCCAGTTGTTGCAGCAGCCGGACCAGGGTCCGGAGTGGCAAACGGTGCAGGGCGGCGGTATAGATATCCCGCCGGCTTTGCCAGACCCTGAACTGCTCGAAAATACGATTGAGCGGGGTGCCTTTGCTACCCAATTCCTGCATTTTATACAGCTGGGTCAGTTCCCGTTGCAGGGTACGCAGCAGGATCACCGCTTCCACCCCTTCGCCTTCGAGCTGGCGTAGGACCCGTTGGCTGCGTTTGGCCTGTCCGGCAAGGACGGCATCAACCAGCTGGAATGGGGTGTAGTGATTGTGACGGCTCAGCGCCTCTTCAAGGCGAACCACGGTCAGTGCGCCGTCCGGGTACAACAGCACCAGCTTCTGCAGGCTTTGTGCCAGGGCCAGCAGGTTGCCTTCATGCCACTGGGCCAGCATCTGCACTGATTCGTGATCGGGTTTGAGTCCCAGTTGTTGGCAGCGTGCCTGGACAAAGCGTGGCAGGTGGCGGGCATCCGGAGTATTGCAGGGCACATACAGGCCGAGGGCCAGCAGCGCCTTGAACCATTTCGTTCCTTCCTGCTTCTTGTTCAGGCGCGGGCCGTGCATCAGCAGCAGGATATCCTCGTGCAGGGTGGCAATTACCTCTTGCAGCGCCTTGGTTTGGTTGGCGTTGAGGCCAGTCTCCGGCACTTCCAGCTCGATGATTTGGCGGGCTGAAAACAGGCTCATGGCCTGGGTGCAGTCCAGCACCTGATTCCAGTCCAGCTGGGCATCAATCGTAAACGCATGGCGCTCGTCGAATCCGGCCTGCTGGGCGGCCTGGCGGATCTGTAACTGGCACTCCTGCTTGAGCAACGGTTCATTGCCAAACAGCAAATAGGTTTGACGCAGCCCTTTGGCCAGCTGCTGCGTCAGTTGTTCCGGGTAGACTCTCATGGTGTGGCGGTACCTGGCTCACTGAGCTGAGTCGTGCTGTCAGCACCGTCATTGAGCATCGCCTCAAGCTCAGCTTCTTCGAGCTTGTTGAAGACCGCGGTTAGCCGGGCCAGCTGGCGCATGATCTGACGTGCTGCCTGTTGGCGCATTTCCTCTTCGATCATGTCGCGCTCCACGGATTTGGCCAGCGCGGTGAGCGGGTTATCCAGGAAAGTCCGGTTGACGCGGGTGGTGTAGGCCTGAGTGCCTTTCTCCGGCACCACGATGTTGTAACGCACGGTATAGGTCAGCTCATACTCGGCCGCGCGGCTGTTTTGGTACAGTGACAGCGTTCGCTCGCTGACGGATTCGCTGATCAGGTGCAGGTTGGGGACGGTTTCTGACGGTGGCACGGCGTCAATCCCGTGCATTTCAAACTGGGATTCGACCTGGCGCTTGAGCTGGCCGTATTCGTCGAAACTGGTCAGCGAGAGCTTGGCGATGTCGTCAGGTAACATGTAATTCCCGCGCAGGTGGAAGCCGCAGGAAGCGGTTGCCAGGGCAAGCAGGCTGACGAGAAGAAACCGGATGGTTTGTGTAAGGGAAAAGACAGCTTTCACCGCGTCTGCTCCATGTAAAAAGTGAGTGGCAACGGACCGGTCTGGGGTGTCAAACCGGTAAAATGAGGATGGACCGGTTGGGGCCATCCAGGGCCCCCGCCAGGCGGGGACCACTGGTTAGGCACTTTGATATTGTTTTAGTTCGCAACAATATTCAGTAGTTTACCAGGCACAAAGATCACCTTGCGGATTGTCTTGTCGTCGGTGAACTTGGTGACGTTCTCATCGGCCAGGGCCAGCGCTTCAACCTGATCCTTGTCAGCATCGGCTGCCACGGTCAGTTTTGCTCGCAGTTTGCCGTTGACCTGAACGATGATCAGCTTCTCGTCTTCGACCAGGGCTTTCTCATCGGCAACCGGCCACTCGGCGCTGTCGATGTTGCTTTCACCCAGCGCTTCCCACATGGTGAAACAGACGTGTGGGGTCATTGGGTACAGCATGCGAACAATCGCTTTCAGGGCTTCGTCCAGCAGGGCACGGTCTTGCGCGCTTTCCTGAGACGCTTTGGCCAGCTTGTTCATCAGCTCCATGATCGCAGCGATCGCGGTGTTGAAGGTTTGACGGCGGCCGATATCATCGCTCACTTTGGCAATGGTCTTGTGCACGTCACGGCGCAGCGCTTTCTGATCTGCGCTCAGGGCTGCGACATCCAGGGCTTCGACGGCACCTTTTGATGTGTGGTCGTGAACCAGTTTCCATACCCGCTTGAGGAAGCGGTTGGCGCCTTCAACGCCCGATTCCTGCCATTCCAGGGTCATGTCTGCCGGAGAAGCAAACATCATGAACAGGCGGACGGTGTCGGCACCGTATTTGTCGACCATTTCCTGCGGGTCGATACCGTTGTTCTTCGACTTCGACATCTTGGTCATGCCGGAGTGAACCACTGCGTTGCCGTCGATGTCGACTGCTTTGGAAATACGGCCTTTCTCGTCGCGCTCTACGGTAACGTCGGTTGGCGAAACCCAGATCTTCGCGCCTTTGTCATTGGTGTGGTAGTAGGCATCTGCCAGTACCATACCCTGACACAGCAGCTGCTTGAACGGTTCGTCGCTGTTGACCATGCCGCAATCGCGCAGCAGTTTGTGGAAGAAGCGCGAGTACAGCAGGTGCATACAGGCGTGCTCAATCCCGCCGATGTACTGATCAACCGGCAGCCAGTAGTTGGCGGCATCAGAGTCCAGCATCTCGTCTGCTTGTGGTGAGCAGTAACGGGCGTAGTACCAGGAGGATTCCATGAAGGTGTCGAAGGTATCGGTTTCACGCAGGGCCGGCTCGCCGTTGAACGTGGTTTCAGCCCACGACTTGTCGGCTTTGATCGGGCTGGTAACGCCGTCCATGACCACATCTTCCGGCAGGATCACCGGCAGTTGGTCGGCCGGCACCGGATGCACTTCGCCGTCTTCGGTCGTCACCATCGGGATTGGCGCGCCCCAGTAGCGCTGACGGGAAACACCCCAGTCGCGCAGGCGGAAGTTGACGGTTTTCTTGCCTTTGCCTTCGGCTTCCAGCTTGGCGGCAATCGCATCGAACGCGTCCTGGAAGTTCAGGCCGTCGAATTCACCAGAATCGAACAGCACCCCTTTCTCAGTGTAGGCGGCTTGCGAAATATCCAGCGCGCTGCCATCTTCCGGTTTGATCACCGGCACGATGTCCAGGCTGTATTTGGTAGCGAATTCAAAGTCACGCTGGTCGTGGGCCGGAACGGCCATCACGGCGCCTGTGCCGTAGTCCATCAGGACGAAGTTGGCGACGTAAACCGGGACTTCACGACCGTTCAGCGGATGAATCGCGGTCAGGCCGGTGGCCATGCCTTTTTTCTCCATCGTTGCCAGCTCAGCTTCGGCCACTTTGGTGTTGCGGCACTCTTCGATGAAGGCCGCCAGCTCCGGATTGTTTTCGGCCGCTTTTTCTGCCAGTGGGTGACCAGCAGCAATCCCGACGTAGGTAACGCCCATCAGGGTGTCCGGACGGGTGGTGTACACTTCCAGGTTGTCATGACCTTTGACTTCAAACGTCAGTTCAACCCCTTCAGAACGGCCAATCCAGTTGCGCTGCATGGTTTTGACCATTTCAGGCCAGCCTTCCAGCGTATCCAGGTCGTCCAGTAGTTCTTGGGCGTATTCGGTGATCTTGATGAACCACTGTGGGATTTCTTTTTGCTCAACCGGGGTGTCACAGCGCCAGCAGCAGCCGTCTTCCACCTGCTCGTTGGCCAGAACGGTCTGATCGTTCGGGCACCAGTTCACCGACGAGGTCTTCTTGTAAACCAGGCCTTTGTTGTAGAGCTTGGTGAAGAACTCCTGCTCCCAGCGGTAGTATTCCGGGGTACAGGTGGCGAACTCGCGGTTCCAGTCGTAGCCGAAGCCCAGCAGCTTGAGCTGGTTCTTCATGTATTCGATGTTTTCGTAGGTCCAAGGTGCCGGCGCCGTTTTGTTTTTCACCGCGGCATTTTCTGCCGGCAGGCCGAAGGCATCCCAGCCGATTGGCTGCATGACATTTTTGCCCTGCAGGCGCTGGTAACGGGAGATCACATCACCGATGGTGTAGTTACGAACGTGACCCATGTGGAGGCGGCCGCTCGGGTACGGGAACATGGAGAGACAGTAGAATTTTTCTTTATTTGGGTCTTCACTTACAACAAAGGTCTTGTTGTTGTCCCAGTGTTCTTGAACTTTCTGTTCAATGTCCTGTGGGCGATATTGTTCTTGCATCGATGACATCCAGGATTTTGTGAGTTGAGTACAAACACATTCAATATAATCGACATAGAATAACCAAAGGTGGAGAAGTCAACAATAGCTGAGGCGAATTCGGCCGGGAAATGTACCGATTGTCCTCAGGGTCGACGGACAGGGCAGAGCGAGTGGGCGGTCCGGTGTGTGTATTGCCGATAGCGGCGAGTAGGAGGTATCTATGGCTACTGAGAAAAAGGATTATGAAGCGCTGTTGGATCAGGTCACTGAAGCCTTGAAACACAGTCCGGATGAGCTGAAGCACTGGGGTGAAGTGACGGCGAAATATCGCGAGGCGGCCAGTGAGATGACCAAGGATGAGCTGGCGCTGATCTCAGCTTATCTGAAGCGGGATTTGCAGGAGTTCGGCCAGAATGTGGAAGAGAGCCCGGCCCCGTTCAGTGAAAGTCCGTTCTACCAGGTGGTGAAAGAAACCATCTGGGAAGGGCTGGCTGAAATCACCGATAAAACTCAGATTGAGTGGCGGGAGATTATGGACGATCTGCAGCATCAGGGCGTGTACCAGGCCGGTGAGATCGTGGCGCTGGGCAACTTGGTATGTGAGCAATGTGGTCACCATGAGCTGATCACCCATGTGAAAAAAATCGAGCCTTGTCTCAAGTGCGGCCATACCCGGTTTACCCGCCAGCCGCTGTCTCCGTAACCCGCGCAATTGCTGAGCGTAAAAAAGGCGAAGTGGGGACTTCGCCTTTTTTGGTTGACGCGCCCGTCGCGATCAGTCGTGGTAGTTCACCTGAGGCTGGTGATCACGAAAACGCCCGGCCTGGCGGCGGATCAGGATCCACGACAGGGTGACAGACCACAGCATATAGAGATACAGCGGCCAGCTGCCCAGGGTGGTATACGGCGTCAGGCCGTTGGTTGGCACCACGGTCGCGTTAAGCACTGCGGTTTCAAACTGCGGGAGCTGCGCGGTGATCCGGCCGGTGTGATCGACCACCCCGGTAATGCCGTTATTGGTCGCCCGAAGCAGCGGCTTACCCAGCTCCAGGGAGCGCATTTGAGCAATCTCCATGTGCTGGAATGGGCCGATGGAGCGGCCGAACCAGGCATCGTTGGACAGGGTCAGCAGCAGATCGGTGTCTAAATCAACGTTCTGGCGTACCTGCTCGCTAAAAGCAACCTCATAACAGAGTGCCGGCGCGATGGCATAGCTGTTGGCTTCCAGGTTCGGCTGAATGAAGCTGCCCCGGCTGAAGGACGACATCGGCAGGTTGAAAAACGGTGCCAGCGGGCGCAGTAGATCTCCAAACGGCACGAATTCGCCAAACGGCAGCAGGTGGTGCTTGCTGTAGCGAGTGGCCGTCTCATACTGGTAAGGGCCGTCAGCATTGACGCCAAGAGCCAGTATATTATTGAAGTACTCGCCGCTTTCCGTTTGATCCAACACCCCGGTGATTACCGTGCTGTTGTTGTAGCGGGCAGCGCCGTCCAGGTTTTGCAGGAAAGTCTGCACCTGGGTCTCCAGCGCTGGGATCGCTGCTTCCGGCCAGATGATTAAATCGGCTTCCCAGTTCTCGCGGGTCAGATCCGTGTACTTCATCAGGGTCGGCCAGCGCTGGCTCGGCAGCCATTTGAGCTCCTGCGGGACGTTGCCCTGGATCAGGGCAACATCGACGCTTTTCTCCGGCGCCGGCATGACCCACTGTAACTGGCTTAGGCCATAGGTGAAGCCAGCCAGCAGGACAGGAACCAGCAGTGGTTTCCAGGTCCGGTAAAAGAGCGCAGCGGTCAGGGCACCACTCCCCAGCACCAGGGCCAGGGTGATCCCTTCGACGCCAAAGACCGGCGCCAGCGCGGCCAGTGGGCTGTTGATTTGGCTGTAGCCCAGCCACAGCCAGGGGAAACCGGTCAGGAACCAGCCGCGAAACCAGTCCAGCAGCAGCCAGATCACCGGGCCACTCAGCAGCAGCTGGTGAAATGGGCGTCCACGGTTAATGCGGTTGAACAGGGCACCGAATGCGGCCGGAAACAGGGCCAGGTAGCCGATGAGCAGGGTCATCAAGAACAGGCTGGCGATTTTCGGCATTCCGCCGAAGGTGTCGATACTGACATGAACCCAGCTGATCCCGGTTCCGAACAGGCCCAGTCCCCACATCAGCCCAATCAGGGCAGAGCGTTTCGGGGTTTGATGAAGGAGCAGGGAGAAGAAGATAAGCAGAGAGACTGGTGCGAGGTACCAGTGCTGATAAGGAGCAAATGCCAGGGTAGCAAGTGCACCCGCCGGGGCGGCAATCGCCAGCCGCCCCAACGTTGATAATGAAAAACGCTTCATTCGTTATGATGTCGCTGTGTGTTGGTGGACTTCGCTCGGCACGGTTACCTGTAACTGAATTACCCGGCGGTTGTCGGCAGCGGTCACCTTGAAGGAGTAGCCGTCCAGCTCGACGATTTCCCCGCGGGCAGGCAGGTGGCCGAAGCTGGTCATGACCAAACCGCCGACGGTATCGACTTCTTCATCGCTGAAGCTGGTCTGGAACATAGTGTTGAAATCTTCAATGGTGGTCAATGCTTTGACCGAGAAGGTATGTTTACTTAACTGACGAATATCCTGCTCTTCCTGATCGTCGAATTCATCTTCGATTTCCCCGACAATCTGCTCCAGGATGTCCTCAATCGTGATAACACCGGACACGCCACCGAATTCATCCACGACGATCGCCATGTGATAGCGTTCTTCGCGGAATTCTTTGAGCAGGCGATCGACGCGCTTGCTCTCGGGCACGACCACAGCCGGGCGCAGGATCTCATCCATTTCGAAAGCTTCGCTGTCCGGGCGCAGGTAGCGCAGTAAATCTTTGGCCAGCAGGATGCCTTCAACATGGTCTTTGTCGTCACTGATCACCGGGTAGCGGGAGTGTTGGGCGTCCACAATTAAATCAATCAGGTCCTCTAGCTTCTGAGAACGTTCGATGGTGACCATCTGAGAGCGAGGGATCATAATGTCTCGAACCCGCATCTCTGAAATCTCCATGACCCCTTCGAGCATGTCGCGGGTATCGTGGTCAATCAGGTCATTTTCTTCCGAATCACGGAAAACTTCGACCAGGTCCTCACGGTTTTGTGGTTCACCCTGAAACAACTGGCCTAAACGTTCAAAGAAGGACTTTCTACTCGGACCTTCAGAATTTTGTGAGTTATCTTCGTTCATTGACTTAAGAAAAACATCTTTCAGTTATGTGGCATGTGCCACGGGATGGGTTGACGTACCCCTGCCATAGACTGGGGTACGTATTAGACAATGGTTTTGCGGAAATATTACCGTTTTTCGTCGGCATAAGGATCGGCGAAGCCCATTTTTTCCATGATTTCGGTTTCCAGCGCTTCCATTTCTTCGGCTTCGTCATCATCAATGTGATCATAACCTAGCAAATGAAGGCTGCCATGTACAACCATATGCGCCCAATGGGCATGGAGCGGTTTTTGCTGCGCCAGGGCTTCCTGCTCGACGACCTGGCGGCAGATGATGAGATCACCCAGCAGATCCAGTTCGACGCCGGGTGGTGCTTCAAACGGGAACGACAGCACATTGGTCGGCTTGTCCTTGCCCCGGTACTCATGGTTCAGGGCATGGCTTTCGGCATTGTCGACCAGGCGGACGGTCACTTCGGCCTCGGGTTGGAACGGCGTGATGGCCGCATCCAGCCATTGCTGAAATTCAGCTTCACTCGGCATACCGTCCGGGTTGTCTGTGGCGACCTGGAGGTCAAGATAAATGGCCATTAGTCTGTTTTTTCCGTCTCTGGTTCGGTGACTGGCTGAGCGGGCGCTGCTGCCTGCCGGGCCGCTTGCTCGTCACGGCGACGCTGCTCGGCAAGCTTGCGCTGCTTTTGGTCCTCGGTTTCCCACACTTCGTAGGCCTGCACGATACGGGCGACGACCGGGTGACGCACGACGTCATCGGCCTGGAAGAAGTTGAAACTGATCTCGTCGACCTCAGACAGTACTTCTATGGCGTGGCGCAGGCCGGAACGGGCACCGCGCGGCAGGTCGATCTGGGTGACGTCCCCGGTGATCACGGCCCGGGAGTTGAAGCCGATCCGGGTCAGGAACATCTTCATCTGCTCCACCGTGGTGTTCTGGCTCTCATCGAGGATGATAAACGCATCGTTCAGGGTCCGACCGCGCATGTAAGCCAGCGGCGCGACTTCAATCACGTTGCGCTCAATCAGCTTCTCGACGCGCTCAAAGCCCAGCATTTCGAACAGGGCGTCATAGAGCGGACGCAGGTAAGGGTCGACCTTCTGGCTCAGGTCTCCGGGCAGGAAGCCGAGCTTTTCACCGGCTTCGACGGCCGGGCGGGTCAGCAGAATACGGCGGATTTCCTGGCGCTCCAGGGCATCCACTGCGGCTGCGACAGCCAGGTAGGTTTTCCCGGTCCCGGCCGGGCCGATGCCGAAGGTAATATCATGGCGTACCATGTTGGCAATGTACTGGGCCTGGTTCGGTGTCCGCGGTTTGATCACCCCTTTTTTGGTCTTGATCGTAACTTCTTTGCCATAAGGGATATTGCTTTCGGTATGTTGCTCCAGCACGCCGGACTCTTTGATCGCCAAGTGGATCTGCTCGGGTTCAATATCCGGGATGGTATTGCGAACCGGAGCGGTATCGACGTACAGGGTTTTGATAATGTGCGCTGCAGCCTGGGCCGTATGGGGTTGGCCGACCACACTGAAACTGTTGCTGCGATGGTTGATTTCGACACCCAGACGGCGTTCCAGTTGTTTAATGTTATCGTCGAAAGGGCCACAAAGGCTGGAAAGGCGCTGGTTATTGGCGGGTTCCAGATTGAATTCTACAGTAATAACTTTGCTCAAGATTTGCCTCTCATTGCGGCTGCCCACCCAGTGGGCAGCCTGTCGTTCAGGGCGCGTCCTACTGAAGTTCAGACGGGCGTCTTACTAAGGAGTATATACGCCAACACCCATTTCATCTTCCTTGCGTGTTTTCTCCATCACTTCGCTTGGTGACATGGCAACACGCAGGTTCATTTCGGCTTCGGTCCGAACCAGCTCACCGCGCAGGGAGTTGCTGAAGACGTCGGTGATCTTGACGTCGACGAACTGGCCGATCAGGTCTGCTGAGCCTTCGAAGTTAACCACGCGGTTGTTCTCAGTCCGACCACGCAGCTCCATGATGTTCTTCTTCGACGGGCCTTCAACCAGGATGCGCTGCTCGGTGCCCAGCATCTGGCGGGAATAGCGCATTGCCTGAGTATTGATCTGTTGTTGCAGCTCATACAAGCGTTGCTTCTTCACTTCTTCAGACAGATCACACGGATAGTCTGCCGCCGGGGTGCCCGGGCGGGCCGAGAAGATAAAGCTGAAGCTCATGTCGAAGTCGACGTCGCGGATCAGTTTCATGGTGTCCTGGAAGTCCTGATCGCTTTCGCCCGGGAACGCGACGATGAAATCTGAGCTGATGGTAATGTCCGGACGGGCTTTACGCAGCTTACGGATTTTCGACTTATATTCAATCGCAGTGTGCGGGCGCTTCATCATCGCCAGGATACGGTCAGAGCCGCTCTGGACCGGCAGGTGCAGGAAGCTGACCAGCTCCGGGGTATCGGTGTATACGTCGATGATGTCGTCGGTAAACTCGATTGGGTGGCTGGTGGTATAGCGAATGCGGTCAATACCGTCAATCGCGGCGACCAGGCGCAGCAGCTCGGCGAACGTCGCAATGCCGCCATCGTGGGTTTCGCCGCGGAAGGCATTCACATTCTGGCCCAGCAGGTTCACTTCACGCACGCCTTGCTCAGCCAGCTGGGCTATTTCGTACAGCACGTCGTCCAGCGGACGGCTGACTTCTTCGCCACGGGTGTATGGGACCACGCAGTAAGTACAGTATTTTGAGCAGCCTTCCATGATTGAGACGAACGCTGTCGGGCCTTCGGCACGCGGCTCCGGCAGGCTATCGAATTTTTCGATTTCCGGGAAGGTGATGTCCATCACCGGCGCTTCGGTGGACTGGGACTGCTTGATCATTTCCGGCAGGCGGTGCAGGGTTTGCGGGCCGAAGATCACGTCGACATACGGGGCACGTTCACGGATGGAGTCCCCTTCTTGCGTTGCTACGCAACCCCCGACGCCGATCACCAGATCAGGCTTTTTGTCTTTGAGTGTTTTCCAGCGGCCAAGCTGATGGAACACTTTTTCTTGCGCCTTTTCCCGGATAGAGCAGGTGTTAAGCAGCAGAACATCTGCTTCTTCTGGTTCTTCCGTTAACTCGAAGCCATTGGCTGCATTTAGAAGATCGGCCATTTTCGATGAATCATACTCGTTCATCTGGCAGCCCCAGGTTTTAATAAGCAGTTTCTTAGCCATGTTTAACTCTTCACTCGTAGTGGATTTTCATTGCATTCAACAGTGCTGCATTCGGCTAACAGGGCGCGTCGCGGGCTGTTAGCGGTAGCAAGCCGCGTATTGTACTGCTTTCGGTCCTGCCTGACCAGATCATCACCACCCCGATTCAATTGTGGTTTTTCCGGCTACAGCTGATCAAGGGTTTGCAAACCTAACTGGCGCATCTGACGGCGGATCCAGCGGCTGCGTTGGGCAACATATTTGCTCATCGGCGTGGGCTGGATTTTGTAGGGATTTGGCAACACGCTGGCCAGTTGTGCGGCCTGCTGGGCTGACAAATGTGCGGCCGGTATCCTGAAGTAAGCCTGGCTGGCCGCTTCTATGCCGTAGATCCCCGGCCCGAATTCGGCGATGTTGAGGTAGATCTCGAGAATGCGGGATTTGTCCCACAGCCACTCCATCCACAGGGTAAAATAGAACTCGACCCCTTTGCGTAAAAAGGTGCGTGAGGGAAACAGAAACAGGTTTTTGGCGGTTTGCTGGGTAATGGTACTGCCACCGCGGCGGGGGATGTTTGTGCCACTGTTTTTCACGATGGTCAGGATGGCGTTGATATCGATGCCGTAATGCTGGGTAAATAGTTGATCTTCAGAAGCAATAACGGCCAGTTGGGCGTGAGGGGAAATCGCCGACAGTGGTTGCCACTGATGGAGTGCTCGGGCTGGATAACCAGCTGGCGGGTACAGGGTGCGGTGGATTTGCCAGCCCCAAAGCGGGGGATTGAGATATTTGCCGACGATCACCAGCACCGGCGGGATCAGGAGTGCAAGCAACACCAGGGCCATGAGAAAACGTTTCAGACGGGCAAACATGGTCAGGCGGGTGAACATAGCGGGTGTCTCCTTGATGGCCAGTAGCTGCCATGTTGCGATTAAGCACTGATTGCGTTGTCAAAATTAGGTAAAATGAAAACAAAGCAGGTCCCGGGACCTGGCAAGTATAGAGTAGTGAGCATAACAAATGGAAACCGCAATGGAACAGTTTGATGTGGTCGTCGCCGGTGGCGGCATGGTCGGGGCCGCGACGGCGATCGGGCTGGCTCAGCAGGGGCTGCAAGTCGCGGTGCTTGAGGGGACGGCGCCGGCAGCGTTTTCATCGGATCAGCCGATGGATCTCCGGGTCTCAGCCATCTCGCCGAATTCTGTCGCACTACTGGAACGCCTTGGTGCCTGGGAAAATGTTCGGGCAATGCGCTTGTGTCCTTACAAGCGGCTGGAAACCTGGGAGCACCCGGAGTGCCGGACCCGTTTCAGTGCTGAGCAGATGCACCTGGCTCAGCTGGGCTTTATTGTCGAAAACCGGGTGATCCAACTGGCGCTGTGGCAGCAGTTTGAGCACTACCCGAATCTGACACTTCGCTGCCCGGCCCGGATGGCGACTGCGACGGCCACCGATGCCGGATATACGATCCGACTTGCCGATGGCGAAAGGCTTCAGACCCGCTTGCTGATCGGGGCGGATGGGGCGAATTCCCAGGTACGTCAGCAAGCAGGGATTGGGATCACCGCCTGGGATTACCGCCAGCACTGTATGCTGATCAATATCGCCACCGAGCTGCCACAGCAGGATATTACCTGGCAGCAATTTACCCCGCATGGCCCGCGCTCGTTTTTGCCGCTGCCGGGCCATCAGGGCTCGCTGGTCTGGTATGACAGCCCGTCCCGGATCAAACAGCTCTCGGCGATGGGCCCCGAGCAGCTCAAGGCTGAAATTCTGGCGCACTTTCCGCCGGAGCTGGGGGATTTCACCGTGCTGGGGCAGGGGAGTTTTCCGCTGACCCGACGCCATGCCCAGCATTATTACAAACCGGGGGTGGTGCTGCTGGGCGATGCTGCCCATACCATCAACCCGTTGGCTGGCCAGGGCGTGAACCTGGGTTTTAAAGATGTTGATATCCTGCTTCATGAAGTGGAAAAAGCGGGGAGTGATTGGGCAGAACGCCGGGTGCTGAAAGCTTATGAGTGCCGCCGCCGGCCGGATAACCTGTTGATGCAAGGCGGGATGGACTTTTTCTATACCACCTTCAGCAATAACCTGTTGCCGGTCAAGCTGCTGAGAAATGCCGGGCTGAAATTGGCTGAGCATGCCGGACCGATCAAGCAGCAGGTCCTGAAATACGCCATGGGGATGTAGGCCGTAGCTGAGACTGGATTGTTAACGCGTGGGCTTCGGCCCACTTTTTTACATCTGCACCGCTTGAAGAAGTGTGTCGGAGATTACTAAAAGAAAAGCCGAATGTTATGTCGACATTCGGCCATACAACCAGAGAGATACGATCATTGGATAGGTTGTTAAAGCGGTATGGTCCGGGGCGATCTCCAGACACAAGAAAACCCACCATAGGGTGGGTTTCTTAAATTTGGTGCGGAGGGAGGGACTTGAACCCTCACGTCCTTGCGGACACTAGCACCTGAAGCTAGCGCGTCTACCAATTCCGCCACCACCGCACGTGGTATTTTTTAACCAGCGCTCAAAGATCAGCACTGATATCAGTAAGGTGGCAGGGCTACCTGGATTCGAACCAGGGAATGGCGGCATCAAAAGCCGCTGCCTTACCGCTTGGCGATAGCCCTACAGTGTTGCTTTCGCAACTAACGCAATTAAAACAGCTCTTTCGAGCTGGTTTGAATTGCGTTTAGAATCATGGTGCGGAAGGAGAGACTTGAACTCTCACACCTTGCGGCGCCAGAACCTAAATCTGGTGCGTCTACCAATTCCGCCACTTCCGCATAATTCTATAGTCTTAACCTGAAAATTGGCAATTCAGATTAATGATATTTGGTGCGGAGGGAGGGACTTGAACCCTCACGTCCTTGCGGACACTAGCACCTGAAGCTAGCGCGTCTACCAATTCCGCCACCACCGCACGTGGTTTATTTTTACATTCTCTAGAGAGAATGGTGGCTACGACGGGATTCGAACCTGTGACCCCATCATTATGAGTGATGTGCTCTAACCAACTGAGCTACGTAGCCATTTCTAAGATGATGATTCGAGATCACCACCTTTTCAAAGGTGGCAGGGCTACCTGGATTCGAACCAGGGAATGGCGGCATCAAAAGCCGCTGCCTTACCGCTTGGCGATAGCCCTACAGTTGTTGCTTTCGCAACTAACGCAATTCAAACTGCTCTTCCGAGCTGGTTTGAATTGAGCTTAGAATCATGGTGCGGAAGGAGAGACTTGAACTCTCACACCTTGCGGCGCCAGAACCTAAATCTGGTGCGTCTACCAATTCCGCCACTTCCGCATAATTCTATAGTCTTAACCTGAAGATTGGCGATTCAGATTAATGATATTTGGTGCGGAGGGAGAGACTTGAACTCTCACGTCCTTGCGGACACTAGCACCTGAAGCTAGCGCGTCTACCAATTCCGCCACCACCGCACGTGGTTTATTTTTACATTCTCAGGAGAGAATGGTGGCTACGACGGGATTTGAACCTGTGACCCCATCATTATGAGTGATGTGCTCTAACCAACTGAGCTACGTAGCCATTTCTAAGATGATGATTCGAAATCACCACCTTTTCAAAGGTGGCAGGGCTACCTGGATTCGAACCAGGGAATGGCGGCATCAAAAGCCGCTGCCTTACCGCTTGGCGATAGCCCTACAGTTGTTGCTTTTGCAACTAACGCAATTAAAACTGCTCTTTTGAGCTGGTTTGAATTGAGTCTGGAATCATGGTGCGGAAGGAGAGACTTGAACTCTCACACCTTGCGGCGCCAGAACCTAAATCTGGTGCGTCTACCAATTCCGCCACTTCCGCATAAGAAGCGTTGAAACAGCGCTTCTTAAAATTATGGCAGGGCTACCTGGATTCGAACCAGGGAATGGCGGCATCAAAAGCCGCTGCCTTACCGCTTGGCGATAGCCCTACAAATGTTACTTTCGTAACTGACTCTTTTAAGCCTGCTCATCACTGAACCGATTCTACTTGAGCCTGGAATCATGGTGCGGAAGGAGAGACTTGAACTCTCACACCTTGCGGCGCCAGAACCTAAATCTGGTGCGTCTACCAATTCCGCCACTTCCGCATGATTCTGTTATCTTAACCTGAAAATTGGCAATTCAGATTAATGATATGTTGGTGCGGAGGGAGGGACTTGAACCCTCACGTCCTTGCGGACACTAGCACCTGAAGCTAGCGCGTCTACCAATTCCGCCACCACCGCACGTGGTATTTTTTAACCAGCGCTCAAAGATCAGCACTGATATCAGTAAGGTGGCAGGGCTACCTGGATTCGAACCAGGGAATGGCGGCATCAAAAGCCGCTGCCTTACCGCTTGGCGATAGCCCTACAAATGTTACTTTCGTAACTGACTCTTTTAAGCCTGCTCATCACTGAACCGATTCTACTTGAGCCTGGAATCATGGTGCGGAAGGAGAGACTTGAACTCTCACACCTTGCGGCGCCAGAACCTAAATCTGGTGCGTCTACCAATTCCGCCACTTCCGCATAATTCTATTGTCTTAACCTGAAGATTGGCAATTCAGATTAATGATATGTTGGTGCGGAGGGAGAGACTTGAACTCTCACGTCCTTGCGGACACTAGCACCTGAAGCTAGCGCGTCTACCAATTCCGCCACCACCGCACGTGGTTTATTTTTACATTCTCAGGAGAGAATGGTGGCTACGACGGGATTCGAACCTGTGACCCCATCATTATGAGTGATGTGCTCTAACCAACTGAGCTACGTAGCCGCTTTAGGGTTGCCGACTATACCGATAATCAACAATCTTGTAAAGATGGCAGGTCTACCTGGATTCGAACCAGGGAATGGCGGCATCAAAAGCCGCTGCCTTACCGCTTGGCGATAGACCTGCAGGGTTACTCTTGGTAAAGAGTGAAACCAAATTTTGGTGCGGAGGGAGGGACTTGAACCCTCACGTCCTTGCGGACACTAGCACCTGAAGCTAGCGCGTCTACCAATTCCGCCACCACCGCACGTGGTTTATTTTTACATTCTCGCGGGGAGAATGGTGGCTACGACGGGATTCGAACCTGTGACCCCATCATTATGAGTGATGTGCTCTAACCAACTGAGCTACGTAGCCATCTTAAGGACGCTGACTATACACGATAATCAACACCTTTAAAAGGTGGCAGGGCTACCTGGATTCGAACCAGGGAATGGCGGCATCAAAAGCCGCTGCCTTACCGCTTGGCGATAGCCCTACAGCGTGTTGCGTTTCGCAACTGGCTTTCTTTGAAAGCCGCTCTGCCGTCTCAACTGAGATGGAGAGCATGGTGCGGAAGGAGAGACTTGAACTCTCACACCTTGCGGCGCCAGAACCTAAATCTGGTGCGTCTACCAATTCCGCCACTTCCGCATCTTGTTCACTCCTGAGGGAGTGAATGGTGGCTACGACGGGATTCGAACCTGTGACCCCATCATTATGAGTGATGTGCTCTAACCAACTGAGCTACGTAGCCATTTTGTCATTCCAACCGGGCGCTTAGCAAAGGCCACTGTGTCGGGAACGGGGCGCATTATGCTCACCACAGTCAGAAGCGTCAATAGTTTTTTTTAATATCTGCATAAAATCCGCCTGTTCGATGGATATTTGGACGAAATGCACGAATGGCGGACGGGAACGGGCCTGGAAAGGCGTTAAACCGAGGGCTGGAGGAGGAGGCTGAGTAAAAAATAAGCCAGCTGGCAGGCTGGCTTATGGAAAATTCGCAGGGAATTATGACGAGAAATTACACGTTGAAGCGGAAGTGAACCACATCGCCGTCCTGAACGATGTAATCTTTCCCTTCCAGACGCCATTTTCCGGCTTCTTTGGCACCGCTTTCACCGTTGAATTCGATGAAATGATCGTAGCCCACCACTTCGGCCCGGATAAAGCCTTTCTCGAAGTCGGTGTGGATCTTACCGGCGGCTTGCGGCGCGGTCGCACCAATTGGAATCGTCCAGGCACGGACTTCTTTCACGCCAGCGGTGAAGTAAGTTTGCAGGTTCAACAGCTCGTAGCCAGAGCGGATCACCCGGTTCAGGCCCGGCTCTTCGATCCCCATATCTGCCAGGAACTCTTCGCGATCAGCATCATCGAGCTCAGCGATTTCAGATTCAATCGCGGCACAAACCGGAACGACGACGGCATTT
This sequence comes from Photobacterium atrarenae, assembly GCF_024380015.1. Classification (NCBI taxonomy): domain Bacteria; kingdom Pseudomonadati; phylum Pseudomonadota; class Gammaproteobacteria; order Vibrionales; family Vibrionaceae; genus Photobacterium; species Photobacterium atrarenae. Next base: position 701,302 of record NZ_CP101508.1, read on the forward strand.
TCCTGCGCCGCAAGTTCACGTACCTGATCCAGGTATGGGTTGTCGTCAAAGCCGTCTTCGTTGACGTTGGCGATGTACATGGTTGGCTTAAGTGTCAGGAAGTTCAGGTAGCCAATCGCTGCCAGCTCTTCTTTGCTCAGCTCAATCGAGCGTGCCATGCCGCCTTCTGTCAGGGTCGGCAGCATTTTTTCCAGCACGGTGATTTCGAATTTCGCGTCTTTGTCACCGCCCTTGGCACGTTTGGCCTGGCGCTGGATCGCACGCTCACAGGTATCCAGATCCGCCAGCGCCAGCTCCAGGTTGATCACTTCGATGTCGTCAAGTGGGTTGATCTTGCCGGCAACGTGGACAATGTTGTCGTTTTCAAAGCAACGGACAACATGGCCGATGGCATCGGTTTCACGGATGTTGGCCAGGAATTTGTTCCCCAGGCCTTCACCTTTCGACGCCCCGGCAACCAGACCGGCGATGTCGACAAATTCCATGGTGGTTGGCAGGACCCGCTGCGGGTTGACGATGTTCGCCAGCGCGTCCAGACGCAGGTCCGGCACCGGGACCACGCCGGTGTTTGGCTCGATCGTACAGAACGGGAAGTTCGCCGCTTCGATGCCTGCTTTTGTTAAGGCGTTGAATAGGGTGGACTTACCGACGTTTGGCAGGCCCACGATTCCGCATTTAAAACCCATGGTTGGAAACCCTTTTGGTGATGATTCGGTGAAACAACTCAGCCGGCGATCCGGGATCGCGCGGGGCCGAGTCAGAACAAATAAGTAAGACTACGTTTATTCGGCTTTGAATGAATGTAGTCGATTTTGCGCCTTATTCAGGCCGTCTTTAAGCAGAATATCCATACAGCGCACCGCTTCGTCGACGGCCGCATCAATATTTTCCTGCTCTTTGGCCGGTGCTTTGCCGAGGACAAAACCGGACACTTTGTTTTTGTCGCCCGGGTGGCCGATACCGACTCGCAGGCGATAGAAATCTTTGTTGTTGCCCATTTTGCTGATGATGTCACGCAAGCCGTTGTGGCCGCCGTGACCGCCACCTTTCTTGAACTTGGCCACACCGGGCGGTAAATCCAGCTCATCATGGGCGACCAGGATCTCTTCCGGTTTGATTTGGTAGAAATTGGCCAGGGCCGAGACGGACTTACCGGACAGGTTCATGTAAGTCGATGGGATCAACAAGCGGAGATCGTGGCCATTGGCCTGGATCCGGCCGGTCTGACCGAAGTATTTGGATTCTTCCCGCAAAGTGATTTGATGGGCACGGGCCAGCTCTTCAACCACCCATGCGCCCGCGTTATGACGGGTTCTCGCATACTCGGCACCAGGATTCGCCAGGCCGACCAATAGACGGATATTGTTACTCACGCTAGTCTCTCAAGTCTCAGGGGCTCAAACGCGCGCTATGTTATACCAAACGGCGCGGGATTGATACTGATAGCAAAACGCCCCGCAAGGCGCGGGGCGTTTCAAGTCAATGAGTCGCTAACAGGCAACTGCTGAGGGAAGCTGCCCGCTCAGGCGCTTAGTGTGCGAACATCGCAGAGATTGACTCTTCGTTGCTGATCCGGCGGATGGCTTCAGCCAGCATGCCAGACAGGGTCAGAACCGAAACTTTCCCTGTGTCGATCATTTCCTGAGACAGGGTAATGGAGTCGGTTACAATCACTTCGTCGATCACGGATTCGCGAATGTTCTGTGGCGCGTTGCCTGAGAAGACCGGGTGCGTTGCGTAAGCGAAGACGCGGTTGGCGCCGCGCTCTTTCAGCGCTTCAGCGGCTTTACACAGGGTGCCGCCGGTGTCGATCATGTCATCAACGATGATGCAGTCACGGCCTTCCACATCTCCGATCAGGTGCATTACCTGAGAAACGTTGGCACGTGGGCGGCGTTT